>JANPOW010000491.1:0-9896 GCA_031428185.1 Betaproteobacteria bacterium | reverse complement strand
GCCGCAGGGCCTGTCGCACATCCGGGCTCACCCCATGTGCAAACCACCGTTGCAAGAAAAGTCTGCCCCGGTGGTAAAGCCCGAGTCATCCCCCGCCAGCCAGGCGCAGATCGAGCCGATTTCGTCCGGTGTGCCCAGGCGTTTGACGGGGATGGTGGCGACGATTTTTTCCAGCACTTCGGGCTTGATGGCGCGGACCATGTCGGTGCCGATGTAGCCCGGGCTCACGGTGTTCACCGTCACACCCTTGTTGGCCATTTCTTGCGCCAGCGCCATCGTGAAGCCGTGCATGCCGGCCTTGGCAGCCGAGTAGTTGGTCTGGCCGGATTGGCCTTTTTCACCGTTGACTGAGCTGATCTGGATGATGCGGCCCCAGCCTTTTTCCACCATGCCCGGCACCACTTGCTTGGTGACGTAGAACATGCTGTTCAGGTTGGTGTCGATCACCGCCTTCCAGTCGTCGGGTGACATCTTGAGGAACATGCGGTCACGCGTGATGCCGGCGTTGTTGACCAGCACGTCAATGCTGCCGTGCTCGGCCACGGCCTTGTTGAAGGCGTCCACGGTCGAGTCCCAATCGGCCACATTGCCCACCGACGCGAAAAAGTCATAACCCAGCACTTTTTGCTCGTCCAGCCACTTGTTGAAGTCGCGGCTGGGGCCACAACCGGCAATCACCTTGAAGCCCTGCTTGTGCAGGCGCTGGCAGATGGCGGTACCGATGCCACCCATGCCGCCGGTGACGTATGCAACTTTTTGACTCATGTTTCTCTCCTGAATTGTCTGGAAGGTAGGGCCCGAAGCGGGATGTCACCTCGGCGACCACTGACTGGAAGGTTGTCTTCAAGCGCTGCAGCGGTCAACCGGGTTCGCCCTGCCTGGGCGCTTGTTTTGTGCAGCGGTTCAGCGCTCCACCGTCAACGCCACGCCCAGGCCACCACCGATGCACAGCGACGCAATGCCTTTTTTGGCATCGCGCTTGACCATCTCGTGCAGCAGCGTGACCAGGATGCGCGCACCCGACGCACCAATCGGGTGGCCGATGGCAATGGCGCCACCGTTGACGTTGACTTTGCTCATGTCCCAGCCCATCTCTTGGTGCACCGCGCAGGCCTGGGCAGCAAAGGCCTCGTTGATCTCCAGCAGGTCCAGGTCGGTGGCTTTCCAGCCGGCGCGCTGCAGCGCCTTGCGGGCCGCGGGCACCGGGCCCATGCCCATGATCTTGGGGTCCAGCCCGGCGCTGGCATAGCTCGCGATGCGCGCCAGCGGTGTCAGGCCCAGTGCTGCGGCCTTGGCTGCGCTCATCACCATCACCGCAGCGGCGCCGTCGTTCAGGCCGGATGCGTTGCCCGCCGTCACCGAGCCGGTTTTGTCGAACGCCGGGCGCAGGCCAGCCAGTGCTTCGGCATTGGTTTTTTTGTTGATGAACTCATCGGCCGCAAAAATGATCGGGTCGCCCTTTTTCTGGGCGATGGACACCGGCACGATCTCGTCCCTGAAGCGGCCAGCCTCTTGCGCGGCGGCAGCTTTTTGCTGGCTGCCCAGTGCCAGCGCGTCTTGCGCCTCGCGGCTGATGCCGTACTGCTTGGCCACGTTTTCGGCGGTGATGCCCATGTGGTACTGGTTGTACACATCCCACAGGCCGTCGGTGATCATGGTGTCGATGAGCTTCCAGTCGCCCATGCGCATGCCGTCACGGCTGCCCGGCAGCACGTGGGGCGCCAGGCTCATGCTCTCTTGACCACCGGCGATGACGATCTCGCTGTCGCCGTCGCGGATGGCTTGGGCAGCCAGCATCACCGCCTTCAAGCCGGAGCCGCAGACCTTGTTGATGGTGAAGCCCGGCACACCCACCGGCAGGCCGGCCTTGATGATGGACTGGCGCGCCGGGTTCTGGCCCGAGCCGGCGGCAAGCACCTGGCCCAGGATCACTTCACTGATCTGCTCGCCGGTCAGCCCGCTGCGCTCCAGCAGGGCTTTGATCACGGTGGCGCCAAGCTCTGGTGCGGGGGTCTTGGCCAGGGTGCCACCAAACTTGCCCACCGCAGTGCGGGCAGCGGCGACGATGACGATGTCGATGCTCATGAACAGTCTCCAGGAATGGAAGGAAAAATGTAGCGCGTCGGGGCTGTTTTTGCCCAGGCTCGACCGGTCGTCAGGCCTTGTAGCGCTTCGTGGGGATCAAGCTTTTTGTTTGACGTAGCGGCCCGGCGCCGGCTCGATCACCGGGTGCTGGCGGTCGCCGTAGGTTTTGGGCGCCGCCACTTGTTTGCCCGCATGGCTGCCCAGCCAACCGGCCCAAACCGGCCACCAACTCCCCGGGGTCTCGGTGGCGGCCTTGAACCAGTCGGCGGCTTGTGCTGGCAGCTTTGCGGCGTTTGTGGAGAGCGTCCAGTGGCTGCGCTTGTTTTTGGAGGCCGGGTTGATGACCCCGGCGATATGGCCGGACGCACCCAGCACAAAGATTTTGTCCTTGGCGCCGCTCAGCACCCCGGTGGACAGGTAGGCCGCCTGCCAGGGCACGATGTGGTCCTCACGCGAGGCGTAGATGAACACCGGGCACAAGATCTTGCCCAGGTCCAGCTTCTGGCCACACACCGTCAGTGCACCCGGCACCATGAGTTGGTTCTCAAGGTAGGTGTGGCGCAAATACCAGCAGTACATCGGGCCCGGCAGGTTGGTGGAGTCACCGTTCCAGTACAGCAAATCGAACGGCGGCGGGGCCTCCCCCTTCAGGTATTTTCCCACCACGTAGTTCCACACCAGGTCGTTGGGCCGCAGCAGGTTGAAGGTGGTGGCCAGCTCTTTGCCTTGCAGCAGCGCCGGGCCGCCCGGGGCGTCAGGCCCCAGCGTCTTCTCGCGCTGGCGGACGGACGCCTCATCGACAAACACATCCAGGATGCCGGTGTCGCTGAAGTCCAGCAAGGTGGTCAGCAGCGTCAACGACGCCGCAGGCTGCTGGCCACGCGCAGCCAGCACCGCCAGCGCAGTACTGAGGATGGTGCCGCCCACACAAAAGCCCAGCGTATTGATGGTGGCCGCACCCGTGATGGCCTGCACCTGCGCGATGGCGGCAATCGGGCCGTGCTCGATGTAGTCGTCCCAGGTGGCGGCGGCCAGGCTGGCATCGGGGTTGCGCCAGCTCACCACAAACACCCGATGGCCTTGCTCAACCGTGTAGCGGATCACCGAGTTCTCGGGCTGCAGGTCAAGGATGTAGTACTTGTTGATGCAGGGCGGCACAAACAACATCGGCCGCTCATGCACTTTGGTGCTGAGCGGTTTGTATTCAATCAGCTGGAAAAACGGGTTCTCGAACACCACCGCGCCCTCGCTGGTGGCCACATTGCGGCCCACCTCAAAACCGCTCTCATCCGTTTGCGAGATATGGCCTTGCTGCAAATCCTTGAGCAGCAGTTGCAGGCCCTGCTGCAGGCTTTCACCACCGGTCGCCACCGCCTTGGCCAGGGCCTCGGGGTTGGTGGCCAGGCAATTGGCCGGGCTGGCCGCGTCCACCCACTGCTGCACCGCAAAGCGCACCTTGGCCTTGGTCTTGGCGTCGCACTGCAGGCTGTCGGTCAGCTGCATCAGGGTGCGGGCGTTCAGCAGATAGGTTTGCGCGGCCAGCGCGGCGGCCGGGTTGTGCGCCCAGGCCTGGGCAGCAAAACGCTTGTCGCCCAGCGTGACAGGCGGCTTGGCACCATTGGCGCCGTCGATGCGGGCAGCGCTGAGGGTGGCGTTCAGCGTGCTGTTCCACAGCGCGCTGGCTTGGGCCAGGTAGTCGCCCTGCAGCTTGGCCAGTGCATCCATCGGCACGTTCAAGCCCGACAGGGTTTTGACCGCATCACCCATCGCGCCGCTGAAGGCTTGCAGATTGGCTTGGGCGGCCTGCCCGATGTCGGCCAGGGCCGGAATGGTGGGTTGTGTCATGGGCTTGTCTCCTTGTGCGGCCTGCCTCGTGCGGGCCGGTGTGCGATGCTGTGCAGGGCTTCACGTTGTACGGCCGCGAGCTTACCGCAGCATGACGTGAATTTTCAATAAGTGATATTGCGTATCGCCATCTGAAATGCACATCGTCGCCGTGGCTTGGATTTTTGTGGTGGTTTTGATGGTGGCGGCCGAGGCCAGTTCCACCCAGGGCACGCTGTTGGGTGCGCTGCTAACGCTGGTGTTGTACGGCGCCCTGCCGCTGAGCATCGTGCTGTATGTGATGGGCACACCGGCGCGGCGGCGGGCGCGCTTGGCAGCCGAGGCGGCGGCAACGCCAGCGGCCAAGACCACTGCACCCGCAGCTGCGGACGCGGCAAACACCGGGCTGGCCACCAGCCGCCATCCCGATGTGTCATCAGGCCCGAATGGCGATGGCCGCAGCCATGCGCCCGGTGCGGCCGTCACGCCGGAACGAGAAAAACCGTGAAGCGTCGGCCACGGTGCACCAGCCACCACCGCTGATCTGGCCCACACCCAGCGCCAACAAGCGGCGCCGCGCCAGGCCGGCCAGATCAGCGCGCCATCGGGCGCTGCCGTCAGGCCGCGGGCTGGGGCAAATGAGCGGGTCGGCGCGTGTCGGTTCATGCGCCAGCGGGTCGGCGCCAAAGGCCTGCAGCACATCGGCGCCCACCTCAAAAACCTGTGGGCCGATGCAGGGGCCCAGCCAAGCCAGCAGTTGATCGGGCGGGCAGCAGGCGGCGGCGCACAAGGCGGCCACGGTGTTGTCCAGCACCCCTGCGGCCAGGCCGCGCCAACCGGCATGGGCCGCGCCAACCGCCAGACCGTCAGCCGTGCAGAACAGCACCGGCAGGCAATCAGCCACCAACACGGTGCAGGCCAGGCCCGGGGTGGTGCTGATGCTGGCATCGGCTTCAGGCAATCCGGCACCCGGCTGCAGATGCGCAGGCTGCAGCCGCACAACGCCAGCGCCGTGCACCTGGTGCAGCCACACCGGCGCAGCACCCAGGGCCATCGCAAAACGCTGCTGGTTGGCCTGCACGGCGGTGGGGCTGTCGGCCGCACCCAGCACGTCGGCGCCCAGTGCGGGTGGCCGCAGATTGAGGCTGTCGAACGGGCGCTGGCTGGTGCCACCCTGGCGCGTGCTCATCAGCGCGCTGATGCGAGTTGGCGCAGGCCAGGCGGGGAATAGCGGCTGCATGGTGATGACGCACGGCATCCCGCAAACGAGGACTTCAGGCCGCTGCGATGCACACCTGCAGCGTGCCCAGGCCGGCGATGTGGCCTTCGATCAAATCACCCGCCACCACCGCCCCCACACCGGCCGGTGTGCCGGTGAAGATCAGGTCACCCGGCTGCAGCGCCCAGGCTTTGGACAGGGTTTCGATGGTCTCGGCCACACTCCAGATCAAGTCGGACAAATCACCCTTCTGGCGCTGCGCACCGTTGACCGACAGCGTGATCGCGCCCGATGTCAGCTCACCGGTGGTGCTGATCGGGTGCAGCGGGGCGATGGGTGCCGAGGCATCAAACGCCTTGCCGATACACCAGGGCCGGCCCTGTTTTTTCATCGCGTTCTGCAGGTCACGCCGGGTCATGTCCAGGCCCACGGCGTAGCCCCAGATGTGCTTGGCGGCGTCGGCGGCGGCGATGTTGCGGCCTCCGGTGCCGATGGCCACCACCAGCTCGATCTCATGGTGCAGATTGGCTGTGAGTGGTGGGTAAGGCATGGCGCCCACACTGCCATCGGCCACCGGCAGCACGGCATCGGCCGGCTTCAAGAAGAAGAACGGCGGCTCGCGGCCGGTAAAGCCCATCTCCTGTGCATGCTCGGCGTAGTTGCGGCCCACACAGTAGATGCGGTGCACCGGGAACAGCCCGCCCCCCACAACAGGCACAGTGGCTTGGGCGGGCGCGGTGATGACGTGGTGCATAGGTGGCGGCAAGAAGGGATTGGCGGGCCGGGCTGGATGGCGCACGGGATGATGCCATGCGGCCTTGCCGGCGCAGGGCCAAAGCCAGGCGAACCCGGCTTGGGCCGGCTTGGGCCGCACCGCACGACTACACTTTTGCCATGCTGATAGACCCCCGCCGCATCCAACATTGCCGCCACTGCGGCACCGCCGTGAACTACCAGGTGCCCGCCGACGACAACCGTGAGCGTGCGGTGTGCCCGGCCTGCGGCTTGGTGCATTACGAGAACCCGCTCAACGTGGTGGGCACGGTGCCGGTGTGGGGTGAGCAGGTGCTGCTGTGCAAACGCGCCATCGAGCCGCGTTACGGCTTCTGGACCCTGCCGGCCGGCTTCATGGAGTTGGGCGAGACCCTGGCCGACGGCGCGCTGCGCGAGACGGTGGAAGAAGCCGGCGCACGGGTGGAGATGCAAGACCTGCTCACCGTGATGAATGTGGTGCGGGTAGGCCAGGTGCATTTTTTCTACCGCGCCCGCATGCTGGACACCACGCTGGACCCCGGCAGCGAGACGCTGGAGGCCAGGCTGTTCCACGCGCATGAGATCCCGTGGGACGAGATCGCCTTCCGCACCGTGCGCGAGACGCTCAAGCACTACTTGGCCTGCCGGGCCAGCGGCCTGTACCCGCTACACAGCGCCGACATCGGCTAAGCCCTGGCGCTTGGCTCACCAGCCCAGCAGGCGCCCGATCAGCCGCCGCGCCGGCTGGCCGCTGTGGTGTTGCATCAAGCCTCCACCAGATCCTCCTGCAGCGCCGGCCCGGTGGCGGCATCAAAGCCCATGCTCCACAAATGCGCCAGGTCGTCTTCAGACCGCACGCCCTCGGCAAACACCTGCAGGCCCACGCTCTGGCCCAGCCGCACCAGGCCTTGCAGATAGCGCCGGGCGCTGTCGGCTTCCACGCCATCAATGCCGTTGACAAAGCGGCCGTCGATGCGCACGCAGTCCAGCCCCAGGCTGATCAACTGCGGGATGCGGGCCAGCCGCTCACCGGCATGCTCCAGCCCCAGCCGCACGCCCAGCGGGCGCCAGCGGCGTGACAGCGCACGCACCCGCTCGGGCTGGTCCAGCGCCAGTGATTCAGGCAGGTCGATCCAGAGCCGGCAGGCGGCTTCGGGTGCGGCCTCCAGGCGGATGGTCATGGCGTCGACAAAAGCCTCGTCGGCCACCGATTGCGCGGCCAGGTTGATGCAGCGGGCCAGGCCGTCGCGCCGGGTGGCGTCGAGTGCCAGCATCAGCGCACGTTCGTCCACCTGGGCGCTGAGCTGGTTGCGGATGGCGCGCGACAACCAGCGCGAGGCCGGCTCGGGCAGGCCGTGGGTGCGCAGCCGCACCCGCAGCGGGCTGTCCAGGTGCAACTGCCGGCCGTCTGGCGTGCAGACCGGGTAGGCGCCGAGCGCCACCCAGCCGTTGTCCAGCGCACGCTCGATGCGCTGCTGCCAGACCGCTGCATCGGTGGGCGGTGCAGGCGGCGCGGCGCGTGGCGTGGTGGTGGCCGCCAGGCCAGCGGCGGCGGCCTCGGCCTGGTTCAAGGCGGCGCGGGCCAGAGACAGTGCGGCCGCTGCGCTGGTGGGTGATTGCAACTCCACCGCGCCGGCGCTGACGCTGGCCGATGGGTCAATGCCGGCAAAGGGCAGCCGCAAGGCATGCACCAGTGATTCGGCGGTCTCGACAGCCAGGCCACCCACCGGCAGCAGCAGCGCAAAGTCGGCACCGCCCAGCCGGCCGACGCAGCAGCGCTCGATGCGGCTGGGGTAGGCCAGCAGGGTCTGGCCCACCGCCTGCAGCACGTGGTCAGTGGCGCTGTGGCCGATGCGCTGGTTCATGCCGCTCAGGTCACGCAGGCGCAGCAGCACCAGGCCGGTCTCGGCCGGTGCGTTTTCACCGGTCAGCACCGCGTCCAGCGTGGCGGTGAAGTGGCGTCGATTGGGCAGGCCGGTCAGTGGGTCGCTGTGGGCTTGCACCCGCAGCAACTCCAGTTGCTCGGCCTGGGCCTCAAACAGGGCTTGCTGGCGCAGCAGCATGCGCTGCAAGCCGTCGGACAGCGGTTGCAGCTCGGGCACGGCACGCAAGGCGGGCGGGCCGCCACCGCGTGCCCGGTCAGCCGGTGGCAGGCTGCTGGGGCCCACCGTTTCGTCCAGCAAACGGGCGGCGGCTTGCGCCACCTGGCGCCTGGCCAACAGCGCGCCGGTCAGGCCACTGGCGCCGGCCAGGGCCGCACAGGCCAGCCCGCTGTGGCCGTGCCAGCCCAGCCAGGCGGCCAGGCCCAGTGAAACACCTGCGCCCAGCGTGGCAAGCGTGGGCAGCGACACCGGGTCGGCGCTGCGGACGGCGAAGGGTGGGAGGTCAGCGTCGGACATCGGCAAAGGCACGCCGGCGGGCGTGCAGGTCGGCAACACGGGGTGGGGAGTGGCTGCCACCCAGGCCGGCATGGCTGCCGAGCCGGGTGGTGGCCTTGCCGTGTTGTCGTCCCGACCACTGCGGAACTTGAATTGCGGAGTGCGACTTTTGCCGGTTCTGGCCACTCAAACGGTGGCCAGCCGTGCGCAGTGCAGGGTCAACGCCGTGCTGGCGGCAAATCCGTGCAACTGCCGTGCGCCACTTCGGCCGCCATGCCGATGCTTTCACCCAGTGTGGGGTGTGGGTGGATGGTCTTGCCGATGTCCACCGCGTCGGCGCCCATTTCGATGGCCAGGGCGATCTCGCCGATCATGTCGCCGGCATGGGTGCCGACGATGCCGCCGCCCAGGATCTTGCCGTGGCCGTGGGCCGAACTTGTGGAGTCGTGGCTGTCATCAAACAAGAGCTTGGTGAAGCCCTCGTCGCGGCCGTTGGCAATGGCCCGACCAGAGGCCGACCACGGGAACAAGCCCTTCTTGACCTTGATGCCGCGCGCTTTGGCGTCGTCTTCGGTCAGGCCCACCCAGGCCACCTCGGGGTCGGTGTAGGCCACGCTGGGGATCACACGCGCGTCGAACTGGGCTTTGTTGTCCCCAGCGGCAACCTCAGCCGCCACATGCGCCTCGTGCACCGCCTTGTGCGCCAGCATGGGTTGGCCCACCACGTCGCCGATGGCAAAGATGTGCGGCACGTTGGTGCGCATCTGCAGGTCTACCGGGATGAAACCGCGGTCCGTGACCACCACACCGGCTTTGTCAGCGGCGATCTTTTTGCCGTTGGGTGTGCGGCCCACGGCTTGCAGCACCAGGTCGTACAGGCCTTCGCTCTTCTTGCCGTCCAGCCCTTCAAACTGCACGCGGATGCCGTCCGCCGTCGCCTCAGCCGCCACGGTTTTGGTCCTGAGCAGGATGTTGTCAAAGCGCGGCGCGTTCATCTTTTGCCACACCTTGACCAGATCGCGGTCAGCGCCTTGCATCAGGCCGTCCAGCATCTCCACCACGTCCAGCCGGGCGCCCAGGGTGGAATACACCGTGCCCATCTCCAGCCCGATGATGCCGCCGCCCACCACCAGCATCTTTTTGGGGCTCTGGCGCAGCTCCAGCGCGCCGGTGCTGTCCACGATGCGCGGGTCGTCCGGCAAAAACGGCAGCCGCACGGCTTGAGAGCCGGCGGCGATGATGCATTGCTTGAACTTGATGGTTTGCGTCTTGCCGGTCTTGGCCTGGGCCTCACCGGTGGTTTCGTCCACCACCACATGGTGCGGGTCGGCAAAGCTGCCGTAACCCCGCAGCGTGGTGACCTTGCGCATTTTGGCCATTGCAGCCAACCCACCGGTGAGCTTGCCCACCACCTTGTTCTTGTGGCCCAGCAAGGTGGGCAGGTTGACCTCAGGCGGCGCAAAAGTGACACCCAGCGCCGCAAAGTGCTTGACCTCGTCCATCACGCCGGCCACATGCAGCAAGGCCTTGCTGGGGATGCAGCCGACGTTGAGGCACACGCCGCCCAGGGTGGCGTAGCGCTCCACGATCACCGTCTTGAGGCCCAAGTCTGCCGCGCGGAAGGCGGCCGAATAACC
>JANPOW010000490.1:0-11722 GCA_031428185.1 Betaproteobacteria bacterium | reverse complement strand
ATGGCGATGGCGCGTTGCGCGGCTTCGGCCTCTACCGCAGGCGGGCGGCTCAGCGGGTGGCCCTCGGGGCCCAAGATGCCTTTGGCTTTCATCTCGGCTTGCAGCAAATACACCAGCTCACCGTTTTCGGCATGCACCGTGGGCATGGCGCCCAACTCCAGCGCGCGCTTGAAGCTGTTCACCAGCGTTTCGTCGTCACACATGATGGCGTTTTTGTAGGCCATGAAGTGCTTGAAGCTGTTCACGCCTTCGTCGCGCACCAGCGTGCCCATGTCGCGGTGCACGCTTTCGTCCCACCAGGTCACGGCCACATGAAAGCTGTAGTCGGCCGCGGCTTTTTCGGCCCAGCCGCGCCACTTGTGATAAGCCGCCAGCAGCGGTTCGTGCGGGTCGGGGATCACAAAATCGATGATGGTGGTGGTGCCGCCGGCCAGCGCCGCTGCGGTGCCACTGTAAAAATCATCCATCGTGGTGGTGCCCATGAAGGGCAGTTGCATGTGGGTGTGCGGGTCAATCCCGCCAGGCATCAGATAGCGGCCGCTGCCGTCCAGCGTCTCGCAGCTGGCGGGGGTGGCCAGGCCGGTGCCCACGGCGGTGATCTTGCCGCCTTCGCACAACACGTCGGCGGCAAATTCACGGTCGGCATTGACCACGGTGGCGCCGCGAATCAGCAGGGGTTTCATGGGGTTCTCCTGGCAGGGTGTCGGGTGATGGTTGCGCTGCGGGCGGGCGGCGTCAAGCCCGCGCCGCCAGCGCGGCTTCAAGTGCTGGCAGCGGGCGCCGTGTCGGGCTGGCGCACGGGATTGTTGGCATGCGCCGTCCAGTTGGCGGCAGACGGGCTGACCACCAGCCCGGTGCGGGCGTCCACCTCACCCGGCGCCAGGGTGCGCAGGCTGATGCACTCGGGCACGGGGCAGACGGTGACGCACAGGTTGCAGCCCACGCATTCGTCGTCTTTCACCTCAAAGTGGCGCACGCCGCCTTTCACCCGAGTGATGGCCTGGTGGGACGTGTCCTCACAGGCGATATGGCAGCGGCCGCAGGCAATGCACTTGTCCTGGTCAATCACCGCTTTGCTGATGGCGTTGAGGTTCAGGTATTGCCAGTCGGTGACGGTGGCCAGCGCCCGGCCACGGAAGTCCTCGATCGTCTTGAAGCCCATCGTGTCCATGTAGTTGCTCAAGCCGTCCGCCATCTCCTGCACGATCTTGAAGCCGTACACCATCGCCGCAGTACACACCTGCACATTGCCAGCGCCCAGCGCGATGTAGTCCAGCGCGTCGCGCCAGGTGCCAATGCCGCCAATGCCCGAGATAGGCAGGCCCTGGGTGGGTTTGAAGCGGCCGATTTCGGCCACCATGTTCAGCGCGATGGGCTTGACCGCCGGGCCGCAATAGCCGCCGTGGCTGCCCATCCCGCCGGTGGCCGGGCTCATGGTCAACGTGGCCGGGTCAACGCCCATGATGGAGTTGATGGTGTTGATCAGGCTCACCGCGTCGGCACCGCCCTCTTTGGCGGCGCGGGCGGGCTGGCGGATGTCAGTGATGTTGGGCGTGAGCTTGACGACAACCGGCAGCCGGCTGTAGTGCTTGCACCAGGCGGTGATTTGCTGGATGTACTCGGGCACCTGGCCCACCGCTGCGCCCATGCCACGTTCACTCATGCCGTGCGGGCAGCCAAAGTTCAGCTCCACGCCGTCGCAGCCGGTGTCTTCCACCAGGGGCAGGATGGCTTTCCAGGCCGCCTCGGTGCAGGGCACCATCAGGCTGACGACCATCGCCCGGTCAGGCCAGGCGCGTTTGACAGCGCGGATTTCTTGCAGGTTGAGCTGCAGCGGCCGGTCGGTGATCAGCTCGATGTTGTTGAAACCCAGCAGCAAGCGGCCGGCTGTGAGCAGCGCGCCGTAGCGTGGGCCGTTGACGTTGACCACCGGCGGGCCTTCTTCGCCCAAGGTCTTCCAGACCACGCCGCCCCAGCCGGCCTCAAAGGCGCGGTGCACGTTGTAGGCCTTGTCGGTGGGCGGTGCGCTGGCCAGCCAGAACGGGTTGGGGCTGCGGATGCCGGCAAAGGTGGTGGTGAGGTCGGCCATGGGCGGGGCTCCGGTCAGGCGGTGTGTTGGGCGCTGATTTGGGCGCTGATTTGGGCGCTGATTTGGGCGCCGACGCAGGCGGTGATTTGGGCGTGGATGGCGGCGGCGGCGCGTTTGCCGTCCTGCACCGCCTGCACCGTCAGGTCGCGGCCACCCAGCCGGCAATCACCGCCGGCATACAGGCCGGGCACACCGGTGCGGCCATCGGCGTCGGCGGTGATGCGCCCGCCCTGCAGCACCAGCCCGGTGCCGGCCAGCAGCGGGCTGTCCAACTGCTGGCCGATGGCCTTGAGCACCATGTCGGCGGCCAGCGTCAGCGTCTGGCCGCTGGGCTGCAACCGGCCATCCACCTGCTGCTGCCGGGAAAATTGCACCGCGCTGGCGGCCCCCGCAGCGCCCACCGCACCCGCAGCACCCAGGATGGCCTGGGGTGCAAGCCAGTGGTGGATATGCACACCGTGCTTGAGCGCCCAGTCCTGCTCGGCGGGTGATGCGCCCATCGTGGCCGGCCCGCGCCGGTAGACCATGTGCACCTCGTCCGCGCCCAGCAGCCTGCTTTGCACCGCGGCGTCCACGGCGGTCATGCCACCGCCGATCACCACCACCCGGCGGCCTATCGGCAGGTCGGCAAGGCGGGATGTGTCGTGTGCCTGGCGCAGCTCGGCGATGAAATCCACCGCGTCGCGCACACCGCTCAAGTGTTCGCCCGGCACACCCAGGCCCTGGGTGGTGGCCAGGCCCAGCGCCAGGTAGACGGCCGCGTGGCTGCTGCGCAGGGTGGCCAGTTGTGCCGCGCCGGCCAGGCGCCAGCCGGTGTGCAGTGTGATGCCGCCGATGCCCAGCAACCAGTCCAGCTCACGCTGGGCAAACTGGTCGGGTACTTTGTAGCTGGCCAGGCCGTATTCATTCAGGCCGCCGCCCTTGGGCCGGGCATCAAACACGTCCACCGCGTGGCCCAGCCGCGCCAGGCCCACCGCACAGGCCAGGCCGGCGGGGCCGGCACCGACCACGGCCACGCGCTGGCCGGTGCTGGCGGCACGGGGCAGCACCGCGCTGATGGGCAAGCCCATCACCGCGTCCACCGCGTAGCGCTGCAGCCGGCCGATCTCTACCGGTTTGCCGCTTTGGGTGGTGCGCACACACACCTGCTCACACAGCACCTCAGTGGGGCAGACGCGGGCGCAGGTGCCGCCCAGCGGGTTGGCCGCCAGGATGGTGGTGGCGGCACCACGCAGGTTGTCCTCGCCGATGCGGCGGATGAAGCTGGGCACGTCGATGCCGGTGGGGCAGGCGGTGGTGCAGGGCGCATCAAAACAGTAGAGGCAGCGCTCAGCCTCCACCAGGGCCTGGGTGCGGCTGTAGCGGGGGGCCGCGTCGGCAAAGTTGCGGGTGTACTGCTCGGCAGCCAGGCGGGCGGGCTGGATGTCGGGTGATGCGCTGGCGGCTGGTGCAGCGGCAGAGGCAGTGGAGGAAGGCACGCGGCGTGCTCCTGCAGTCCGGGCGGCAGGCGGCCCGGGTTCGCCAGGAAGCTGACCAAACGGCCAGGATTCAAGACGATGCTACGCAACCAGCCTGCCAGGCGCACAGCCGGGACTTTCCCGCTGTGCAGGCACCGCCGCCGGGCCAGGCCGGCACGCCGGCAGTGCGCGGGTGGGTGTGGTGGCGCCCCAGCTGGTGTGCGGCCGGGCGCAGGGGCGGTCAGTGCCGGCCAGCGGGCATCAAGCGGCAGCGGCGCTGTCGCGCGTCCACACCACATCCATCTGGCGCGCGGTGCGCTCGGCCAGCGCCATGCCGGCCAGCCTGGCCACCAGATGCAGGCTCATGTCGATGCCGGCGCTGATGCCAGCCGACGTGACGATGCGGCCGCAGTCGATGTAGCGGCGCTGCGGCTGCACTTGCAACGTGGGGTGGGCGCGCTGCAGGGCCTCGGCGTCCTCCCAGTGGGTGCAGACGGCCATGCCGGTGGGTAGCAGGCCGGCCGCCGCCAACAAAAAAGCACCGGTGCAGACCGAGGCCACACCCTCGCAGCCGGGCGCGGTGGCGGCCAGCCAGGCCAGCGCGCTGGGCTGCTGCAGTTCAGCGTCCACCACACCGCCTGGCACCAGCAGCCAATCCAGCGGCGGGTGGTCGCCCAGCGCGTGGTCCACCGCCACCCGCAGGCCGGCGCGCGCGGCCACCAGGCCTTGCGGCATGGCACTGCTGCGGGCCAGGGTGCAGACGGCAAACGGCGGCGCTGCTGCGGGCGCCAGCCGCAAGGCCATGCGGCTGGCGGTGGTGAACACCTCAAACGGGCCGGCAAAGTCCAGCGCCTCCACGCCGGGGTAGAGCAGGATGCCGATACGCCGGGTGGGCGGCGGGGTGGGCTTGGTGGCTGGCACGCTCATGCGGCGTTTTCGCCCAGCCCGCGCACCGCCTGCCAGGTGGCATCCAGCGCCTGATCCAGCACTGCTTGCTTCCACGCCGGGGTGTCGATGTAGAACGCATCCCGCGTGGCGCGCTTGATGGCGGCGCGCTGGGCGGCCGGTGCATCCGGGTGGTTCTCGGCCCACTGGTCGGCGCGCAGCGCGTCCAGCATATGTGTGATGGGCAGGGTGCCGTATTCAAGCGCAATGCCGGTGTAGGCGGCTTGTGGGCACTCTTGATAGGCCGCCAGCCACATCAGGCCGGTGAGCGGCGCGGACGTGGACGAGCCGTCATCGATGGACGTGACGGCCGTGCCATCCGGCCCGCCCCACCAGGCGCGGGCGCGGGCCAGTGCCGCCGCGTCATCCCGGCAGGCAAAGATGCGTTCACCCACGCCGCTAGGCCCCAGCCCGGTGTGCAGGTCGATCCAGCCCAAATGGCTGCAGCGCTGGGCATGGTCACGCAGCACCTGGCGCAGGGTCTGGTGGCTCCAGGTCGGGTTTTGGCCGCCGTAGAACAGGCCTTGTGGGTGGTGGTACTGGCCACCACTCACCGCCGCTTGCCAGGCTGGCACACCGTGCTGGGCGATGTGGTCATGCACCGCCTGCTGCACCGCCGGTGTAGGCGGCCAGGTGCTGGGCAGCAGCAGGTGGGCGATGGCGTCGTAGCCGGTGTTGCGCGGCAGCGGCTGCGAGAAATCCTGGAAGTTGCGGTTCAGGTCCACGTTTTCATGTGTGGTGCGGCGCAACCATGAAAAGCCGTGAGGATTGAGCGCATGCACATGCAGCAGCGCCACACCCGCGCGGCGGGCCGCGCTGCGCAGTGCGGCATCCGCCAGCAGCGTGGTCTGCACAGCCGAGCCACAAAAACCCTCCACCCCGTGGCAGGCCGAGCTGAGCAGCAGCAGGGCTTGCGCATCAGGCGGGCCGTCCACCACCACGTCCATCGCCAGCGCTTCACCGTGCTGGCCCAACAGCGGGTGGCTGTGGCTGTGCACATCCAGGTTGGCGGCCTCGGCAGCAGCCACAAACTTGCTGCGGGCCTCGGCGTAGGTTTGTGAGAAGTTGTTGACCATCACCACCGGCCTGTCAGCGAGGTGTGCCCAGCCAGGCTTCAGCCAGCCGCACCCAGGCGGTGGCGCCCAGCGGGATCAGGTCATCGTTGAAGTCGTAGCTGGGGTTGTGCAGCATGCATGGCCCCAGGCCGTGGCCACCTTCGCGGTGTTCACCGTCGCCATTGCCGATCATGAAATAACAGCCGGGTTTCTCCAGCAGGTAGTAGCTGAAGTCCTCCGCGCCCATCGTCGGCTCAAACTCCTGCAAGTTGTCTGCGCCCACCATGTCGGCCAGCACCTGGCGTGCAAATGCGGTTTCAGCAGCGTGGTTGATGGTGGGCGGGTAGTTGCGCTTGAAGTGGAATTCACAAGTGCATTCAAACGCCTCGGCGGTGGCATGGGCCATGGCCTGCATGCGGCGCTCGATCATGTCCAGCACGTCAGTCGTGAAGGTGCGCACCGTGCCCTGGACCTCACAGGTCTCGGGGATCACGTTGGTGGCGTCCCCGGTGTGGATCATGGTGACCGAGATCACACCGGTGTCGATCGGCCGCTTGTTGCGCGAGATGATGGTCTGGAAGCCCTGCACCATGGCACAGGCGGCCGGCACCGGATCAACCCCCAGATGCGGCATGGCGGCATGGGCGCCCTTGCCCCGCAGGATGATCTTGAACTCATTGCTGGACGCGTAACACGGGCCGTCTTTGAGTGAGAACTGGCCCACCGCCATGCCCGGCCAGTTGTGCGCGCCAAACACCGCCTCCATCGGAAACAGCGTGAACAGGCCGTCCTTGATCATCTCGCGGGCACCGCCGCCGCCTTCTTCAGCGGGCTGGAAGATCAGGTAAACCGTGCCATCAAAGTTGCGGTGCCGGGACAGGTGTTTGGCTGCGGCCAGCAGCATGGCGGTGTGGCCGTCATGGCCGCACGCATGCATCTTGCCGGGGTGTTTGCTGGCATGGGCAAAGGTATTGCCTTCAGTGACCGGCAAGGCGTCCATGTCAGCCCGCAAGCCCACGGCGCGGGGGGATGTGCCGTTCTTGAGGATGGCCACCACCCCCGTGGTGCCCAGGCCCCGGTGGATGGGGATGCCCCAATCGGTCAGCGCCTTGGCGATCACATCGGACGTGCGCTGCTCTTGAAAACACAGCTCGGGGTGGGCATGGATGTCGCGGCGCAGGGTGGTGATGGCAGCGGCATCGGCGAGGATGGATTCGATCAGTTGCATCGGCGGGCTCCGTTGGGGTTGTGCCCGCATGCGGGCCGGCAAAACAGGGTGGAAAGCGGGCTACAAACAATACTACGCCGCGTGTCCTTGCAGCGTCGCCTGGGTGAAAGCCCGGCGGGCTGGCGCACCCCACGCCGCCAGCGCTGCACCCCTGTGCAATAGTTGGGCATGCGCACCGCCATCACTTTGACAACCGGCCCCACAACCGCGCCCATCACCGTGCGGGGCGCCTGCCCGCATGACTGCCCCGACACCTGCGCGCTCAAGATCACCGTGCAGGACGGCCGTGTCATCAAAGTGGCCGGTGACCCCGACCACCCACCCACCCACGGCGCGCTGTGCACCAAGGTGTCGCGCTACCCCGAGCGCACCTACCACCCTGAGCGTGTGCTCACGCCGCTCAAGCGCACCGGCCCCAAAGGCAGCGGCCAGTTTGAGCCCGTGAGCTGGGATGCCGCGCTGACCGACATCGCCGCCCGCCTGCGGGCCATTGCCGCGCGTGACCCCCAAGCCATCCTGCCCTACAGCTATGCCGGCACGATGGGCCTGCTGCAGGGCGAGAGTATGGCGGCGCGGTTTTTCAACCAGCTGGGTGCGTCGCTGCTGGACCGCACCATCTGCTCGTCCGCCGGGGGTGAAGCACTGGCCGCCACCTACGGCGGCAAGCTGGGCATGCATCTTGAGGACTACGCCCACGCCAAGCTGATCGTGATCTGGGGCAGCAATTCCATCGCGTCCAACCTGCACTTCTGGACTTTTGCGCAGGCCGCTAAACGTGCCGGCGCCAAGCTGGTGTGCATTGACCCCCGCCGCAGCGAGACGGCTGAAAAATGCCACGATCACCTGGCCTTGCTGCCCGGCACGGATGGCGCACTGGCGCTGGGCCTGATGCAGCAACTCATCACCAACGGTTGGCTGGATGACGACTACATCAGCCGCCATGTCGATGGCTTCGATGCGCTGCGCGACATTGCCCTGGCCTGGCCACCCGAGCGCACTGCTGCCACCTGTGGCCTGACGGCCGACCAGGTGCGCCAGTTGGCCCATGACTACGCCAGCACCCGGCCGGCAGCCATCCGCCTGAACTATGGCATGCAGCGCAGCCACGGCGGTGGCAATGCGGTGCGCCTGGTCGCGCTGCTGCCGTGTTTGACCGGTGCTTGGGCGCAGCGTGGTGGTGGTTTGCTGCTGTCCGCCTCGGGTTGGTTCAAAGATGCCAAGGACGACGCAGCCCTGCAGCGGCCCGACCTGCTGGCCGGCCGCCGGCCGCGCACCATCAACATGAGCACCATCGGCGACGACTTGCTGCGCGATGCATCGCCCAGCTTCGGCCCCAAGGTTGAGGCGCTGATCGTCTACAACAGCAACCCGGTGGCGGTGGCACCTGACTCGGCCAAGGTGGTGGCCGGCTTCACGCGGCCCGACCTGTTCACCGTGGTGCTGGAGCATTTTTTGACCGACACCGCCGACCACGCCGACTACGTGCTGCCCGCCACTACCCAGCTGGAGCACCTGGACCTGCACACAAGCTACGGCCACACCTATGTGGTCATCAACCACCCGGCCGTGGCGCCGCTGGGCCAGGCAAAACCTAACACGCAGATTTTTCGGGAGCTGGCGGCGCGTTTGGGCTTCACTGATCCGTGTTTTGCCGACACCGACGAGCAACTGGCCCGCCAGGCCGTGCCCAAGCTCGACTTTGAGCAGCTGAAGCGCCAAGGCTGGGTCAAGCTGGGCCTGCCAAGCCTGCCGTTTGCCAACGGTGGTTTTGCCACGCCCAACGGCCGCGCCCAGGTGGCCGCGCCCGGGCTGGGCGTGCCTGACTTTGTGCCGCCGTATGAAAGCCGGCAATCGGCCCCGGCACTGGCCGCACGCTACCCGCTGGCCATGATCTCGCCGCCGGCGCGGCACTTCTTGAACAGCACCTTTGTCAACGTCAAAAGCCTGCGCAGCATCGAGGGTGAACCGCTGTTGGAGCTGCACCCCGACGACGCCGCCGCACGCGGCATTGCCGACGGCGCGATGGTGCGGGTGTTCAACGACCGGGGCAGTTACCTCACCAAGGCGTCAGTCGGCCAGCGCGCCCGGCCAGGGGTGGTCAATGGCCTCGGCGTGTGGTGGCGCAAGCTGGGCGCTGAGGGCACCAACGTCAACCAGCTCACCAGCCAGCGCCTGACCGACATCGGCCGTGCGCCCACGTTTTATGACTGCCTGGTTGAGGTGGCGTTGGCTTGAGCGTGCCTGCACGATCAAGCGCTGGCGCGGCCTGGCTGGCCGTGGGGGCCGTGCTGGCCCTGAGCGGCGGCTGCGCGTCCAACGACACCACCATGGGTCCACTGGCCTACACCGCCCAATCCGTCAGCGGCCATCTGGATGTGATGCGCCGCGCCCGCCCGGTGGACGACTGGCTGGCCGACCCCAGCACACCCGCAGCCTTGCGCCAACGCCTGCAACTGGCGCAGCAGGTGCGGGCATTTGCCGTCACTGACCTGGGCCTGCCCGACAACCCCAGCTACCACCGCTACGCTGACCTGGGCCGCCCCGCCGTGGTGTGGAACGTGGTGGCCGCGCCCCGCTTGTCGCTGACGCTCAAGACCTGGTGTTACCCGGTGATGGGCTGCGTGGGTTACCGGGGGTTTTTTGACCGCGCCGCGGCCGACGCCGAAGCCGCACTGCAGCGCGCCACCGGCCTGGAGGCCGCCGTCTACGGTGTGCCGGCGTACAGCACCCTGGGCTGGACCAACTGGCTGGGCGGTGACCCGCTGCTCAACACCTTTGTTGTCGGGTCGGAATCGGGCATGGTGCGGCTGGTGTTTCATGAATTGGCGCACCAGGTGGCCTACGCCAGCGGCGACACCACCTTCAATGAGAGTTACGCCACAGCCGTTGAGCGCCTGGGCCTGGCGCGCTGGCAGGCCCACACCGGCCGCACGGTGGACGACGCTGCAGCCAACCAGCGCCTGGCTGACTTTCGGGCGTTGACGCTGCGCACCCGCCAGGCCCTGCAAACCGTGTTTGAGGGCGACGCCAGCCAGGCCGTCAAACAGCAGCGCAAAGCCGAGTTGATGGCCGAGCTGCGCGCCGCCGTGCAAGCCCTCAAAACCACCCCCGGCAGCCCCTGGTTTGGCTTCACCGGCTTCGACGCCTGGCTGGACCGCGCCAACAACGCCACGTTGGCGCTGCAAGCCGCCTACGACAGCCAGGTGGCCGATTTTGAGCGCCTGTTTGAGCGTGAAGGCCGCAGCTTTGCCCGCTTCCACGCCGAGGTGCGGCGCCTGGCCGCCCTGCCACGCGACCAGCGCCACGCCGCGCTGCTGGCCCGTCCACAAGCCCGAACCGACCCCCGAGGAGAGCCACCACATGGCCGACATCCACATCCACCGCGACCACAGCCTGGGCCTGGCCAAAGCCCGCAAAGTGGCCTGGGCCTGGGCCGAACAGGCTGAGCAAGCGTTTCAGATGGACTGCACCGTGCTGGAGGGCGAGACCAGCGACACGGTGCAGTTCACGCGCAGCGGTGTCAAAGGCCAGCTCATCGTGGCGGCTGACCATTTCGACCTGTCGGCACAACTGGGCTTTTTGCTGGGCGCGTTTGCCAAGACCATCAGCGCCGAGATCGAAAAAAACCTGGACGGCTTGCTGGGCGCAGCTGCGGCGGGCAAAAAGCAGGCGGCCCCCAAAACGGCGGCCGCCAAGCCCGCCGGCAAGCCCGCCGCCAAGCCTGCCGCCAAATCAGCGGCGGGCAAAAAGCCTCAATAGCGTTGCCAGGTGGCTTTGAGCGGCACCTGCTCCACGCCGGCCTTGCTGTAGTCACACACCCCCTGCGGGAACAGTGCGGCCAGGCGCGCCAGGTCGCTGGCCGACACGACCGCCGGTGCGTAGTCGGTTGCGGCAACCGGCTTCAACTGGCATTTGCCAATGGCGGCCACCAGCGGCCCGCCGGCGGCCATGCGCGGTGACGGGGTCTTTTTGTACAGGCTGTTGCACACCCCGGTGGCGTTGTAGGTGGCCTCCTCGTTGTAGCGCTTGGCATCGGCCACACCCCAGCAGGCGTCCACCGCAGCGGCGGGTTTGTACTTGGCCACCTTGTCCGCGCTCAGCGGCGCCGCATCACCGGTCAGGCCGTCCAGCCAGGCCGTCATCACATCCAGCTCTTGCAGGATCACCTGGCCCAGCAGGGTGGTCAGCACCGCCTGCTGCGCCGTGCCCAGGCCCAGCAGTGGTGCCAGCGCCGGGTTGGGCAGCACCCAGATCACCTGGTTGTCGGCACGGCCGTTGGCCCGTTTGAGCTTCTCGCGGATCAGCAGGTCGTTGTAGATGGTGTGGATGTCGGCGCCGGGCTCGGCATAGGCGCGCAAGTGCAGGATGGGTGTGCTGGTCAGGCCACCGCCGCCCGACAGCAAGCGCCCGGTCTCGTAAGCCCGGCGCAGCGTGGCAGCATCGGCGGCGGTGCGCTGGTTGATCAGGTTGCCGTCGACGTCATAACCGCCCACACCCTCGTTGACCGCCAAAAACTGCGCCGCCGTGATGGCACCGGTCTTGAGCGCGGCCAGGCCGTACTGCACACCCACGTTGTCCAGCGGCCGGCGCGCAAAACCGGTGGTGCTGTCCTTGCCCAGGATGTTGGCGCTGACATCCTGGATGGTGCAGCGTGCGCCGGTGGGGTTGAGCGTGGGGTGGTAGACCTTGGTTTTGTCGTTCAGCCCGCAGCCCGCATTGCCGCTGCCGCCGGTGGCCACGATCACATCACCGTTGCCCGCGTCCCAGGCCGCGCAGGTGTTGCGGGTAAAGCCCTCAAACGCCTGGCGCTGCGCCGCACTGCTGCCAGGGTGGGACAAGCAGTCGCGGTTCAACACCCGGCAATCGGGGACCGACTGCGCCGTGCCCCACACATCCGGGAATGCCGCATCGGCCATCAGCCCGTCCAGCAGGCCGGGGTAGTTGTCGG
>JANPOW010000489.1:0-9176 GCA_031428185.1 Betaproteobacteria bacterium | reverse complement strand
CTGTACCAGCACCCGGCTGACATCTTCGGTGCGCAGCAGCGGCTCTTCGATGCGCCGGCGCAGGTGCTCGAGTTGCAACTGTTCTTCACTGAACAGCAAGCCGCGCAACTCAGCAAACGCATCGCCGGGCTGCGGGCCGCTGTTCGCCGGCTCGGCTGCGGCGGCCGGGCCGCGCAGCGCTGCGGCGGGCTCGACGCGGCTCACTCGCCGGGCAGCGTCAGCTCGTCGGTCAGCCGCATCGCCATCTCGGTGAACAGCGCGGCCAGCGCGGCGCGGTCGGTTTTGTCGTTGCGCAACGCTTGCGCCTCGCGGTCCAGCGTGGTCGCCAGGTTATCCACCTTCAGCCGCAACTCCTCAGACAGTTGTTTGGCCTGGTCCAGCAACTGCTGGCGCAGGTCGCGCGCGTTTTTCACCGCCTGCTCGTCAAGCTGCAGCGCGCGCTTCTCGGTCGCCCGGCCCAGGTCGCGCAGCGCTTGGGTTAGCCCCTGCTCGGCGCTGCTGCGCTCGCCTTGCTCGTTTTTCAGTTGTTCGGCAATCGCCTCAAACTCGGTGCGGGTGTAGGCCTCAAGCTGCTCGAAGCGGCGCTTGAGCTCGTCGCGCAAGTCGTTTGAGTCTTTCAGCAACCGGTCTTCGAGCCGGCCAAAGCGCTTCTCGTAGTCGCGCATCTGGTTGCCGAAGATGATGTCGCGGATTTTGTCGATGTTGCCGCCCGTTGGCAGCTCGGTCGCCATGGCCGGCGCTTTTGCGGTGGCTTCATCACCGCGTGGGCTGGCTGCGCTGGCTGCGGGCTGGCTCGGCTTGTCGTCACTCGCCATGGGGGGATTTCCTTCAGTCGTTGTTGTTGTTTTGGCGCTCGCCGGGCGCTTGGACGCACCACGCGGCGCCGCGCTCAAGGCCAGCGATTTTGCAGCCGGTCTGGCCGCCGATTTTTTGCCCGTCATTGTCGCCCCAGAGCTTTGGTTGAGAAAGACGCCATCGGCGGCAAGACGACGCTGTGCGGCCAGCGCGGGCTGCAAACCGGACCTGCCCATCGCACCGGACCTGCCCATCGCACCGGAACAGTTTGTAACACGCACGGTGGCCGGGCTGGCAACGGTCAGGCGCGACGACCCAGCGCAAAAAAAGGCCGTGCCCGAGCGTCTGCCTACAATCTTTGCCATGCCTGTTGTGCACCTGCGCACCCCCACTGAATACGCTGTCGTTGACGGCACTTTGCGCATTGCCGATGCCGCCGCTGCCGCCGCCCGCGCCGACCAGCAACCCGCGCTGGCGATCACCGATCCGAGCAAGTTGTTTGGCGCGATCAGGTTCTACAAGGCCTGCCGCCGCCAGGGCGTCAAACCCCAAACCCATCACCGGCGTCGCTGTGTTCTTGGCGCCGGAGGTGGCTTTTTCAGGCGCTGCGTCGTCGCAGCGCGCCGGCTGTACAACTGTTCAACCAAGTGTCGTCATGAAATCCTTCGAAATTTGCCAACTCGGCGTTCTGCCTTCTGCCTGCTGCTGGCTGAGCTTGTGGCCCGTACACGCGATCAACGTGGCGGGGCAGAACCCGTGCCATCACCGCCCGCTGCGGCCCGCCCTTGTCAAGTGGCCAGCGTGGGGCCGTGCTTTCCCTTGTAAGTAGCCGCCTAACACCCGGCAGCCCGCAGCCAGTGCAACACTGAAATCAACCGGGGGTCATATCCACCCGGGCCCACCTGGAGACAAGCCATGCGCATCATTCCCATCACCATGACCGGCCAAACCGGCCAAACCGGCCAAACCGGCCAAACCGGCCAAACCGGCCAAACCGGCCCAGCCCCCAGCGCTGATTGCGCTGAAGACTCGGGCGCCGTGCCCAAGCTGGATTTGCCGCTGGTGCGGCGCAGTTTTCTCAAGGGCTCGGGCGTGTTGATGGGCAGCATCGCCGCCGGCTCGGTGCTGGCAGCACTGGCGCCGTCGCGCGCCTGGGCGCTGGAGCTCAAGACCTTGAGCAAGGCCGACGGCCAGACGCTGATGGCCTTTGGCCGCACGCTGTACCCGCACAAACGTTTACCCGACGCCGTCTACGCGCTGCTGGCCAAGGATCTGGACGCCAAGGCCACCGGGGATGCCACCGCCGCCGGCCAGATCAAGGATGGTGTGGCCGCGCTCAACAGCGCCGCCGGTGGCAGTTTTGCCAAGGCCAGCGCTGCCCAGCGCCTGGCCATTGCCAAATCGATCGAGGGCCAGCCGTTTTTTGGCCTGGTGCGTGGCCAGTGCATCACCTCGCTGTACGACAACGACATGGCCTTCGCCGTGTTTGGCTACCCCGGCTCGGTGTGGCAGAAGGGCGGCTACATCACCCGTGGGTTTCAGGATCTGAAGTGGTTGCCGGCACCCGGCAAAGACGCCAGTCCGGCGCCCTGGGTGGGCTGAACACCGGCACAGCACAGCACAGCAGCACAGACAAATCCAAAAAACTGACGGAGACACACCATGGCAAGCATTGACTTCAACGACGGCGCAGCCGTTGTCATCATCGGCTCAGGCGCGGGCGGCGGCACGCTGGCCAACGAGCTGTGCCAAAAAGGCATCAAGGTGGTGGTGCTGGAGGCCGGCGCGCTGCAAAGCCCGGCCACGTTTGTCAACGACGAATGGAAAAGCTTCGTGCAGTTGGCGTGGCTAGACCCGCGCACCACGTCCGGCACCTGGCGCGTGGCCAAGGATTTTGCTGGCCTGCCGACCTGGATTTGCAAAACAGTCGGCGGCACCACCACCCATTGGGCCGGTGCATCACTGCGGCTGCAGGAGCATGAGTTCCGCGCCCGCAGCCACTACGGCGCCATTGCCGGCACCAACCTGATGGACTGGCCGGTGACGCTGCAAGAGCTGGCGCCCTACTACGCCCGGGCTGAAGACAAGATGGGCGTGACCCGCACCAACGGCATCCCTGGCCTGCCCGGCAACAACAACTTCAAGGTGATGCACGCCGGCGCCAAGAAACTGGGCTACCAGGAGGTGCACACCGGCAACATGGCCATCAACAGCCAGCCGCGCCACGGCCGTGGGCGCTGCATGCAGATGGGGTTTTGCTTCCAGGGCTGCAAAAGCGGCGCCAAGTGGAGCACGCTGTACACCGAACTGCCAGCGGCTGACGCCACCGGCAACCTCGACCTGCGGCCTGAGAGCCACGTCTCGCGCATCGAGCATGACGATGCCGGCAAAGTCACCGGCGTCGTCTACTTCGACAAGGCCGGCAAGGAGCAGCGGCAAAAAGCCCGCATCGTCTGCGTGGCCGGCAACTCCATCGAAACACCGCGCCTGCTGCTGCTGAGCGCCAGCAACAAATTCAAAGACGGCCTGGCCAACAGCTCGGGCCAGGTGGGGCGCAACTACATGCGCCACATGACCGGGTCGGTTTATGCCCAGTTCAAACAGCCGGTGCACATGTACCGCGGCACCACCATGGCCGGCATCATCCGCGACGAAGCGCGCCACGACACCAAGCGCGGTTTTGCCGGCGGTTATGAGCTTGAGACCTTGTCGCTGGGGGTGCCTTTCATGGCGGCTTTCTTGAACCCCGGCGCCTGGGGCTCTGAGTTCACCGATTACATGGACAACTACACCCACCTGGCCGGCATGTGGTTGGTGGGTGAGGACATGCCACGTGAGACCAACCGCGTCACGCTCAACACCGCCGTCAAAGACAAATGGGGCAATGCCGCGCCCAACGTGCACTTCGACGACCACGACAACGACATCGCGATGCGTGAGCACGCCTTCAAGCAGGGCCAAGCGGTGTATGCGGCGGCCGGCGCCATCAAAAGCTTCCGCACCCCGCCTTACCCCAGCACGCACAACCTGGGCACCTGCCGCATGGGCGCCAGCGCCAAGGACAGCGTGTGCAACGCCTACGGCCAGAGCCACGATGTGGCCAACCTGTTCATCAGCGATGGCAGCCAGTTCACCACCGGTGGGGCCGAAAACCCCACGCTGACCATCGTCACGCTGGCCATCCGGCAGGCCGAGTACATCGCCAAGCAGATGACGGCCAGAGCCATCTAGACCACACGCGCCCACCCGCAGGAGCCCACCATGTGCGAGTTCTTTGTCAAAGCCGACCCGATCCAGTACGAGCAGCGCAGCCGCACCGTGCGCATCCACGGCGTGCTGACCAGTTTGCGGCTGGAGAACATGGCGTGGGATGTGCTGGCCGAGATGGCCGCGGCGGAAGGGTGCACCACCAATGCGCTGATCAGCCTGTTCCATGATGAGATCCTGGCGCACCGGGGTGAGGTGCCCAATTTCGCCAGCTTCTTGCGCGTCACCTGCATGCGCCACCTGCAGCGTGCGGCCGGTGCGGCCGGTGCGGCCGGTGCAACCGGCACCGCCGCGCCACGCGCCGCTGGTCAGCCTGATCCACCGCGGCTGGCCGCCGTGGCTGGCACCGCCCGGCGCTAAGCTGCCGGTCCCTTTTAACCCCTGTCCATCCTATCCCGCATGACTTTTTCCTCCGAGCACCAACCCGGCGTCTGCGCGTCGCCCGACGCCGCCACCAGCGGTTTTGTCCTCAACCACAGCATGCTGCGGGTCAAAGACCCGGCCGTGGCGCTGGACTTTTACACCCGGCTGATGGGCCTGCGCCTGCTGCGCAAGCTGGACTTCCCAGAGCTGCAGTTCTCGCTGTATTTCTTGGCCCACCCGCAGCCCGACAACCCGGCGCCTGAGGCGGTGGGTGAGCGCACCGCCTGGACTTTTGCCCAGCGTGGTGTGCTGGAGCTCACCCACAACTGGGGCACCGAGGCCGACCCGGCCTTCAAATACCACGACGGCAATGCCCAGCCGCAAGGCTTTGGCCACATCTGCTTCGCGGTGCCTGATCTTGACGCCGCCGTGGCCTGGTTCGACCAACACCAGGTGCCCTATGTCAAGCGGCCCGAGCAGGGCAAGATGAAAGACGTGGCCTTCATCAAAGACCCCGACGGCTATTGGATCGAGATCGTCGAGCCGGCGCGGCTGCAGGCGCTGGGGCGTTAAGCCACACCGCTGCACCAGCCTGCGCAGCACCAGCACACCCCCAACTTCCGACTGCGACCCACCCATGACCCATACGCCGACTTTCCTGCTGCGCTGCCTGGCGACAGTCGCCACCGCTCTGGGCGCGGCAACCCTGCAGGCCCAGCCGTTGCCCACCGCGTCACCGGAATCGGTGGGCATGTCCAGCCAGCGTCTGGGCACGCTGACGGCCCGCTTCAACCAGGAGGTGGCCGATAAAAAACTGCCCGGCGCGGTGGTGATGGTGGCGCGCAAGGGCAAGCTGGTGTACGCGCAGGCCTTTGGCAGCCTGAACAACGCCGCCGGCGCCAACATGGCCACCGATTCGCTGTTCCGCCTGTATTCCATGACCAAGCCGCTGGCCTCAACCGCGCTGATGATGTTGCTGGAAGACGGCCGGGTGCAACTGACCGACCCGGTCAGCAAGTGGTTGCCATCGTTCAAGAATCCGGTGGTCAGCGTGGCCAGCTTCGACCCGGTGTTTGGGGGCGTCGGCTTCAAGCTGGTGCCTGCCAACCGCGAGCCCACACTGCAAGACCTGCTGCGCCACACCAGCGGTATCGCCTACGGTGAGCTGACCAAAAACACCCTGGTGCGTGAGGCCTACATCAAGGCCGGTGTGTTCCAGCCAACGCTGGACTTTGACGCCCGCAGCCTGCCCGGCCCCCAGATGGCCGATGGCCTGGGCAAGGCCCCGCTGGCGCAGCAGCCCGGCACGGCCTGGGAATACAGCCTGTCGGTGGACGTGCAGGGCCGCGTGGTGGAGGCAGTGACCGGCAAGCGCCTGGGTGAGTTTTTGCAAGAGCGGCTGTTCGGCCCGCTCAAGATGGTGGACACCGGCTTCCACGTGCCCGCCGCCAAGGCCGCACGGCTGGCCGAGGCCTTTGCCAAAGACCCGGCCACCGGCGTGGACAACAAGCTGATCGATGTCAGCCAGGTGCCGGGCAATGACTCGGGTGGTGCGGGTGCGGTGGGCACGGCGGGTGACTACCTGCGCTACTGCCAGGCCATGCTCAACGGTGGCCAACTGGACGGTGTGCGCATCCTGTCGCGCAGCACCGTGCAGTTGATGACGGCCGACCACCTGGGGCCGCTGCTGGCAGCTGCGCCCGTCAACCCCGGCGCCCTGCTGTTGGGGGTGCCGGGCTACACCTTCGGTCTGGGCTTGATGGTGCGCCAGGGTGACGGCATGGCCGGTGTGCACGGCACGGCGGGTGAGTTCATGTGGGCAGGCTACGCCGGCACCTTCTTCTGGGCTGAGCCCAAGGAGCAGCTCTGCGTCGTCTACATGACGCAGGCGCCCAGCCCGTTGCGTGCAGGCTACCGCCGCCTGATGAAAGACCTGGTGTCCTCGTCCATCATCGATTGAGCAGCCACGCCGGGTGGTGCTGCCGGGCCGCCGGCTGCGGCACCCCGGTGTAGATCCACGCAGGGCAAGGCTTGAGTCGTGTAGTCAGCCGCTTGAGGCCGACTGCGGCATGCCCGCCGCACCGGTCCCAGCTACCCCGCACCGGACCGCCGCCCCGGCCGCCCCCACCGCCAAGCCCGCTGAACGCCGGTCAGATCAAGGGCTCAGACCGGCACCGTGTCCAGCTCGGCCATCGCATGGCCCAACCACATCTTCAGGCGCTGGCGTTCCATCAGGCCCAGCCCCGGGCCGTCTTTGCCGGTGGTGTGTTTGGCGGCCCAGAAGCTGGCGTTGGCAGCGTCGATTTTTTGCACCACCGGGTCATGCAGGTGCTTGAGCGTGATGACCTGCGCACCCAGGCTGATGGCACGCGCTTGCTGGCCCGAGTTGTCGAGCTGGCTGAAATCGTCCCCGCGCAACTGGTTGCGCACCAGCACATAGCGCAGGCGGGCACCAAAGTGGTCCAGCAGCTTGGCCAGCAAGTCCACTGAATCCCGCCCGGCGTCCATCACATGCCAGTAATACACCGCCATGCCGTTCATATCGGCCAGGTCCAGCACACCCGACTCGTCCATCCACTTGACCAGTGGTGCGTGGGTTTGTGCCGCCAGGTCCACCAGCACACGCTGGCCGGGGGATTCAGCCGCGCTCTCGACAATGGCGTCCAGCGCCTCGTAGCGGTCCGCCAGCACGGGTGAGGCGTAACCACCGTAGTAGCGCAGCAGTGCACCGTGGGAGCGGTCGGTATCAAAGCCGACAAACGGCATGTCGTGGTCGATGAAGTACTGCGCCAGCAAGCGCGCGACCATCGATTTGCCGACCCCGCCTTTTTCACCGCCGATGAGGTGGATCTTGGATTGGGTCAGGGTGTCGAGTGTGGGCGGTTGGGTCATGGCGGGTGGCAGCAGCACGCGAAGCCGCAAGGCGGCGGTGGCAGGAGTATCGCCTGCAGGTTGGCCGCTTTTGTGCCACGGCCAGCAGGCGCCGCCGACCACGAAAGCGCTGCGCCCGCAGGCGCCGCCGACCACAAAAAACGGCGCCCGCAGGTGCCGCCAGCCACGAAAAACGGCGCCCGCAGGCGCCGTTGTGGAGCCTGGGCGCAGCCAGCCTCAGCCGGCCCGCCCAGCGTGCAGGCTCAGCGCTTCAGCGCGTCGCGGATCTCACGCAGCAGCACCACGTCTTCCGGCGTGGGGGCCGGTGCGGCCGGCGGCGGCGGCACGTCGGACTTCATGCGGTTCACCTGCTTGACCATCAAGAAGATGATGAAGGCCAGGATCACGAAGTTGAGCGCCACGGTCACAAAGTTGCCGTAAGCCAGCAGGTTGACACCGGCCTTGCTCAGGTCAGCGTAGGAGGTTGCCGAGCCTTTGAAATCAGCCGGCGTGGCGCTGAGCTGGATGAAGTAGCTGCTGAAATCCAGCCCGCCAAACAACTTGCTGACGATGGGCATGATCAAGTCCTTGACCAGCGAATCGACGATCTTGCCAAACGCGGCGCCGATGATCACGCCGACGGCGAGATCCATGACATTGCCTTTGGAGATGAACTCCTTGAATTCCGAACCGATGCTCATGCTGCTTGCTCCGTAATGGTTTTGGTTTTGATCAGGTCAAATCATTCAAACTTGACCGAGATACCGGTCGTCAGCAGCGAGTCGGTTGACTTGCGGCCAGCGTCCGGCGCTGAATTGTGTGCCACTGCCACACCGACATTCAGATTCAGCGATTTGGTCATTGACACCGACAGGCCGGCGCCCCGGTTGGCGGCCCTTCAGCAGGTGTTTGCCCAAACCGCCGCTCAACTGGCTGCGCAGCGCAAGGTTGGTGAACTTGTTGCGTTCGAAGTCCAGGCCGCCAAAGGCAAACAGGTCGGCGCTCAGGTTCTGGTCGTCGCGGCCACCCAGGCGCACTTGCTGCGCCGTGGTCACGCCGGTGCTGCGCGCGTATTGCAGGATGCCGTACAGCGACACCTTGTTGCGGTCGGTGGCGCGCACGGCGTCACCGGTGCAAGTGCTGCGTCAACTGGTTGCAGCAACCGATTGCAGCAACCGGTTTCAGGCCGGCGTCAGGCCGACGTCAGACCGGCGGAACGGGCTTGTGCTTGAGCGCCACCAACACCGCCTCGGTGCGGTTGTCCACCGCCAGTTTGGCCAGGATGTTGGTGATGTGGAACTTGACCGTGGGCAGCGCCAGGCCAAGCGCATTGGCGATCTGCTGGTTGGCCATGCCACGGGTCATCAGGCCCAGCAGTTCGCGTTCACGCGGGGTCAGGTCAGCGCCGGGGCTGGGCCGCTGGGCCGCGGCAATCATGGCGTCGGTGGCCTCGGGCGCCATCACCCGGCGCCCCGCGTGGCTGCTGCGGCTGACCGAGACCAACTCTTGCGACGAGGCGTTTTTCAGCAGATAACCACTGGCGCCAGCGCCGATGGTGCGGCAGATCTCGGCCGGCTCGACCAGGCTGGTGAGGATCAAGAAGCGGGTGGCCGGCAGCAGCGGGTGCAGTTGGGCGATTGCCCCGATGCCGTCCAGCTTGGGCATCATCAAATAGAGCAGTACGACAACTTTGCCGCCGAGCTGGCCGACCAGTGCCTGGTGATGGAGCGCGGTGAGGTGATAACGCGCGGCCGTGCTGCGGATATGGAGGCGGACAGGCTCCTAGGAGCCTGTCGGACTTGGGGCGTCGATAGCGAGAAACGGCCCCAGCGAGGACAGTTTTTGCCGGATTTGCAGGCCCATAGTTCAACTATGGGACA
>JANPOW010000488.1:0-6044 GCA_031428185.1 Betaproteobacteria bacterium | reverse complement strand
CGGCGCGGTCGGGCGCACCCGGTGCGGCGCCGGGCTCCAGGCTGTGCGCCAGCCACAGCTCGGCACGCTGGCCGCGCAGCGTGCTGGCCTGGCCACGCACCCGGCCCAGGCCAGCGCCCAGTTGCCAGCCGGCGGGCAGGTCGGCCTGCAGGGTGGCGTCCAGTCTGGCCATCGCACCACCACCGGTCAGCACCGCACCGCCGCCGCCCAGGCCCACGGCCGCACGCAGGCCCAGGCGCACCGGGCCCAGCACCAGGCTGTGCCCGGCATGGGCCAGCAAATCCATGTAGCCGGCCGTCTTGCCTTGGGCCGACGCGCTGGCTTCCAGGCCCCAGGTGCCGCCACTGGGCTGGCCATCCGCGCCGGCGATGCACGCGACTGGCGGCAAATTGCACCCGTGACGCGCTGATGCCCACACGCAGCGGGCCAAAACCCGGGCTCAAGTGCAGCGCAGGGCGCAGCAGCAGGCCGTTGCCCCCCGGGGCAGCCGCACCACCACCACCGCCCAGGCCCAGGCTGGTGTCCAGCCGCAGGCTGTCGGTCAAGGCCCAGCGCCGCTCAAGTGCCACGCCACCCACAAACAAGCCACCACGCTGGCCGGCGGCAGCACCGTAGGCCGCCGGGCCCAGCCACAGCTGGTGGCCGCTGCCGAACAGCAACTCCGCGCGCGCCAGGCCCAAATGCTCTTGCCCGGGCAGGCGCAGCGTCTCAAAGCCCAGGGTGGCGCTGACGGGCAAGGCCGCAGCAGCCAGCGCAGGTGGGCTGGCCAGCGCCAGTGCGGCCAGGGTGCAACTGGCGAGGTTGCAACTGGCCAGGGTGCAGCGGGCCAGGGTGGCGCGGGCAGGGGGCATCGGCAAGGTCATTCAACAGTGCCCACGGCAGGTGGTGCAGTGGGCACCGGCAGGTCCAACGCCGTGGTGACGGGGCGGGCGCGGTGGGCCGTCAACGCAGGGCGGCCAGCGCGGCCAGCGCCGTTGGCAGGCCCAGCACCGCAAGCAAGGTGGACACGGTCACCAGGCCCGCCACATAAGCGCCATTGCCGCCCATGCGCACCGCCAGCACGTAGGCGGTGCTGGCGGTGGGCATGGCGGCAAAGGACACCAGCACGGCTTGTTGTGCCGGTGGCAGCGGCAGCTGGATGGCCAGGCCAATGGCCACCGCCGGCAGCGCCAGGTGGCGGATGGACAACAGCCCCACGGTGAGGCCCGGCGCCTGGCGCAGGGCGCCCAGGCGCAGCCCGGCACCGGCCGCCATCAAGCCCAGCGGCAGCGCCGCCGCGCCGATGCGCGACAGGGTGGTCAGCACCAGGTCCGGCAGTTGCAGGCCGGCCAGGTTGGCCAGCAAGCCACCGGCGGTGGCCAGGATCAGCGGGTTGCGCGCCAGCTCACGGCCGTAGTGGTGGCCGCCCTGGCGCGCCAGTGGCCACACGGCGGCCACGTTGCACAGCGGCACACACAGGGCGGCCAGCAAGGCCTGCCAGGCCACACCCGGCGCACCCGCTAAGCGCTCGGCCAGCGCCAGCGCGATGAAGCTGTTGAAGCGAAAGGCAGTTTGGGCACCGCTGGCGTGCAGCGTTTTGTCGACGCCAGGCAACCGGCCCAGGCTGTACGCCAGCGCGATGCCGCACAGCACCACCGCCACCCCGGCGCCACCAAACTGCAGCATGTCGGCCATGTGGATGGGGGTGCGCACAATGGCCTGGAACAGCAACACCGGGAACAGCAGGTAATACACCAGCCGCTCGGCAGCGTCCCAAACCGTGCGGTCCAGCGCGGTGTGGCGGCACAGCAAGTAGCCCAGGGCGATCAGCAAGAAGTCGGGCAGCAACAGCAGCAAGGTGGGCATCGGCCGCAGTGTGCCAGCGCCGTGCCGCAGCCCCAGGCGCTGCGGCAGGCCGCCACGGCCGCAGCAACCCACCGCCGGGCCCACCCAAAATACCCGCCGTGAATATTTACAAACGCCGCTGTGATGGTTTCAACAAGAGGTCCACAAACTTGTGGATGTCGGGAAAATTGACATTTTTCAGTGGCCGGTCGGTGGCCATTTTAAAAAGTATTTCATATTCAATGACATGGCTGCCGTGGCACGGTTGATGCAAATTGAAACCTGCGGCCAATCAAACTCATTCCGGCCGTATCCACAGGGGTTCAACATGTCATCAATAGTCTTGAAAGTTCGGGCAGCGGCGGCAACGCTGCTGACCTTTTTATTGCTGGTCGGCGCGCCAGTCCAGCGGGCAGAGGCTGCGGCCTGCGCCACCACCGGCACCTATGCCGGCTTGGTCAGCGTCGCTGCGTGTGAGATCGACGACAAGACCTTCAGCGGGTTCACCTTCGGTACCGGTGACCCCATCACCGCCAACGACGTGGCGTACTCCACCATCGCCGGTGTGGGTGGGCTATGGGGGTTTCGATTCCAGTTCAGCCTGCTGGCCTCGGCAACCGACATCGACAACGACTTTTTGCTGGGCTACAACATTGCCTGCACCGACGGCAGCAAATGCATCAAGAGTATTCACGGTGCAATTGCCGGTGGTGGCATCAACGGCGGCGTGGTGTCGATGGCTGAAACCTACACCGGCACCGACGGTCCGGGCTCGGCGTTTTTGTCCTTGCCCGGCGGGGCAGCCAGTTTTGACCACAACTTCACCCCGGTGGCTGCGATCACCGTCTTGAAGGACATGAACGCGCACTGCACCACGGCCACCAACTGCCTGGCCACGTTCTCGGGTGTTGTCAACGCCGTTGACCAGGTGCCTGAGCCTGCCTCGCTGTCCCTGATCGCCGTCGCGCTGCTGGGCCTGGGCCTGGCACGGCGGCCGGCACACCTGCGGGCCTGACGCCCCGCGGTGATCGCCCAACGGGGCCTCCCACCGCTGCGCACAACGGCGCCTTCGGGCGCCGTTTTTCATCGTGTCGTGCGGCCGACCTGGCGCCCCGCGCTGCCATGCGCCGGGGGGCAGGCCGGCCGGGTCAGCGGCGATGCGTGCCAGCGCGTTGAAGCATGATCCGTCCGCATCCCCCACTTGCCGTGCCCCTGCCCATGCATCCCACTTTGACCCGATTGCTGCGCTGTTGTTTGCTGGCCCTGCCGTTGTTGGCACTGCCTGCCGCACACGCCGCCGACCCCACCAACCCGATCGGCGGCGTGCGTTTTGAGCCCCAGGTGCAACTGGCCGGCCAGGCGCTGCAGCTCAACGGCACCGGGCTGCGGGCAGTTTTGTTTCTGAAGGGCTACGCCGCTGCGCTGTACCTGGCCCAGCGTGCCGGCACGGCCGACGCGGTGGCCGCAGTGCCAGGTGCCAAGCGCCTGCAACTGCGGCTGTTGCTGGAGGTGCCGGCGGCCGAGTTTGTCAAAGCCTTTCACCAGGGCATCGAGCGCAACAACCCGGCCGATGTGCAGGCCATGCTGGCCGAGCGCGCGGCGCGGTTCGATGCACTGCTCAAGCCGGTGGGCAAGTTCAAGAAGGGTGACGCGGTCAACCTCGATTTCTTGCCCGGTCAGGGCCTGCAGTTCTGGCACAACGGCAAGCTGCTGGGGGCGGCCATTCCCGGCGAGGATTTTTACGCCGCGCTGCTGCGGGTGTTTGTGGGCGAGCATGTGAGTGACGAAAAGCTGCGTGCCGGCCTGCTGGGCAAGCCGGTTTAGGGGCTTTGCGCTGGCCCCACAATGCGCCGCTTTGGCGTCATGCGCGGCATGACAACCCCGCCTCCCGCCCCACGCCCCACGCCCCCGGAGACTTGCCACGATGAAGCGATCGCCCGTCCTGCTGGCCGCATTGGCCACACTGGTCACCCTCGCCGCGCCCTTGGCCGCGCAGGCCCAGGCCGCCTACCCCAACAAGCCGGTGCGGCTGGTGGTGCCGTTTGCCCCCGGTGGCACCACCGACATCGTGGCCCGCACCATTGCCGACAAGATTGCCGCCGCGCTGGGCCAGCCCATGATTGTTGAAAACAAGGCCGGCGGTGGTGGCTCAGTGGGTGCCAACGACACCGCCCGGGCCACACCCGACGGCTAGGCGCTGGGCATGGCCACCGTGTCCACCACGGCCGCCAACCCGGCCATCAACCCCAAGATTCCCTACAACCCGATCACTGACTTCACGCCCATCATCAACGTGGCGGCCACGCCCAATGTGATTGCGGTGCATCCGTCATTCCCGGCCAAGGACTACAAAGGCTTTTTGGCCGAGTTGAAAAAGAGCCCCGGCAAATACAGCTTTGCCAGTTCGGGCACCGGCAGCATCGGGCACTTGCAGATGGAGTTGTTCAAGAACCTGTCGGGCACGTTTGTCACCCACATCCCCTACCGCGGTGCCGGCCCGGCACTCAACGACACGGTGGCCGGCCAGGTGCCCATCATTTTTGACAACATGCCGTCGGCGCTGCCCTTCATCAAGGACGGTCGGTTGGTGGCCATCGTGGTCTCGGCACCCAGCCGGCTGAGCCAGTTGCCCAGCGTGCCCACCTTCAAAGAGGTGGGGCTGGAGCCGGTCAACCGCATGGCCTACTACGGCATCTACGGCCCCAAAGGCCTGCCCAAAGAGGTGGTGGACAAGGTCTACGCGGCGGTTAAAAAAACCACCGAACTGCCCGATGTGAAGGCCCGCATCGAGGGCACCGGCTCACTGGTGGTGGCCAACACACCGGCTGAGTTTGCGGCGCAGATTGCGGCCGAGTTCGAGGTCTACAAAAAAGTCGTGGTGGCGCAAAAGCTCAGCCTGGAATGAGTGTTTGAGCACCGTGCCCAGTGCCACGCCTCACCCTGTTTGATGCGCCGCGCCGCTGCCAGCCTGGATGAGCCCGGCGCGGCCCTGCCGCCGGCCAGCCGGGCATTGATCAAGCGTTTTGTTGACGCGCTGTGGATCGAAGACGGCCTGGCCAAGCTCACGCTGGAGGCCTACCGGCGTGATCTGACGCTGTACGCGCAGTGGCTGGCTGAGACCACCGGCCGGGCGCTTGACAGCAGCACCGAGGTCGATCTGCTGGGCTACGCCAGCCACCGCCATGCCGGCAGCCGGGCCACCAGCGCCAACCGGCGCCTCACCGTGTTCAAGCGGTTTTTCCGCTGGGCCTTGCGTGAGCATCTGGTGCCGGCTGACGCCACCCTGCGCCTGCGCAGCGCACGCCAGGCGCTGCGGGTGCCCAAGGTCTTGTCCGAGGCCCAGGTGGAGGCCTTGCTGGCCGCACCCGATGTGGCCACGCCGCTGGGCCTGCGCGACCGCGCGATGTTGGAACTGCTGTACGCCAGCGGCCTGCGTGTGACCGAGCTGGTGGACATCAGCACGGTGCGGGTGGGCCTGGCGGAGGGTGTGCTGCGGGTGGTGGGCAAGGGCGCCAAAGAGCGGCTGGTGCCGTTTGGTGATGACGCCAGCGACTGGATCACGCGCTACTTGCGTGAAGCCCGCGAGGCCATTCTGGCGGGCCAGCGCAGTGATGGGCTGTTTGTCACCGCTCGCGGTGGGCCGATGACGCGGCAGATGTTCTGGATCCTGGTCAAGCGCCATGCGGCCACGGCCGGCATCAACGCGCCGTTGTCACCGCACACCCTGCGCCATGCGTTTGCCACCCACTTGCTGAACCACGGCGCTGATTTGCGCGCCGTGCAATTGCTGCTGGGCCATGCCGACATTGCCACCACCACCATCTACACCCATGTGGCGCGTGAGCGGCTGCGGCGGCTGCATGCGCAGCACCATCCACGCGGCTGATCTTGCGGCTGATCTTGCGGCTTGCCGGGCAGGCAGGCCAGGCGGGCAGGCAGGCCAGGCAGGTTGGCGGATCAGGCGGCCTGTGCTGCGCCGCCGCTGGCCTGCAGCAGCGTGCGCTGCCAGCGGCACAGCGGCTGCAGCACGGCGTAGTGCTGCAGGGCCTGCAGCAGCGCGGTGGCCTGGGCATGGCGCCCGGCGCTGACGGCCGCGCGCAGGGCATCCCAGTCTTGCACCAGCGCGGCGGCGGGCAGCGGCTGGTCGCGCGGCCAGACCAGCGCATGCCAGGCCGGCACCGGTGCATCGCGGCCCCGCACGTCCATGGCCCCCAGGGCCA
>JANPOW010000487.1:0-3135 GCA_031428185.1 Betaproteobacteria bacterium | reverse complement strand
GCGCAAACTACCGCGCCACCCACCCGCAGGAGCCCCAGCATGAGCGCTGCCATGACGCCGGCCACCAGTTCAGCCATGACGCCCACCACCCTGCGCCCCGTCTGTTTCATGGTGATGCCGTTTGGCATCAAACCCGTGCTGCCCCGACCCGACCGGGCGCCCGAAAAAATCGACTTCGACGCGCTCTGGAACAAGGCTTTGTCGCCGCTCATCAGCGAGCTGGGCTACGAGCCGGTGCGGGCCGACCAGGACACCGGTGCGTCCATCATCCTGGAGATGCTGGAGCGGCTGTATTTCTCGGATTTGGTGGTGGCCGACATGACCATCCCCAACGGCAATGTGTACTACGAGATCGGCATCCGCCATGCCTGCAAACGCACCGGCTGCCTGCTGATCAGCGCCGACTGGACCACCGCGCTGTTTGACACCAACCAGATGCGCCGGCTGGTCTACCCGCTGGCCGACGGCATGGTCAGCGACGAGGCCGCCCTGGCCATCCAGGCCGCGCTGCGCAGTGGCGCGCGAGGGCTGGCGGACGGTGCGTCACCGATGTACCAGACCATCCCCGGCTTCCCCGACCCGACCCGCATCGACCCCAACCGGGCCAGCGTGATCCGCGCCCAGCTGGACGCGCTGAGCGCCTTCCAGGCCCGCGTGCGCGGCGCCCGCCTGACCCGCGACCGCACACAAGCCGCCGACCTGGCGCGTGCCCTGCGCACCGACTACCCGGCCACCGGCGCCGTGCCGCACAGCGTGGCGCTGGAGGTGGCGCTGCTGCTGCGCGACATGGTGGGCTGGCAAGACTGCATCGCCTATGTGGACGCGCTGCCCGCGTCGATGCACGACGACGACGCGCTGCAGGAGCAGCGCTGCCTGGCGCTGTCCAAAACCGGCAACCACCTGCAGGCCATCGGCGCGCTGCAAGAACTGGTGCAGCGGCGTGGTGACTCGGCTGAGCGCCAAGGCCTGATCGGCGGGCGCTACAAAAAGCTGGCCACCGAGGCCACCAAGCGGGGTGACAGCGGCGCGGCTAGCGACTACCTGGACCAGGCCATCACCCACTATGAAGCCGGCATGCAACTGGACCTGAACGACTACTACTGCTCGTGCAACCTGCCCCGGTTGTACAAAAGCCGCGACGACGAGGGTGATGCCGCCCGCGCCGCCACCATCGCCCAACTGGTGGTGATGGCCTGCGAGCGGGCGCGGGCGCGCAACGCGCAAGACGAATGGTTGAACCCCACGCTACTGGGCATGGCCTTTGATGCGGCAGATGTGGCCGCCGCCAAACGCTGCCTCAAAGCCGTGCGGCGCGACGGCCCGGCCGCCTGGAAGCTGGAAACCACCCTGGCCGACCTGCAGCACAGCGTGGCCCAGGTGGCCGACGCGACCACCCAGCAAGCCCTGACAGCGATGGTGGACGAGCTGCAAGCCCTATTGCTGCCACCGGCTGCCCCGGCACCCTCAGCCGCAGGCTGAAGGCCTACCCGGTCGGGTAGGAATCCGCAATCGGGCCCCGGCTACCCTGCAGCGCATGACAGCCACCTCAGCCCGCGTCACCCTGCGCCAGTTGTGCAACCTGGGCTTGGCTGCGCCGCTGCTGCTGCCGTCACTGCTGCCGGTGCTGCGTGAGCTGGTGCCGGCCAGCCACGCCGGCTTCTTTTTTTGCGACGCCCGAGGTGGCATCACCAACCTGTATGCCGAACGGCTGCTGGCGCCCAACGCAATGGCGGCCTACCACGACGAGCACAGCAACCAGCAGTTTCGCAAGCAGTATCTGCAGCGCGTGGCCGCAGCCAAGCCGATCAGCCGGCGCAGCGTCAACGCTGACGAGCGCAACAGCGCCTACTACCGCGATGTGCTGGCAGCGCTGGGCATCGAGCATTTTTTGTACGCCGTGGTGCGGCATCAAGGCCAAGTGCTGGGCCAGCTCAGCCTGTACCGCGGCAGCGACGCGGCGGCCTTCAGCGTTGCGGACGAGCAGACGCTGGAGGGCGTGCTGCGCTACCTGGGCGAGGGCCTGGCCGTGCCCTCCCCCGTGGTGCTGCGCGACTTGCAGGCGCAGGCGGTGGAAGAAGGCCTGGCGCTGCTGGACAGCCAGGGCCGGGAGCTTTACGCCGACGCCAACTGGCCGCGCCTGATCCGCCTGGCCCACGGCAATGCCATCGCCCCGGCCACCGCGCTGGCCGAGCAGGGCACCCTGCCGCGCTTCATCGCCGCCATGCTGGGCGCGGTGCTGAGCGCACCCAACGCCATCCACCAAGTGCACACCGCCTGGGGCCAGTTTGCGTTTCGGCGCCACAGCATGACGGCCGGCGACGGTGGCCAGGCCGTGGCGCTGCTGCTGTCGCGCCTGGCGGCTGAGCCGCTGCGCCTGGCCCAGGGCGCGGCCGCGCTGGGCCTGTCGCCCCAGCAGCGTGAAGTGGCGGTGTTGATCGCGCAAGGCCACAGCAATCCCGAGATCGCCACGCGCATGCACATCACCCGCGACACCGCCGGCTACCACGCCAAGCAGGTATTTGCGCGGCTGCAGGTGCATGACCGCAGCGAGATTGCCAGGGTGTTGAGCGCGGCAGCGGTGGCACGCTTGGTGTGAGCGGCCTGGGTGGTCGGGCCGCTCATGGGCAGTGTCAGGGCACGGTCATGCCGCGTCTGGCATTGCGGCCGGGGGCGGCCAACACCGCTGCCTTGATCTGGGCCAGCGTCTGGCCACCGGCCAACTGCTGCGCAATCCAGCGTGCGGCCAGCGGCGCCGCCATGCTGGTGCCATTGGTGCGCAGCACCATGCCACTCTGGCTGCCGGCAGTGCGGATGCCCGACAAGGCCACACCGGCATCGGCCAGCGCTGACAGGGCCGGACCCGCGGTGCCTGACGGGCCAGCCGCGCTGTAGGCGCTGACCATCCAATGCGCTGGATCAGCCGCGGCCCGCATATGCACCAAGGCCCCCACCGAGAAGGTGTTGTGCCCGGACGCCAGGTTGCTGAGGATGTTGTGGTCGTTCAGGTGGCCCGCATCACCACCGTCGTTGGGCACCAGGCGGGCGCTTTGTGGCCGGTCGATGCCGTAGGTGGAGTCATCACGCTCCACCCAGGCTTGCACCTGCAGCGGCCGCGCACCTGCCTGGCGAACATTG
>JANPOW010000486.1:0-3129 GCA_031428185.1 Betaproteobacteria bacterium | reverse complement strand
CCTACAGCCAGCAGGCGCTGGACCGTGACCCGCAATCGGCGCTGGCGCTGACGATGGCGGGCTCGGTGCAGGCGGGTGTCAAGGGCGATCCGGCGGCAGCCCAGGCGTATTACGCGCAGGCCCTGCAGAGTGACCCCAGCGATTCACTCGCCTGGCTGATGAGTGGTGTGGCGCACGGCTACCTGGCCGCCCAGGCACCGGCCTTGGCGGCCAGTGAGTCGGCACTGGGCCTGGCGCCAATCGACCCCACCCGGCACTTTTATGACTCGCTGGCCGCCAGCGCGTCCGTCATGGCCGGTGAGTACGAACGCGGCATCGCGCTGGCGCAGCGCGCCATCCTGGGCAATACCAGCCACGGATCAAGCTACCGGGCTTTGGCCACCGCCCAAATGATGCTGGGGCAAGTGGCCGAGGCGCGCGTGACGGTCGGCCAACTGCTGGCCGTTGAGCCGCACTGCAGCGTGCAAACCTACCTGGCCCGTGTTGGCCTGGCCAATGCCCAAAACCTGCGCTTTGCCGAGGCCCTGCGTGGTGCAGGGCTGCCCGAGCACTGACCGTCAACCCCCAACCCCTGGATTGGAAAAATCATGAGTACCTGGAGCTATTGGCAAGGCATGCAGGGCATGCAGGGGATGCAGGGGATGCAGGGGATGCAGGGCATGCAGGGCATGCAAGGGATGATGATGGCCAACCCGGCCTTCACGCTGGGGCCGGGTGCTGACCCGGCGCACGCCGCCGGCCTGATCCTGAACCGAGAGGCCATCGCGATGGGTGCTGGCAGCGCGCCCACGCTGTGCCTGCTGCCGGGTGCTTTTCGTGATCTGGATGCGCGTGATGGCCTGCCCAGCGTGGACCAGCCCAAGCGGCTGGACCAATGGTCGGCCGACATCCGGTTTGAGAACCTGATGGCTGAGCTGATCCGGCCGCTGCACCTGAGTGCCGACGCCAAGCGCCGCAGCGTCACGCTGCGCCATGTGGACCTGGTGTGGGCCGTAGCTGCCGACGGCCAGGCCGCCGACGCCAACTGCCTGGGTGCAGCAGCCTTGCAGGCGCAGGCCACCGCGCTGCCCGTCTACCGCGTGGTGCGGCCGGCGCGTGGGGTGTTCGAGGCGCAGCTCTCGCTGGTGGGCACCTGGGCCGACTTGCGCGCTGAACGCATGCAAGAGGTCGTCACCCAGATCGGCCTGCCGATGCAGTACTGGAGCGCAGTGCTGGACCTGAACCCCACCACCTACCGCTACACGCTGGAGTTGTTGCATCTGGCCTTGGGCGTGATGTCCTATCTCAACCAGCCCACCAAGCACTATCTAGGCTGCCCGCGACCGGTGGACTACTCGCCCAGCATCCAGCCCATGATCAATGCCCGCCGGTTTGCGGCCTTCCCCAGTGGCCATGCGGCCGAGGCGTTTGTGGTGGCGCGCATGTTGGCGGCCTTGTCGCGCCTGCCCGGCGATAGCCCACCCGCACCGGGCAGCCCAGCGGAGAGTCGTGAGCAGCAACTGCAGCGCCTGGCCGGCCGCATCGCCAACAACCGGGTGGTGGCCGGTGTGCATTTCCCGATCGACTCCACCGCCGGCCGCATGGTGGGTGAAACCACGGCCGAGTACCTGCTGCACCGCTGTGGTGGGCTGCACCAGGGTTGGGTGCCCCGCACTTTTGACGGCGCTGCACTGCCGTTGACAGCGGCTGAGGCTGCGCTTGACCCCGTCTTGAGGGTGGGCTTCAACCGCAGCGAGGCGCTGGACAACACCGGTCTGCCGGCCGGCACCAGCCTGCCGGCGCATTTCCACTGCAATACCGTGCCACGCCAGACGGTTGACGCGATCAGCCTGGTGGATGGCAGCCGCAACCAGGTGCTGCGCCGGCTCAGGCAGCAGGCCTGCGCCGAGTGGAGTGACTACCCACCGCCGGCTGGGGCACCGGCATGACAGCGGCCCGAGCGCGCCGCCCGCTGGCCCGTGCAATTGCCAAGGCTGCGCCGGGTGCAGGTGCGAGTGCAGGCGCCAACACTGCGCTTGACAACCAGATCGGCGGGCCCGATCAATACCAGGACCCGTATGCCGAATGGGCTTTGCAGACCAACTTTCGGGCCTTCAAGCGGCGTCAGAAAGTGCTGCCGAATGCACTCACATTTTTGGTCGAACTGCACCACCCGTACGACCCCGCGATGCCATTCATCGTGGATGGCGCGGCCGCCACACCGCCTGCCGTGGCGGGTGGTGCGCGCACCATCAACATTGGCGGGGTTGACCTGCAGGTGCCACTGGCTTACGAACGCGCGCTGCCGCACACGGGCCTGAACGCCAGTTTCATCACCGTGCGCCTGGACACCAAACCGTTTGAACTCCTGCCCAGCGACATGCGTGTGCCGCTGCGCAAAGTGGTCCGGCAATTGATGGCGGCCAAGCTGGTCAAACGCCTGCAGATCGGTTTCCAGCGGCCAGGGTTTGACGACCCGGTGGCCGACCCGGTGCCACCTGCACCCGACACGCCCACCAACGGCACCCCGGGTGATGCGCCCAAGGTGGTGCTGGGCGTGGTGGAGGACGCCTGCCCGTTTGGCCATGCGGCCTTGCTGCACGGTGGACGCACCCGCATTGACACCCTGTGGGACCAATCCATCGTCAAACCACCGGTAACGGCGCCTTGGGCCGACCTGGCGGCGTTTCCGTATGGCCAGCAATTGGGCCAAGACGCCATGCACCAGTTGATTGCCACGTACAGCACCAGCGGTGGCCTGGACGAGGCCATGATGTACGCCGACGAGCGCTTGAAAATGCGCGCGCTGACACGGCGACCATCCCATGCCGCAGCGGTGCTGGCCTTGCTGGCCGGCCCGCCGCCGGCGCTGGGCCGCGGCACACCGGACGACAGCGCCGGCCTGGCCCTGGTGGGCGCTGCTGGCGCCGCGCCGGCGCTGCTTGCGCCGCTGGTGGTGGTGCAGTTGCCCCGCGAGCAGACCACTATTTCAGCCGGCCGCTGGCTGGCCGTGAATGCACTCGACGCCCTGCACTTTGTGATGGGCCGTGCGCGCCAGTGGGCTGATGGCGCAGCCGCCCCGGCGCTGGTGGTCAACCTGAGCTACGGCGCCATTGCCGGCCCGCACGATGGCACCAGCCTGCTGGAATC
>JANPOW010000485.1:0-12354 GCA_031428185.1 Betaproteobacteria bacterium | reverse complement strand
GGCCACGGGCCCGCTGGAGTTGCGCCTGCTGGCTGGCACCGCGCGCGGCATGGCGGCCGCCGCCCAGCCGGCAGCGCTGCGGGCGGCGGCCACGGGCTTGCCCGCGCATGAGCCATCCCGACTGATGCAACTGGCCCAACTGGCGCAGGCCCACCGCCTGCTGCTGCTGGGCCCACTGGCGGTGGTGGACCAGGCCGGCGTTGTGAACTGGGGCCCACCCGAGACGCTGGACGGCCAACGCTGTGACCAGTTGCACCTGGCCCTGGCGCCCGGCCTGGACGGCACCGCGCCGGCAAGGCTGTCGCTCTACATCGACCGCGAGCGTGGCCTGCTGCGGCGGCTGCGGGTGTCGCTGCGCGATGGTGCGTCAAGCGCCAGCGTGGCCGAGGTCGATTTTTTTGACCACCTGCTGCTGCACGGTGTGCAGTGGCCACGCCGCTTTCAGGCGCCGGTCGGTGGGTTGCTGGCCAACGCAGCACCGCAGCCGTGGTGGTTGGCCGGGCTGGACGTGAACCGCGGCTACGGTGCCGATGCGCTGGCTGGCGCGGCCTTCAGCGGTGCAGCCGCCGCAGCCGCACGCCCCTTGCCGGGCGCCTGAGCCGGCCGCGCCGGGTGCGGCGGGCTCACCGCCCATCAAGAGCCCAACAAGAGCCCATCAAGCCCATCAGCCCATCAGCCCATCAGCCCATCAGCCCATCAGCCCATCAGCCCATCAAGCCCATCAGCCCATCAAGCCCCGCGCAAGGCCGAGCGCAGCTGCGCCCCCACCTCGGGCTTGTCCTGGAAGGGGTCGGTCGGGTTGCGGCCCATCACCACGTCCTCCATGCGCATCTGCACCGAGACCAGCGCTTTGGGGTGGCTGTAGATGTAGAACTGCCTGGCGCGCAGCGCGGCAAATACCTTGGCCGCCACGTCGGCCGCGCTGACCTTGCCACTGCCCACAGCCTTTTCGCTCATGGCCTTGCCGATCAGTTGGCTGCGGGTGGGCGGGGTGTTGGGGTCTTGCATATCGGCTGGCCGGTTGCGCTGGCTGGCCACGATGCCGGTGGGCACAAAGAATGGGCACAACACATGGGCGTGCACCTGCTCGGTCACCAGCGCCAGGTCCTGGTACAGCGTCTCGCTGAGCGTGACCACCGCATGTTTGCTGACGTTGTAGACGCCCATATTGGGCGGGCTGAGCAGGCCGGCCATCGACGCGGTGTTGATGATGTGGCCCTGCCAGGCCGGATCCGCCTGGGCTGCGGCCAACATCATGGGCGTGAACAGCCGCACCCCGTGGATGACACCCCAGACGTTGACACCCAGCACCCATTCCCAGTCCTTGACGCTGTTCTCCCACACCAGCCCGCCGCTGCCCACACCGGCGTTGTTGAACACGATGTGCGGCGCACCCAGCTGGGCCAGCACCTCATCGGCCAGGGCCTGCATGGCGCTGGCACTGGACACATCCACCTGGCGCGCCAGCACGCGGCCGCCGTGCTGCCCTTGCGCAGAGGCCAGCGCCTCGATCTCAGCCCGGGCCGTGGCCAGTGCGTCGGCCTGCACGTCCACCATCACGATGTGCATGCCCTCAGCCGCCGCGATGCGCGCCATCTCCAGCCCGAAGCCAGACGCCGCACCGGTGAGCACCGCTGTGCGGCCTTTGAAATCACTCATGCTGAAACCTCTTTCTTGATCTGGAAACCCATGCGGGGGAAATGCACCTGCAGCAGGCCGGCACGTGCGTCGGTGCGCTGTAGCACCACGCTGTCGGGTGTCAGCCCCACCAGCGTGCCGGCCACCGGGTCCAGGCCGTAGTCGGTGGCGTTGACAGTGACGGCTTGGCCGGCCTCAAAGCCCAGCCCAGGCAACACACTGACGGGCGCGTGCTGCGGGGTGGCAGCGGCCAGGGCCACTGCGTCGGCACCGCTCAGCCGGGTGCTGTGGTGGTGGCCGATGGCCAGCATGCGGTCCAGCCAGGCGCTGAGCGCGGCGTACGGCGCCAGGATGTGGGCCACCGGTGCGGCGCGGCGGATGAACCACAGTGGATGCGCCACCGCAAAATCGGCAATGCTGGGTGCGGCGCCTAACAGGCAAGCAGCACCTGCTGCCTGTTGCGCCTGCAACTGGGCGTCAAGCGCCTGCAGCAAGGCCTTGAGCTGCACCGTGCCGTCGGCCAGCGTTGCCCGCCGCATGCCACCGCCCATCGCGGCGCGGTCAACGGCAAAGGCTTTCATCACCTCGGGTGGTGGGTTGTCAAACATCACGGCTGCACCGGCTGGCTGCAAGGCCCAGGTGACGGATGGCCAGAACAGCGTGCTGTCAGCCCACTGCGCCAGCAGCGGCGCCAGCGGGGCGCTGGCCGGGTCCAGCGTGGGCTGGGGCTGGTGCTGCTCCAGCACCTGGGCACTCAAGGCGGTGTCGCCGTAAATATCAGCGCCAAGCTGCAGCACCGGGGTTTTCCGGTATCCCCCGGTGAGTGCCACCAAGTCCGGTTTGGGCAGGATGGTGGGGATCATCACCGAGCGCCAGGCCAAGCCCTTGTAGCCCAGGATGAGCCGCACTTTTTCAGCAAACGGCGAGTTGGGGTAGTGGTGCAGGATCAGCTCAGGCATGGGGTCTCCTTCGGGTGTGCTTGTCACGGTTGGCCAGCTGGCGCGACACCAGCCGGCCGCCACATTTCGATGTGCGGGATGCCGTCTTCGGCGTATTCGTCGCCCTGCGGCTGGTAGCCGTGGCGGCCATAAAAGCGCTGCAGGTGGGCTTGGGCGCTGATGCGGTTGCCCTGGCCGGGCCAGGCGCTGGCGGCGCGGCGCAGGCCCTCGGCAACCAGTTGATCGGCCAGGCCGCTGCCACGCAAGGCCATGTCCAGCACCACCCGGCCGGTGGACGGCTCGGGGTATTTGAGGCCGGGGTCCACCACCCTCAGATAGGCGCGCAAATCCCCCGCTGCATCGCGGCCCAGCAGATGCCAGCTGTGCCGGTCAAAACCGTCCGGGTCCAGAAACGGGCCTTGCTCCAGGATGAAGACGCGGGCCCGCAGGGCCAGCATGTCGTAGACACCGTCCACGCCAAGGTCAGCAAAACGCTGCCAGGTCCAGGCCAGATGGGTGGCCATGCCAGGCAGCTTGGGCGTGCTCAAGCAGCGCGCCGGTTGGTCAGATCAACTTGACGAGTTGCTTGCCAAAGTTGCGGCCTTTCAGCAGGCCGACAAAGGCGTCTGGCGCGGCCTCAATGCCCTGCGCCACGGTCTCGCGGTATTTGAGCTTGCCGGTGGCCACGCCGGTGCCCAGTTCTTTCAGCGCTTCGGGCCAGTCGTCCATGTGCTCACTGACGATGAAGCCTTCAATCTTCATGCGGTTGGTCAGGATCAACTGCGGCGCGCTCAGCGGGATGGGCTCACCGTTGTAGCCACTGATCATGCCGCACACGGCCACCCGGCAAAACGCGTTGGCGCGCTGCAGCACCGCCTCCAGCACCAGGCCGCCCACGTTCTCAAAATAGCCGTCCACCCCATTCGGGCAGGCTACTTTCAGGGCTTGTGAGAGCGCCTTCAAATCGGGGTAGGCCTTGTAGTCGATGCAGGCATCAAAGCCCAGTTCTTCAACCACATAGCGGCATTTGTCAGCACCACCGGCAAAGCCCACCGCCCGCGCACCACGCGCCTTGGCCAGCTGGCCCACCGCGCTGCCCACCGCGCCGCTGGCGGCCGAGACCACCACCGTCTCACCCGCTTTGGGCTTGATGATGCGCACCAGGCCGTACCAGGCGGTGACACCCGGCATGCCCACCGCGCCAAGGTACGCCGACAGCGGCACATGGGTGGTGTCCACTTTTTGCAGCACACCCCGCTGGTTGGCGTCCACCACCCGGTATTGCTGCCAGCCGCCCATGCCCAGCACTGCATCACCCACTGCAAAGCCGGGGTTGCGGCTGGCCATCACCTCACCCACCGTGCCGCCGCCCATCACCTCGTTCAAAGCCTGCGGCGCGGTGTAACTTTTGCCGTCGTTCATGCGGCCACGCATGTAGGGGTCCAGGCTCATGTAGTGGTGGCGCACCAGCACCTGGCCGTCGGTCAACTCGGGCACAGCGGTTTCCACCAGCTTGAAGTTGGCGGCGCTGGGCTCGCCCGTGGGGCGTGAGGCCAGCAGGAATTGTTTGTTGATGATGTTGCTCATGGGGTGTTGCCTTTCGGTGCTGGGTGGGTCGTCAAATCAGGCACGGTGGCTTGACCTGGGGTTGGGCTGCGCACGCCACCACGCGTCGGCAAGCCGCGCAGGTACTTGAACGTGCCCGTGGCGTTGGCGCACAACTGGCCGTGCGCATCAAACAGCGAGGCCTCGCAAAACGCCAGCGTGCTGGTCTTGTGCAGCAGCTTGGCCACGGCACGCAACTGGTGCTCGGCCGGGCGCATGAAGCTGGTTTTCATCTCGATGGTGGCCACGCCGCTGCCATGCACCCCGGCCGCATGGGCGCTGCGGGCGGCCATGGCCATGGCCACGTCCAGCATGGTCATCACCACGCCGCCGTGCGCCACCTGCCAGGTGTTGAGGTGGGCATCGTCCAGGTCCACCCGCAACTCGGCATGGCCGTCGCCATAACCAAGCAGCTCGATGCCCAGTGATTCCACAAACGGCACGCGGGCCGGAAACGGCACGGTCGACGGCTTGTTGCGCACCGTGCGCCGGGGCTCACTCGCGTTGGGCTCACTCAATTTGATATCGCTCATCGGGGTTCGCTCCATGGGGTTGGCCCATTTGGCGGCGGGAGCGCCTCAAGGCCCCATGCGCGAGCGCAGCACGATCAGCAGCGCACCAGCCAGCGCCAGCGCGCCACCGCCGCAGAGCAGGTTGCCGCCCAAGGCCGCATCGAGCGGGATGACCGCCACGTCCAGCACAAACAGGCCCAGCACCAACAGCAGCAAGCCACCGTAAAGCAGTCGCCAGGCCCAGGCCTCGACCGTGGAGGTTTTCATCCCGGCAGCATGCGCCAGGCTGGCCTGTTGTGCTGTCGGACAAGCGCTTGGTCACCGCGCTCAAAACCAGGCGTCCTGCATGTCGCGGCAGATGGCGCTGCGGCTGGCCACCACGCCCAGCCAGGCGTCGATCTTGGGCAACTCGTAGGCATAAAAATAGCGGCAAGCTTGCAGCTTGCCTTGGGCAAACGCGCTGCTCAGCGGCATGGCGGGTTGAGTGGTGGATGGCTTGCCCTGGGCTGCCAGCGTGACGGCCAGCGCCACCTCCAGCCAGATCCAGGCCAGCACCGCGTGGCCAAACGCCTGCAGGTAAGGCGTGGCGTTGGCCAAGGCCTCCACCGGCTGGCCGGTGGACCAGGCGGCCTGGGTGGCGGTATCAATGCGCTGCCAGGCCGCTGCCAGTGCGGCAGCGTGTGCAGCCAGCGCCGGCACCGGGGCGGCCTGGTCCACGCTGCGCTGCAGCGTGGTGCTCAGCAGCTTGAAACCGGCACCACCGTCCATCACCACTTTGCGGCCCAGCAAGTCCAGCGCCTGGATGCCGTGCGTGCCTTCATGGATCATGTTCAGGCGGTTGTCGCGCCAGTACTGCTCCACCGGGAAATCGCGCGTGTAGCCGTAGCCGCCGTGCACCTGGATCGCCAGGCTGTTGGCCTCCAGGCACCATTCACTGGGCCAGCTTTTGGCGATGGGGGTCAGCACCTCCAGCAGCAGCGCGGCATCACGTGCGGTCTCGGGTGTGCCGGTGTGTGCTTCATCCACCAGCCGGGCGCAATACAGCTCCAGGGCTAACGCGCCTTCGGCATAGGCTTTCTGCGCCAGCAGCATGCGTTTGACGTCAGCGTGTTCAATGATGGGCACTTGCGGTTGAGCAGCATCTTTGATGAATGTGGACCCCCGAGACGCCTGCGGTGTCGCCCCCCCAAGGGGGTGGCCAGCGCCTTGGGACGGCCCGGCGCCGCTGGCCACGCCAATCGGCCGGCCCTGCGGCCGCTGGCGGGCGTAGTCCAGCGATGCCTCGTAACCCGCCATGCCCAACATGGTGGCAGCCATGCCCACGCCGATGCGCGCCTCGTTCATCATGTGGAACATGCAGCGCAAGCCGGCGCCGGGCAGGCCCACCCGGTAACCCACCGCACCACCCTGCCCACCGGGGGTGAACTTGCCCTCACCAAAGTTGAGCAAGGTGTTGGTGGTGCCGCGCCAGCCCAGCTTGTGGTTCAGGCCGGCCAGGGCCACATCGTTGCGCTGGCCTGTGAGCCGGCCCTGGTCATCCACCAGATGCTTGGGCACGATGAAGAGCGAGATGCCTTTGACACCCGCCACAGGCTGGCCATCCGGTCCGGGGATCTTGGCCAGCACCAGGTGGATGATGTTCTCGGTCAACTCATGCTCACCGGCCGAGATCCACATCTTGTTGCCCTTGAGGCGGTAGCGGGGGCCCAGTGCATCGGCTGCAAAGTCGGCACCATCGGGCACCGCGCGGGTGGCCACGTCAGACAGGCTGGAACCCGCTTGCGGCTCACTCAAACACATGGTGCCGGAGAAGCGGCCCGAAAAGGTGTTGAGCGCAAACACCTGCTGCTGCGCCGCTGTGCCATGCGCCATCAGCAAGTTGGCATTGCCCACGCTCAGCAGGCTGGCGTTGATGCTGACCGATGCCTTGGAGAAAAACGCATTGGCAGCCAACTCCACCGTGTACGGCAGTTGCATGCCGCCAATCGCAAAATCTTGCGCAGCCGACAGCATGCCAGACGCAGCGTAAGCATCGGCGGCATCTTTGGTGGCCTGCGGCAGGATCACCCGCTCACCGTCAAAGCGTGGTTCGTCGGTATCGACCAGCCGGTTGAAAGGTGCAAATTTGTCGCGTGCGATCTTCTCGCAGGTGTCCAGCACCTGGTTGAAGGTCTCGCTGCTGTGCTCGGCAAAACGCGGTCGGCTGGTCAGGCTGGCCACGTTCAGCCAGTGGTTCAGCAAAAAATCAACAGTGGGGCGCATGGGCTGCTGAACTCCGGGTTGCAGGTGTTGGCGACGGGGCCACGTCAAGCGCTGGTCAAGGCAAACGCTGCCAATGCCGCTGTGGCGATGGGGCCACCCCACTCGGGCAAAAAGTGGCCACCCTGGGCAACCCGCAGTGGTGCTGGGCAGCCGCGGATGTCCGCGTGCAGGGCCGACATCGCGTCCAGACCCAACACCGGGTCTTGGGTGCCGATGGCCATGACACTGCTGCCGGCCCACTGCTGCTGCCAGAAGGCCCGGGCCTGACGGCTGGTGGCCGCACCCGGCGCGTCGTGACCATCGGGCACCAGATCCGGAAAGGCGCGCAAGGCGGCTTTGAAGCAACTGTCAGGGAACGGGGCGTCATAAGCAGCGGCTTCAGCGGCTGTCATGTCGGGCTTGCCGCGCCGCAGCAGCCTGCCCACGGCCAGGTCGGGCTGGCTGTTGCTGTAGTTGCGCCACTGGCGGAAGCCGTCTGTGACCGTGCCGGTGGCCAGGGTGGTGTTCATCACCAGCAGGCGGGTAAAGCGTTGCGGCAGCACCATCGGCAGGGTCAGGCCGAAGATGCCGCCCCAGTCCTGGCAGACCAGCATCACGTTGCGCAAGTCCAGGGTGTTGATCAGATTGAGCAGGCTTTGCCGGTGTTTGTCAAAGTGGTGCCAGGCCGCATCAACCGGCTTGTCCGAGCGGCCAAAACCGATCAAGTCTGGCACCACCACGCGCAGGCCGGCAGTGGCAAACACTGGGATCATGTGGCGGTACAAATAGCCCCAGGTCGGGTTGCCGTGCAGGCACAACGCGGTGACAGGCGCGCTGCGTGGGCCCTCGTCGATGTAGTGCATGCGCAGTGCTGCGTCAGCACCTGGCAGCACTTGTAGGTAGTGCGGTGCGTAGGGCCAGCCGGGCAAGCCGGCAAAGCGCTGGTCGGGGGTGCGCAAAGCATCCATGGCCGCCCCCGGGACGGTCAGAGGACTTCAAAAATGCCTGCAGCGCCCATGCCACCACCAATGCACATGGTGACGCAGACGCGTTTTGCGCCACGGCGCTTGCCTTCAATCAGCGCATGGCCGGTGAGGCGCTGGCCGCTCATGCCGTAGGGGTGGCCTACCGCGATGGCGCCGCCGTTGACATTGAGCTTGTCCATCGGGATACCCAAGGTGTCAGCGCAGTACAGCACCTGCACCGCAAAGGCCTCGTTCAGCTCCCACAGGTCAATGTCGGCCACGGTCAGGCCCAGGCGCTTGAGCACCTTGGGCACCGCAAACACCGGGCCGATGCCCATTTCGTCCGGCTCACAGCCGGCCACCGCAAAACCCAAAAACCGGCCCAGCGGCTTCAAGCCTTTTTGCTGGGCGTAGGTGTCGCTGACGATCACACAAGCACCGGCGCCGTCGCTGAACTGGCTGGCGTTGCCGCCGGTGATCACGCCGCCGGGCACCGCCGTGCGAACGTCCTTGATGCTGTCGTAGGTGGTGCCGGGGCGCAGGCCCTCGTCGGCGCTGACGGTCACTTCTTTGCTGCGCAGGCCCAGCTGGGCATCGGCCACACCGGCGGTGACGGTGATGGCGGCGATCTCATCGGCAAACTTGCCGGCCTCTTGCGCGGCGCAGGCTTTTTGCTGGCTCTCGGCGCCGTAGTGGTCCATGCGCTCACGGGCCACGTTGTATCGCTTGGCCACGTTCTCGGCGGTCTGCAGCATGTTCCAGTAGATCTCGGGTTTGATCTTCTGCAGTGCCGGGTCCACCATCATGTGGGTGTTCATCTCTTGCTGCACGCAAGAGATGGATTCGACACCGCCCGCCACATACACATCCCCCTCACCGGCAATGATGCGCTGCGCGGCCATCGCGATGGTCTGCAGGCCGCTGGAGCAAAACCGGTTGATGGTGACGCCGCTCACCGTGATGGGCAGGCCGGCACGCAGAGCAGCCTGACGCGCGATGTTCATGCCGGTGGCGCCTTCGGGGTTGGCACAGCCCATCAGCACATCCTCAATCGCTGCGGCGTCAATGCCGGCGCGCTGCACCGCGTGCGCAATGGCATGACCACCCAGCGTGGCGCCGTGGGTCATGTTGAAAGCGCCTTTCCAGCTCTTGGCAAGTGGCGTGCGGGCGGTGGAAACAATCACGGCTTGGGTCATGGGGGGCTCCTGGGGTGCAGCTTTGGGCGTGAATGGATGGGCCGCATTGGTGGACAGACAGATCAGGCCACAGCCTGGGCCCGCGGCATGGCGGTGGAGCTTTTGTAGACGCTGGATTTCACCTGGCCGAACACCCGCCGCACCATCGGCTCAAAGTGGCTGATGGGCAGGGTCTCGGCTTTGGGGTCAAACGCCGGGTTGTCGTACAGCGCGCAAAATTCTTCAGTGCGGCTGAAGTGTGGGTGGCTGCGGAACTGCTCACGCAGGTTGCGGTCCAGCCCGATGTGGTGAAAGAAGAAGTAGCCCTGAAAGATGCCGTGGTGCTGCACCATCCACAGGTTGGCTTCACTGACAAAGGGCTTGAGGATGGCTGCTGCGATGTCAAAGTGGTTGTAGCTGCCCAGGCTGTCGCCAATGTCGTGCAGCAGCGCGCAGACCACGTATTCCTCATCGTGCCCGTTTTGCAGCGCCCGGGTGGCGGTTTGCAGGGAGTGCTGGTAGCGGTCGACGGGGAAGCCGCCCTGGTCACCGTCCAACAGCTTCAAGTGCGCCAGGATGCGGTCTGGCAGCGCTTTGGCGGCCGCCGGAAACTCTGCGCCAATCAATTGCCAATCAGCGGCACTTGAGTCTTCCATCCGGGTGAAGGTGGCGTGGGCAGTCATGGGCAGCTCCTTGTTGAACAGGTGGCAACAACAACGCAGTCAGGTGAAGGATTTGCCCTCAGCCACCAGCTTGGCCAACAGCGGCGCCGGTGTCCAGAAAGCCTGGTCGTCCAGCGGATTGGTGGCAAAACGCTGCATCGCTGTCACCACGTTGTAGAGGCCAAACGCATCGGCATAACACAGCGGGCCACCGCGGAACATCGGAAAGCCATAACCGGTGAGGTAGACCATGTCGATGTCACTGGCCTTGTTGGCAATGCCTTCTTGCAGGATGTGCGCGGCCTCATTGACCAGGCTGAAGACCAGACGTTGCACGATCTCTTCATCGCCAATCTTGCGTGGCGTTAGCCCCAACTCCTTGCGGTGATCGGCCACCATGTTTTCCACCAGCGGGCTGGGGATGGCGTCGCGTTTGCCGGCCTGGTAGTCGTACCAACCCGCGCCCGTCTTTTGACCAAAGCGGCCCAGCTCACACAGCAGGTCGGCGGTTTTGCTGTACTTCAGGTTGCCGTACTCCACCGCGCGGCGCTTGCGGATGGCCCAGCCGATGTCGTTGCCGGCCAGGTCACCCATGCGGAACGGGCCCATCGCAAAACCGAACTTCTCGACCGCGCGGTCCACCTGGGCCGGGGTGCAACCTTCGTCCAGCAGAAAACCGGCTTGCCGTGAATATTGCTCGATCATGCGGTTGCCGATAAAGCCATCACACACACCCGAGACCACCGCCGTTTTCTTGATCTTCTTGGCCAGCGCCATCACGGTGGCCAGCACATCCTTGGCAGTGGCATTGCCGCGCACCACCTCCAGCAACCGCATCACGTTGGCCGGGCTGAAAAAGTGCATGCCCACCACGTCCTGGGGCCGCTGGGTGAAGTTGGCGATCTTGTCCACATCCAGCGTGGAGGTGTTGGACGCCAGGATGGCGCCAGGCTTGGCGATGGCGTCCAGCTGCTTGAACACGGCCTCTTTGACGCCCAGCTCCTCAAACACCGCTTCGATGATCAGGTCGCAGTCCTTCAGATCGTCGTAGGCCAACGTGGTGCTCAGCAGCGCCATGCGCGCCTCGTACTTGTCTGCTTTTAACTTGCCCTTTTTGACCTGGGCTTCGTAGTTTTTGCGGATGGTGGCCACACCGCGCTCCAGCGCGTCGGCTTTCATCTCCAGCATGGTCACTGGCAGGCCAGCGTTCAAGAAGTTCATCGTGATGCCGCCGCCCATGGTGCCGGCACCGATGACGCCCACTTTGGCGATGGTGCGCAGCGGTGTGCCCGCAGGCACATCGGGGATCTTGCTGGCCGCACGCTCACCAAAAAACAGGTGGCGCAGCGCCTTGGCTTCGGGCGTGAGCATCAGCGCCCGGAAGATGCGCAACTCGTCCGCCAGGCCCTCGTCCAGCGTCTTGGCCTTGAGGGATGCGGCCACCGCCTCCACACAGGCCGGCGGCGCGGGGAAGTTCTTGGACATCCCCTTGACCATGTTGCGGGCGAACTGCATGTAAGCGTCGGGGTTGGGATGGCGCACTTTCAAATCCCGCACCGTGGGCAGCGGCCGCACGGCGGCAATGCCCTGGGCAAACTTGACCGCGCCGGCCAGCAGATCACCCTCGATGATCTTGTCAAACAGCTTCTGGCCGGGCTGCGAGGCCAGCAATTCACTCTGGACCGGCTCACCGGTGACGATCATGTTGAGCGCCGTCTCGATGCCCAGCACACGCGGCAGGCGCTGCGTGCCACCGGCACCCGGGATCAAGCCGATCTTGACCTCCGGCAGCGCAATGGCCGCACCGGGGGATGCCACCCGGTACTGGCAGCCCAGTGACAACTCCAAGCCGCCGCCCATGCACACCGTGTGGATGGCGGCGACGATGGGTTTGGTGGACGCTTCAGCCAGCTTGATGAGTGTGAGCAGGTTCGGCTCGGCCATCGATTTTGGCGAGTCAAATTCGCGGATGTCAGCCCCGCCGCAAAACGCCTTGCCAGCACCCGTCAGCACGATGGCTGCAACCGCTGCATCGGCCTGCGCCTTGACAAAACCATCGGCAATGCCTTTGCGGGTGTCCAACCCCAGGCCGTTGACCGGCGGATTGTTCATCGTGATGACGGCAATGCCATCAATGACCTGGTAGGTGGCGCTCATGACAAACCTCTCTTGGGGACGAACTGAAAACAATCAGGGTAAAAAAGCACGGTCGTTCGATGTTAGGAATCGATGCGATCCGCACGATGTCTCTGCGGCGACAAAGCCGGGCCAAGGGTTACACCTCCAGCCATTCCTTGCGCACCTCAGCACTGGCTTTCAGCTCAGCCGGTGTGCCCTCAAACACGATCTGGCCGTGCCCCATCACCAGGCAGCGCTGCGACACCTGCAGTGCGATGGTCAGCTTTTGCTCGACCAGCAGCACTGACACCCCACGGCGTTTGAGCTCGCGCAGGTAGTCGGCCACCAGCTCCACGATCTTGGGCGCCAGGCCCTCGGTGGGCTCGTCGATCATGATCAGGTCGGGGTCGCCCATCAGCGTGCGGCACAGGGTCAGCATCTGCTGTTCACCACCCGACAACACACCGGCCTCGGTGTGCTGCCGCTCTTTCAGGCGTGGG
>JANPOW010000484.1:0-27111 GCA_031428185.1 Betaproteobacteria bacterium | reverse complement strand
CCCACCACGCTGCGTGTGGTGCTGGTGGAAAACCTGCGCCGCCTGGCCGAGCGCAGCGCCGTGCAGGAGCTGGCGCGCGACGCCGCCCACCGCTGGATCGACCAGCCCGACGAGCGCCGCAGCCTGGCCACGCTGGACCGCATCGAGCAAGGCTTCATGCAGCGTGGTGCGGCCGAGGCCTTCTGGCTGCAACTGCAGCAGCGCGACGACGAGGTGCCGGCCGCCATGTCACGCGCCTTGACGCTGTGGCTGACGCAACGCCTGCCTGACGCGGCCGCCAGCCTGGCGCGCCAGCAGGCCGAGGCCACCGAAGACCACCAGAGCATCCGCAACGCCATCACCTCGCTGCGCGCACTGGACCGCATCAACTGGCGGCGCCTGTTTGCCAATACCAACGCGGTGATGCGCACCATGGCGCAAGCGCCCGTGCATGCGGCCGAACGTGAGGACACGCAAGACGCCACTTTGCACGCCATCGAGCGGCTGGCCCGGTTGGCGCGGCTGGATGAATCCAAAGTGGCCCAGCGCCTGCTGGACCTGACCCACCAAGCCGACAGCCCCGATCAACCTGCCGCCGCTCCGGCCCATTGGTGGCGTGGCCCCGGCCTGCCGGTGTTGCGCCGGGCGCTGGGCCTGGCCGCATCACCCTGGCCCTGGGACGCCCCCACGGGCACCTGGCGCAGTGCGGCCACGGCGGCCTACCTGGGCAGCTTGTCCCTGCTCACGCTGGCCGGGGTGGCATGGCTGCTGCACCGCCAGACCGCTGCCGCCACCCCCACCTGGCTGTGGCTGCTGGCCGGCGTGCTGCTGCTGGGCCCGGTCAGCGAGGCGGTGGTGGCCGTGGTGAACCGCTTGATCAGCGAATCAGCGCCACCGGCGCGCCTGCCGCGGCTGGCCTGGCTTGGTGGCATCCCACCGCAGCACCGGGTGATCGTGGTGGTGCCGGCCATGCTGACCAGCACCGCCGGTGTGGCCACCCTGTGCGCGCAACTGCAGCAGCACCGCATTGCCAACCCCGAGGCGCAAGCCCAGTTTGCGCTGCTCACCGACTACGTTGACGCCGACACGGAACACGCGGCCAGTGATGCCGCACTGCTGGCCAGCGCCAGCGCCGGCATCACCGCGCTCAACGCCCTTCACCCACCCGCACCGGGCCAGGCACCTACCTTTTTGCTGCTGCACCGGCAGCGCCAGTGGTCAGACTCCGAGCAGCGCTGGATAGGCTGGGAACGCAAACGCGGCAAGCTGGAGCAACTGGTGCGTGCGCTCAGCGAGCCGGGTGGCGCCGGCAGCCCTGACAGGCCCGACAGGCCCGACAAATGGCCCTTCATCCGCAACGTCGGGCTGGCCTTGCCGGCACCGGGCATCCGCTACATCGTCACGCTGGATGCCGACACCGACATGCCCCCCGGCCGGCTGCATGACTTGGTGGGCCTGGCCGCCCACCCGCTCAACCAGCCGGTGGTTGACCCGGCCACGCGCCGTGTGGTCTCGGGCTACGGCATCCTGCAGCCACGCATTGAAACGCCGTTGCCGGCGCCGGCCACGGTGACGCGCTACCACCGGCTGTTCTCGGGCCAGTGCGGCATCGACCCCTACAGCGCGGCCAACTCCGAGCTCTACCAGGACGTGTTTGGCGAGGGCAGCTTCACCGGCAAAGGCCTGCTCAACGTGGCTGCGGTCTACCAGACCCTGGTGGGCCGGCTGCCCGACAACCAGGTGCTGAGCCACGACCTGCTGGAGGGCGCGATTGCGCGTTGCGCCAGCGTCAGCGACATCACCTTGCTGGAAGACGCACCCGTGCATGCCGACGTGGCGGCGTCACGTGTGCACCGCTGGACCCGTGGTGACTGGCAGTTGCTGCCGTTTTTGCTGCCGCTTGTTCTGCAGCCGCTGCTGCGGCCGGCCCAGTGGCGGCAAGCGGGACCGGCCGGCAGCGCCGCAGCCGCCCGCCTGCCGCTGATCAGCCGCTGGAAGATGCTGGACAACCTGCGCCGCTCGCTGGTGGCGCCCATGTCGCTGGCGCTGCTGCTGCTGGTGCTGGCCAGTGGTGTGCTGCCGCTGGCCTGGGCGCTGGGCGTGGTGGCGGCGGCTTTCAGTGCTGGGCCGGTGCTGGGTGCCCTGGCCGGCCTGGCGCCCAGCCGCGACGACATCGCGCTGCGCCTGTTCTACCGCCAGGCCCTGGCTGACCTGGGCCGGGCGCTGGCCCTGGCGCTGTGGCATACCGCCGAGTTGCTGGAACTGGCCTTGCTGTATGGCGACGCCATCAGCCGGGCGCTGTACCGCCAACTCATCTCACGCCGCCGCCTGCTGCAGTGGACCACCGCCGCCGCCGCCCAGGCCGCCGTCCGGTATGACCTGCCCTCACTGCTGCGCCGCCATGCCGCCGCGCCAGCCGCTGCTGCCGTGCTGGCCGGGCTGCTTGGCCTGGCGGCCTGGCTGGGTGCGCCGGTGCAGGCCACTGCCGCTGCCGCACTGCTGCTGCTGTGGGCCGGCGCGCCGCTGTGGGTGTGGTTCACCAGCCAGCCGGCCAGCCAGGCCGCGCCCGCTCCGCTGGACACCCCATCGCGCGACTACCTGCACCACTTGGCCCGCGACACCTGGCGTTATTTCGAACGCCATGTCACCGCCGATGACCAGCATCTGCCACCCGACAACGTGCAGTTCAGCCCGCACACCATGGTGGCGCACCGCACGTCGCCCACCAACATCGGCATGTACCTGCTCAGCGCCACCTGCGCCGAGACCCTGGGCTTCATCGGCCGGGCCGAGCTGGCGCACCGCCTGAGCGCCACGCTGGACACGCTGGACCGCCTGCCGCGCCACGCCGGCCACTTTTACAACTGGTACGACACCCAGACCCTGGCGGTGCTGCAACCGGCCTATGTGTCCACAGTGGACAGTGGCAATTGCAGCGGCCACCTGCTGGCCGTTGCCGCGGCTTGTGATGCCTTGGCCAGCAGCACGGCGCCGGCACACGCTGCGCAAGCTGCGCTGGCGCTGTCGGCGCAGCGCCTGCAAGGCTGGCGCGCGGTGCTGGACAGCGCGCCCAGCCTGGCCACGCTGGCCGATTTGTGCAGCCCCGGCCTGCAGTGGCCAAGCGACGCGGCCGCCGTCAGCGCCCTGGCCAACAAGCTGGCGCGCGCCCGCGTTGAGCTCGACAGCCTGCGCCTGGGCGCCACCGATTTGCAAGCACCCAGCGCCGATGAGGCCCTGCCCAGGCTGCAAGACCATCTGGCCATGCTGGACTCCGCTCTGAGTGACCTGCAGCAACCCGCCGCCGGCGTGGCCGCACGCCTGCACGCCGTTGCGCTGCGCTGCCGCGTGATGGCGGTGGCGCCCAACTACGCCATGCTGTTTGATCCCGAGCGCAAGCTGCTGCACATCGGCTACCGCGTGGCCACTCAGCAGTTGGACGACAGCCACTACGACTTGCTGGCCAGTGAATCACGCCTCACCAGCTTGTTGGCGATCGCCAAGGGCGATGTGCCGGTGCTGCACTGGGCTGCGCTGGGCCGGCCGTTTTTTGCCTGCGGCACCGAGGTGGGCCTCAAATCCTGGTCGGGCTCGATGTTTGAGTATTTGATGCCCGCGCTGGTGCTGGACGAGCCCGAGGGCAGTGTGCTCTACCAGGTCAACCGCAGCGCCGTGCATGCGCAAATCGCCGAGGCCCAAAGCCACCACACACCCTGGGGCCTGTCGGAGTCGGCCATTGCCGGGCAAGACCACACCCTGGCCTACCAGTACGGCCCACAAGGCGTGGCCAGGCTGGCACTGCGCCGCACCCCGGCCGACGAGCGCGTGGTGGCGCCTTACGCCAGCGTGATGGCGCTGCTGGTGGCGCCCGCCGAGGCGCTGGCCAACCTGCATGCGCTGCAGGCGCTGGGGGCGCGGCGGTCGATGGGCTTCATCGAAGCCCAGGACTACACACCGCAGCGCCAGATTGCCACCGAGCCGGCACCCGGCCAGGGCACGCAGGGCCGCCACCGCGCCGCCGGCTTTACCCCGGTGCACACCTTCATGGCGCACCACCAGGCCATGTCGCTGGTGGCCATCACCAGTGTGCTGACCGACGGTGCGCCGCGCCGCTGGGCCATGGCCGACCCGCTGCTGCGCGCCGTGGGCGCCCTGCTGCAAGAGCGCGCCCCGCGTGAGGTGCCGCTGCTGGCCGACCCGCTGCCGCTGCCCGCCGCACGCCGCACCCGCGCGGCCCGCCTGGTGCTCGACAGCACACCGCTGGCCGAGGCCCTGGCCGCCACCCACCTGCTGACCAACGGCCGCCACACCGTGGTGCTGCGCAGCCACGGCGCTGGCTACAGCCAGTGGGAGGACGTGGGCCTGACACGCTGGCGCGATGACCTGCTGCGCGATGAGCTGGGCAGCCACTTCTACCTGCAGCGTGACGGGCTGGACGGCTGGTCGTCCATCACCGCCCGCCCGGCGCCCGACCCGCAGGCCCGCTACAGCTGCCGCCTGCAGGCCGACCGGGCGGTGTTTGATGCGCAGTGGCCTGACCTGCACAGCCGCTGCACCGTCTGGGTCAGCCCGGAGGACGACTGCGAGCTGCGCCAGGTGGAGTTGCGCAATACCGGCCAGCAGCCCATCACCCTGACCCTGGCGTCGGCCGCCGAGATGACACTGGCGCCACCGCGCGCCGACGAGGCCCACCCGGCCTTCTCCAACCTGTTTGTGCAGGCTCGCTGGCAGGCCGAGGACAACGCGCTGCACTTGCGCCGCCAGCCGCGCCTGCCCGACGAACAAGCCCTGCGCGCGGTGCATTTTTTGGCCGGTGTGGACGCCCCCGTGTTGTCGGTGACGGCCTGCGCCGACCGGGCGCGCTGGCTGGGCCGCTACGGCAGCCCGGCCCAGCCACTGGGCAGTGGGGGCTTGGTGGTGCTGGACCACGCGCCTGCGCCCGGCACCGGCCAGGCCGGCGAGACGGCCGATGCCGTCAATAGCGCCAATACCGCCGATACAGCCGACACCGCCGACACCGCCGACTACGCCACCACCGGCGTGCCGGTTGATACCGGCCTGGACCCGGTTGCGGCCATTGCCGTGCGGCTGCGGCTGGCACCCGGTGCCACCGTGCAACTGACGTTTTGCACCGCCGCCAGCCGGCAGGCCGATGTGCTGGCCGCGCTGGTGGACAAATACCGCCAGGCCAGCCATGTGGCGCGGGCGTCCAGCATGTCGCACACCATGGCCGGCATCCGGCTGCGTGAGTTGCAGTTCGACACCGACACCTGGGCCGCCATGCTGCACCTCAACACCATGCTGACCAGCCTGGTGACACGTGAACTGCCCACACCACCGCGTGACGGCCTGACCAACCCGGCAGCGGCCGCAGGGGCCACCGCAGACGCACCGCACTGCGACCGCCGCCTGCTGTGGCGCCACGGCCTGTCAGGCGACCGGCCCATCGTGCTGGTCACCATCCACAGTGAGCTGGGCCTGGGCCTGGTGCTGGTGCTCAAAAAAGCCCTGCGGCTGTGGAACGCGGCGTCGGTCTGTGTTGACCTGGTGGTGATCAATGCCGAGCCGCCGTCCTACCTGTCGCCGGTGCAGCACCAGTTGCAGCAACTGCGTGACCGCGCCAACCAGGCCGACCACGCGGGCCTGCCCAGCAGCCGGCGCAGCAGCCTGCACCTGCTGCCGCAGAGCGGCCTGGACCCGTCCGAGGAATACACCCTGCAGGTGCTGGCCCGCGTGCGGCTGCAGGCCGATGGCCGGTCTCTGGCGCAACAGATCGGCCGCTTGATCGACGCCCAGGCGCGTGACGGCGCCCGCCGCGCCGCACAGCAAGCGCTGGCGGTGATGCCGGTGCTCAACCGGCCCAGCGGGCGCGGCGGCCGGGCTGTGGCCGAGGCGCCGGTCTTTCAGTTTGACCCGCACAACGGTGCGCTGCAATTTGCCGTCAGCCCGCAGCGCCACCCGGCGCGGCCGTGGGTCAACCTGCTGGCCAACCCGGACTTTGGCTGCCAGGTGTCCGAGCTGGGCGTGGGCTTCACCTGGGCCGGCAACAGCCGCATGCACCAGCTCACCGGCTGGTCCAACGACGCGCTGCGCGACCCACCATCCGAATGGCTGCTGCTGCAAGACCAGGACACCAAACGGGTCTGGCCGCTGGGCCGGGCGCTGCAGGGTGCGGCCCAGCGCACGGTGGAGCACGCCATCGGCCACAGCCGCATGGTGCAGCGCATCGACGGGCTGGACATCACGCTGCAGTGGTGTGTGGACGCCACGTTGGCTGTGCGGCAATTGCAGGTGCAGGTGGCGCAGACCGGTGGCCGGCTGCGCCGCCTGCGGCTGGTGGCCCTGGCCGAATGGACGCTGGGCGGCCAGCGCAGCGAGCGCTTGTCGCTGCACACCCGTGCCCACGCCTGGGCACCACCTGCCGCCGGCGCCGGCCTGCCGGCACCGGCCGCTGCGCTGGCCCTGGAGGCGACCCAGCTGGACCACCTGGGCGGCTTTGGTGGCGCCACCGCCTGGCTGGCCTGGCGCCCGGCGCAAGCCGGTGATGCAGACAGCACTGCCGGCCAACGCAGCGCCGCCGCCACCAGTGCGCAAGCGCCCGCACCACAGACCAATGCGTTGCAAGACTGGACCTGTGACCGCCGCGAGTTCCACAACACCGCCGGTGCGCTGGTGCTGCCGCCACAACTGGGCCAGGCCAGCGGCAGCGGGCTGGACGCCTGCGCTGCCATCGGCGCCACCCGGCAGCTGCCCATCGACGGCGACCTGCGGCTGACCCTGTTGCTGGGCCACGCGGCCAGCCCGGCTGCCGCACGTGCGCTGTTGGGCCAGGCCTGGCCCACCGACCCCAGCCGCCGCCTGGCCGGCCAGCACCAGCAACTTGATGCCCTGCTGCATGACGTGACGGTGCAAAGCCCGGACCCGGCCTTCAACGCTCTGACCAACCACTGGTTGCCCTACCAAGCGCTGGCCTGCCGGCTGTGGGCGCGCGCCGGCTTCTACCAGGCCGGTGGCGCGTATGGCTTCCGCGACCAACTGCAGGACGCGATGTCGCTGGTCAACCGCGCGCCGCAATTGCTGGCGCGCCAGATCCGCATCAACGCGGCACGCCAGTTCCCCGAGGGTGATGTGCAGCACTGGTGGCATGCCCCGGGTGGGGCCGGTGTGCGCACCCATTTCTCGGACGATTTGCTGTGGCTGCCCTATGCCTGCGCGCTGTATGTGCAGCGCACCGGCGACTACAGGCTGCTGGACGAATCGCTGCCGTTTCTGGCCGGCGCGGCCGTGCCACCCGGTGCCGAAGACTTGTACGAAACCCCGCAGGTGAGCGACAGCCAAGCCAGCATCTACGAGCACGCCGCACGCGCCATCGGCCACAGCCTGCGCACCGGCAGCCACGGCCTGCCGCTGTTTGGCACCGGTGACTGGAACGACGGCATGAACCGGGTTGGCCACCTGGGCCGGGGCGAATCGGTCTGGTTGGCCTGGTTTTTGTGCGCCGTGGTGGACAACTTCCTGCCCATTGCCACCGCCCGGGGCGACAGCGCCCGGGTGGCCGCCTGGACGGTTGCACGCCAAGGCTGGGTGCAAGCGCTGGACGCCGCCGGCTGGGACGGCCAGTGGTATCAGCGCGGCTACTTTGATGACGGTTCAGCGCTGGGCGCTGCGGCCAACCCGGAATGCCGCATCGACCTGATCGCCCAGGCCTGGGCGGTGTTGTCCGGGGCCGGCCAGCCGCCCCGGGCACGCCAGGCCATGGCCAGTGCCAAAGCGCTGCTGTGGGACGAGCACGCTCAGCTGCTGCGTTTGCTGGACCCGCCACTGCAACACGCCAGCCCCAGCGCCGGCTACATCCAGGCCTACCCACCAGGTGTCCGCGAGAACGGCGGCCAGTACAACCACGCTGCCGTCTGGGGCCTGATGGCACTCAGCCAACTGGGGGATGCCGATGGTGCCTGGCGCACCTTCACCGCGCTCAGCCCGGCCCACCGCTGGGCCGACCCGGCGCGTGGCGCCACCTACGCGCTGGAGCCGCATGTGCTGGCCGGTGACATCTACAGCCAGCCACCTTGGGCCGGGCGGGGTGGCTGGAGCTGGTACACCGGCTCGGCCGGCTGGCTGGCGCGGGCGGCGGTCGAGTCCATCTGCGGCGTGGTGCTGGCGCAAGGCCAACTGCACATCACACCCGGCCTGCCCAGCCACTGGCCGGCGGTGCGCATCAACGTGCGCCACGGCGGCCGGCTGCACCAGGTCTGGGTCTGTGCGGACGAAGCTGCGGCCCGCCAGGTGCTGGCCGATACACCGGCGGCGCGCCGTGCCCAACCCGGCCAGCCCATCGTGCTGGCCAGCCTGGCCAATGGCAGCGTGCAGGTGGTGGTGGCCACGCCAGCCCCAGTGGCCAGTGTGTTGGTGTAGGCCGCCGGCCGTAGTCCCCAACCTACAGCAAAAGGGCACGCAGGCCGGTGGGCAGGGCCACCACCGCCGCCCACACTGGACGCCTCAGGACACGGGGGTTTGACATGCTGCTGCAACTGCTGGCCATGCTGGGACTGGTGGGTCTGACCCTGCTGCTCGGCATGGCCTGGGCTTGCACAGCCGCAGCCGACGAGGCTGCACTGGACATCCTGCCCGACCGCCAGTGGCTGGCCTTGATCACGGTCTGCCACCAACCCGTTTCCACCACCCGCGAAAACCATCTGGTTTGAACCAAGGACTTTCCATGACACCCTCCACCACCCTGCGCCAACTCGCTATTGCACTGGCCGCCTTCACCTGCCTGGTCAGCGCACAAGCCGCCACCAACTTCAGCAAGGCCACCTACAACGGTGCCAAAGACGACATCAAGGCCACCTACAAGGTCGAAAAAAATGGCTGCGCCACGCTGTCTGGCAATGCCAAGGACATCTGCGTCGAGCAGGCCAAAGGCCATGAAAAAGTGGCACTGGCCCAACTCGAAGCCAACTACAGCGGCAACGCCAAAGACGCGCTGAAACTGCAGACTGCCATGTATGAAGCGCGCTACGACCTGGCCAAGGAGAAGTGCGACGACCTGGCTGGCAACGCCAAGGACGTGTGCGTCACCGGCGCCAAGACCGCGCGTGACAAGGCCAAAGCCGATGTCAAGCTGAAGAAGGTGGTCACCGAAGCGATGGTGGACGATGTCACCACCCGCATGAAGGCCGACTACAAGCTGGCGCGCGAGAAGTGCGACGCGCTGTCCGGTGGTCCCAAAGACATCTGCGTGGCCTCGGCCAAGGCGCGGTTCAACGAGCGCTGGTAAGCAGGTGTGGCCCGCCGCGGGGATGCCCAGGCCCAGCATGCATCCGGCCTTGGCATCCCTGCTCAGGCCAGATGGTGCATGACAACAAGCCTGCGCACCGCTGACCAGCGGCTTGCAGGCTTGCGCGCCATTCACCAGCGGCTGGTCAGGTGCAACATCACCTTGCCACCGCCGCGTGGCCGCAGTGACAAGGTGGTCTGGCCACTCAGCTCTACCCGCGTCAACATGCCGAGCCGCAAGTCGGCATACGGGTCGCTGGCGGTCAACACCAAGCTGACGCGCATCTGGCGCGGTGTGTTGTCCAGGCCCAGCGCCGATGGTGATGCCAGGGGCACTTGCCAGTGCAACTGGCCCAGGCGCCCAGCGGGCACGCCCACGGACAGCAAGGGGCCGGTGATGGTGCTGCTGCGGTGCCAGCCGGCAGCCAGCACACCGGGCGGCGGCTGGCTGAGGCGCAACCACGGGCCGTTGGCTGCCGGCAGGCTATCAGCCACTGGCACCAGCCCGGCCAGCGCATCTTTCTCGTTGCCTGCCGCCGCCACTGGTGTGACCACCGACGCAGCAAGCAGCAACATACCGGCCATTGCCAGATGAGCACCCCGGCCACGCCGCGCCGTGAGGCTGCTGCACAGGCCGGTGGTGGGGGTATGCGCCATGTCACCATGCTAGGCAGCGCCCATCACTGGGCCTGTCAGTGCGGCACGGCGCGGTGTGTCAGACAGCACCGACGCAGCGCGCCAGCCCGGAGGCCGGCGCGCTGCGGGGCTCAGGCCCGCTCAATCACCAGCGCAATGCCCTGGCCCACCCCGATGCACATGGTGCACAGCGCGTAGCGGCCGCCAATGCGGTGCAACTGGTTGACCGCCGTGGTGACCAGCCGGGCGCCGCTGGCACCCAGCGGATGGCCCAGTGCGATGGCGCCGCCGTTCGGGTTGACACGGGCATCGTCGTCGGCCAGGCCGAGACCCCGCAGCACGGCCAGGCCCTGGGCGGCAAAGGCCTCGTTCAACTCGATCACGTCCATCTGCGCCAGGCGCAGGCCCGTCAGCTCCAAAACCTTGTGGGTGGCCGGTGCCGGGCCAAAGCCCATGATGCGTGGCGCCACACCGGCGGTGGCCATGCCGACGATGCGCGCGCGGGGTGTCAGGCCGTGGCGGGCCGCAGCCGATTCACTGGCCAGCAGCAGCGCGCACGATCCGTCATTCACACCACTGGCATTGCCGGCCGTCACGCTGCCGTCGGGCCGCACCACGCCCTTCAACTTGGCCAACGCCTCCAGGCTGGTTTCACGCGGGTGCTCATCGTTGCTGACGATGATGGCGTCGCCTTTTTTCTGCGCGATGCTGACCGGCGTGATCTCGGCATCAAAAAAGCCGGCCTTTTGCGCCGCCACGGCTTTGAGCTGGCTGGCCAGCGCCATGCGGTCTTGCGCCTCGCGCTCGATCTTGAAGTCGGTGGCCACGTTTTCGGCGGTCTCGGGCATGGAATCAACGCCGTACAACTCTTTCATGCGCTTGTTGATGAAGCGCCAGCCAATGGTGGTGTCATACACCGCATTGGCGCGGCTGAAGGCGCTCTCTGCTTTGGGCATCACAAACGGCGCGCGGCTCATGCTCTCCACCCCGCCGGCAATCATTAGCTGCGCCTCACCGGCCTTGATGGCACGGGCCGCCGTGCCCACCGCGTCCAGGCCCGAGCCACACAGCCGGTTGATGGTGCCGCCCGGCACAGCCACCGGCAGGCCGGCCAGCAGCGCGGCCATGCGGGCCACGTTGCGGTTGTCTTCACCGGCCTGGTTGGCGCAGCCGTACAGCACATCGGCCAACTGCGCCCAGTCCACCTTGGGGTTGCGGGCCATCAAGGCGCGCAGCGGGATGGCGCCCAGGTCGTCCGTGCGCACGCTGGACAAAGCGCCGCCGTAGCGGCCGATGGGGGTGCGGATGGCGTCGCAGATGAAGGCTTGGTTTGGCATGGGGTCTCCTGCTGTGGTTTTGGGTGGGGTGGTGGGTCGACGTGCTCAGGCGGCCAACTGCAGCGCCGTGCGCACCAACCCGCGCAAGGCCTGGAAGGTGGGCTCAAGGGGCGCGGCGCTGGTGTCGAGCACCAGGTCGGCCTTGGAATAAAACGCCGCCCGGCCAGCCAGGATCTGGCGCAAATCGTCCATCGCCTCTCTGCTGGCGGCCATGGGCCGCAGGTCGCCCTGGGCGGTGACACGCTGCATGTGGTCTTGCGGCGCGGCCTGCAGCCACACCGTGGTGCAGTGGGCCAGCAGCAGGTTGAAGGTGGCCGCCTCAGACACCAGGCCGCCGGGCGTGGCAAGCACCACCTCGGCATGGATCTGGATGGCTTCTTCGAGCGCCCGGCGCTCGTAGCGGCGGTAGGCGTTCATGCCGTAGAGGGCTTGAATCTCTGCAATGCTGCAGCCGGCAAATTGCTCAATCTCGCGGCTGAGCTCAACAAAGGCACAGCCCAGGTCATCGGCCAGGCGCCGGCCCAGGGTGGATTTGCCGGCCCCGCGCAGGCCGATCAGCGCCACCCGCGGGCTGCATGCACCACCCACCAAGGCCGGCGCGCCACCGGTGCCCAGCAGGCTGCCCACCGCCACCCGCACGCGGCGCAGCGTGGCCTCATCACACGGCGCCAGCAGCTCACGCAACAGCAGCCATTCGGGGGTGGTGGTGGTCACATCACCCATCAGCTCGGCCAGGCTGCACTGCAGCGCGCCGGCCACCTGCTGCAGCACCAGAAAGGACGCATTGCCGATGCCGTATTCCAGGTTGGCCAGATGGCGCTCGGACACATCGGCCACCAGCGCCACCGCCTTGCGTGTCATGCCACGCCGCGCCCGCAGGCTGCGCACCCGCTCACCCAGCGCCAACAGCGCGGGGTTTTTGTCGTCCGCCGGCGCGTCGGAGCCGGCTGCAGTGGGTGCTGCACCAGCCATGGGCATGGCGGTTGGGGCAGCGGCGGCGGGATGCATCGTCTTGCTGAACGCGCAGGTGAGGCGCTATTCAGGCGCCGATGTCTGCACGATAGTTCACATCGGCCTGGCTGACAATCTGGCCCGGCGACTGTGGCTTGGCACCCACAGGCCGGCCAGCCTGCAGGCCATGCGGCCAGGGTGCCCTGCCCTCCTCACACCACACCGTCGCGCTTGTCGCGCGCCAGCCGGAAGGCGGCAAGCTGCTGGTAGATCAGCACACGCGCCCGGTTGATGCCACCCAGCGGGGCATGCTCGGGCCAGGCGTTGCCGGGCGAAAACGACACCGCCTCGCCCAGCGCCTCGCGCTCGGGCGTGCGGACCTGCTGGCGCGGGACCTGCAGCGTGGCCACCTTCAGAAACGGCGACACCGACTCGTCCCAGCGCACGGCGGCGTCTTCCAGCGGCATGTCGGGTTGGCGCAGTTGCACGCAAAAATCGAAGCTGGCTTCTTGGGCGCCCAGGTGTGCGGCCATGGCCGCACTCAGGTAGTCGTCCCCACGGGCACCAAGTTGCGGGCTGCGGTAGTCCGACGTGGGCAGCACCGAGTACTTGACCTCGCGCTTGGCGCCAAAGCGGTAGGGCGTGGTGCTCCAGTAGGGGATGTCCAACACCGAGCTGGGGCAGATGCGTGCCGCCTGCAACTGCCGCAGCACGCCCAGCCGGCCGGTGGCAATGAACTTGAGCAGCAACTGCAACATCGAGCGCTCGGCGCTGTAGTACACCAGGTCACGGAACAACTGCACCGTGCCCAGCGGCATGGTGGGGTGGCTGAGCAACACAAAGTCCTGCCCCAGCGGGGCGGCGCGGCCGTTGCGGCCGGACGTGTACAGCAGCTTGATGGCCAGGCCACGCAGGTCGGGCACGGTGTCGGGCTGCAGCTTGGCACTGGCATTGGACAGCCGCACCCAGCAGTCAAAACGGCGCGGCTCGCTGAACACGCCCAGCCGCAGCGCAGCCGGCAAACCGGCCTCGACCGTGAAGCTGCCGGCCAGCACACCCAGGGTCTTGGGGTGGGCGTCGCGCCGGGTGGCACCGGGGGCGTGGTCGCGCTCCATCTTGCGCCGCAGGATGTCTGCCATCTCGGCAATCAGGGTGCTTTCGCGGGCAGCGTCGGGCGGCAGGGCCATGGCAGGAAACGGGGTGAAACGGCAATTGTGGCCGTTGCCAAGTGGCGCTCAGCTTGGTCAGTGCGTTGCATCCCCTCCGATGGGGGGGGGGCCGCGCAAATAAGTGCTAATAGCACAGGCTGATATGGCAGCGCGTGTCAATTTGTGTGCGGTATGCACACGGTTGCCAAGGCCTGACCCGCAAAACCCGTGTCGCAAGCCGGCCGTGAAGTGCGTCACCAATCCCCTGCGCCTGGCTGCCGGCCGCGCAGTTCCCCCCAACGTACAGGTGGCAGAGGCGGGTCCAGTTTCCTATACTGCAAAAAGTCTAAAAGACACAAACTCAGCATAATTGATGCGTTTTACAAATGTGAACGGGTTGGGGACCGTTCACTACGCAAATCCAGTTGCGTTTCCGGCAGTGAGGCTTTTCTGATGTTTGATGCAACCAAGCCCCTGGCAACGCTGTTGGTTGCCCGTCCGCTGCTGCTGGCCCTGGCTGCGGGCCACGCGCTACCCGTTGTTGCGGTGCCCATGACCGAGGCCGCCTGGCGGCTGGATGTCAGCAGCCCGTTTGGTGCGGTGTGGGGTTGGTCGCTGTGTGTGGTCACGGCCGTGCTGCTGCTGCTGCTCACGGTGTACGCAGTGCGGCACTACGTGTTCACGCTCAACCGGCTGTTTGGTGCCCAGCGCCACCCGTATGCCAGCCTGGTGAGTGCGCAGTGGCCCCGGGTGACGATTTTTGTCGCCGCCCACAACGAAGAAGCGGTGATTGCCGACTGCCTGGCCAACCTGATGGCGGTGGACTATCCCGAAGACCGGATGATCGTGATGCCGGTCAATGACCGCTCGAGTGACGGCACGCGCGAGATCATCGACGCGGTGGTGCAGAAGTTCCCGGGCCGCATCCAGCCCTTTCACCGCACCAGCGGCAAGCCCGGCAAGGCCGCCGCGCTGAAAGACGCCACTGAGCTGGTGGACACCGACTTCATCATCGTCTTCGAAGCCGACTACCTGCCCTCACGCGGGCTGATCCGGCGCTTGATGGCGCCCTTCACCGACCCCGAGGTGGGCGCGGTGATGGGCCGGGTGGTGCCCAACAACGTGGGCGCCAACCTGCTGACCCGGCTGCTCGACCTGGAGCGCTCGGGCGGCTACCAGGTGGACCAGCAAGCGCGACAGAACCTGGGCCTGGTGCCGCAGTACGGCGGCACGGTGGGCGGCATCCGCATTTCTGCTTTGAGGGCTGTCGGTGGCTGGCACGACGACGTGCTGGCCGAGGACACCGACCTGACCTACCGCCTGCTGCTGGGCGGCTGGCAGACCGTCTACCACAACCGCGCCGAGTGTTACGAAGAAGTGCCGCAGAGCTGGGCAGTGCGGGTGCGCCAGATCAAGCGCTGGGCCAAGGGCCACAACCAGGCCCTGGTGCGGCACAGCCTGCCGTTGCTGCGCAACAGCGACATCCCGTTGGCCGTGCGGATCGACGGCCTGCTGCTGCTGGGCGTGTATTTCATGTCGCCGCTGCTGATCCTGGGCTGGGCTTTGAGCCTGCTGATGTATTTCACCGTCTCGCTGGACGTGGCCACCCCTGCGCTGCTGGCGATTGCCTTCATGGGCCACAGCGCGCTGGGCAACTTTGCGGCGTTTTTTGAGATCGCCGCGGCGGTACACCTGGACCGCTCACGCCAGCGCGTGCGGCTAATCGCCTTCAACTGGCTGGGCTTCATCGTCAGCGCGGTGGCCATTGCCCGCGCCGTGCTGGAGCAGGCCTTGCTGGACCGGCTGCCAGGGCGCGGCTTCCATTGGGACAAGACCGTGCGCTACCGGCGTGCGCCTCAGGCGCCACATCACACCGGGTTGCCGGTGTGATGTGGGCACTCCTGTTTTTGCTCACAGCCGCGGTCGTGCTGCTGCCGATGCTGCCGGCCATTCTGGAATGGCGCTTCCCCAGTGATGTGGTGCCGCTGCACATCGACAGCCAGGACGCGCTGGACCCACCGTTTCTGGCGCGCTCGTTCAAGGTCAGGCTGGACGAAGCGGTGGCGCAAGGCCAGCTGCGGTTGGGCAAATCCCACCTCGCCGAGACACCCACCACCGGCGCCTGGCGCTTTATTGAGCGTGAGCGCCGCAGCCACGCCAGCCGGCGGGTCTGGCAATCGACTGGCGACATCACCCTGCCGGCCGAGATGACCTACCTGGGCGAAGTGGCGGCACAGGGCAGCCTGCGCACCGCGCCCAATGAGGTCTACCGTGGCCTGTGGGCCGGTGAACGGCTTAACCTGGCCAACTGCGCCACCCTGCTGCGCTGGGCCCACGGCCGCACGGTGGACGTGCACAGCGGCTGCCAGTTGGCCGGCCGGGTCAGCGCCGATGAGCGCATCACGCTGTGGGGCCCGGCCACCTTTTTGCTGCTGCACGCGCCGGTGGTGTGCTTCAACACCGACCCGGTGCGGGCACAAATGACGTCCAGCCGGCCGCTGCCGGTGCTGCAGGCCGGCCTGCCCGAGCCGGTGGTGTGGAATGACATCGCCCAACGCGGCACTTGTGATGAGCCGCTGGAGATTTTGGGTGGCACAGCCTGGCAAGGCGATCTGGTGTGCCGCGCCGATCTGGTGATGGGCCCACGCTGCACCACCGACGGTAGCCTCAAGGTGCACGGTGACCTGGAAGCCGGTGCCGGCTGCCAGCTTACCGGCAATGCGGTGGTGGAGGGGCGCATCGAGCTGGGCCCCAACTGCATCGTCGGTGGCTCCTTGCTGTCGGAGACCGAAATCGTGTTGGGCGCCGGTTGCGTGGTGGGGGCGCCGGGCCGGCTGGCCACGGTGGCCGCACCGCGTGTGCGGGTGGCGCCAGGCGTAGTGGTGCACGGCACCATCTGGGCCTCCGACATCGGCCGCACCCAGGGCTACGGCGTGGCCGATGAGCTGCCGCGGCGCCGCCTTGCCGGCGCCGCCGGCCGGCCCGACCTGGGTTTTGAGGAATGGGCCGAGACGGAGATCAACCCACGCCCCGGCCAGCGCCCGTCGCGCCAGTACAAGGCCGCCGCATGACCGGCCACACCTGGCGCAACGCTTTCAGCCGCCCGCTGCTGCGGCGCAGCCTGGCCCTGCTGGTGCTGGCCGCTGCGGCGCTGGTGCTGTGGTGGCTGGCCGCCCGGGCCGACAACCCCGCACCGGTGCTCACCCGCCTGGCACTGGTGTTGCCCGACGACAGCAGCGACGACGACCCCCAGGTGCTGGCCTGGCGCGACGCGGCGGCCGAGATCGGTTTCCCGCTGGACCTGGTGCGTGCGTCACAACTGCTGCGCGGCGGTGAAGGCCTGCGCAATGCCGCGCTGATCCTGCCCGACACCCTGCACCGCCGCATGAATGACGCGCTGCTGGCCCGCATCACCCGGCTGGTGCAAGACGGCGCACGGCTGATGCTGGTGTTTGATGCCGGCGTCAATGACATGAACGGCCGCTACCACCCGCAGCAGTCGCGCCTGTCGGGCCTGGCCGGTGTGCGCTACGCGCTGTACGGCGGGCTGGGCGAGCGCATGCTGCATGAGCAGGTGGCCTGGGTCGACCCGGACGCCTTGTCGCTGCTGCGCATGCCACCCGGCAAGCTGATGCGGCAGAACAGCGACCGGCCGCTGACCAGCGCCCAGGCCACGCCCGGCAGCAACGAGCAACTGGCGGTGGTGGGCTACCACTACGGCCGCCTGCGCTATCCGGTGTTTGCCACCGACGGGCGTTTCAAGGGCCGGCGCCTGATGCACGGCGACGGCGACAGCCTGGTGGCCGGTGTGCAGCGCCTGGGCCAGGGTGAGGTGTTGTTTGTCAACCTGCCACTCACCTACCTGAAGCTGCGCACGGATGGTTTGTTCATGCACCAGTTCCTGCGCTTTTTTGCGCAGGACATGGCGCAACTGCCGCAGTTGTCGCCCATGCCCGAGGCGCGTGGTGCGCTGGTGATGAACTGGCACATCGACTCCGGCGCGGCCGTGCCGGCGATGGAGCGGCTGGCCCAGCTGGGTGCGTTTGAGCAAGGCCCGTACTCGGTGCACCTCACCGCCGGCCCGGATGTGGACGTGCCCGGCGACGGCCTGGGCATGGACCTGCCGCACAACCCGGCCATGCAGCAATGGGTGCGGCGTTTTGCCGACCGGGGCGACGAGGTGGGCGGCCACGGTGGCTGGATCCACAACGAGTTTGGCCGCCTCATCAGCACCCAGAACCCGGCCCGGTCCACCCAGCTGATCGAGCGCAACTCCGAAGCCATCTGGACCGCCAGCGGCAAGCCGGTGCGTGAGTACTCAGCCCCCACCGGCAACCACCCGGCCTGGGTCACGCCGTGGCTGCGTGCGCGTGGTGTGCGGGCCTACTACTTCACCGGCGACATCGGCATGGCGCCCACCCGCAGCTACCAGGACGGCAAGCGTGGCCCGGCCGATGTGTGGGCCTACCCGGTGCTGAGCTACGGCAGCTACGCCGCGTTTGAAGAAGCCGCCGCCAAGCAGGTGAGCGAGGCCGACATCAGCGCCTGGCTGCACGACGTGGCCGACTACTGCGCCGACAACCGCACCGTGCGGCTGGTGTACTTCCACCCGCCCGGCATTGCGCTGTACCCGCAGGCCTTCCAGCGCTGGCTGGAGCACACCAAGTTGCTGGTGGGCACCGAGCGCCTGCGCTGGACCACCATGGCCCAGCAGGCCGACTTTGCCAACCACCGCCTGCAGGTGCAGTGGCAGGTGCAGCAAGTGCCCTCCGGCCTGCAACTGGTGGCCAGCAATGCCGATTCCCTGGCCCGCATGACCTGGCTGTTGCCGGCCCGGCGCTATGCCCAGCCCAAGGTGCTGGAGGGCGCCGCCCAGGTCAGCCGCGACGGCCTGTACTGGCGCGTCACGGCCGGCCCCGCCGCCCGGCTGGTGCTGGGCCTGGCCACTGCAGCGCCGGGCGCCAGCCTGGCCGCCGCCCCCGCTGCATCCACTTTGCCGAGTGCACTTTGATGACCACCACCACCTCCCCCATCAACCCATCCACCCGCAAGCCCGGCCCGGTGCTGATCTCGGTGGGCACCCGGCCCGAGATCATCAAGATGGCGCCGGTGTATGCCGCGCTGCGCCAGCGTGGCCTGCCGGTGGCCTGGGTGCACACCGGCCAGCACCGCGAGATGGCCGACACGCTGTACACGTTTTTTGGCATCACGCCCGAGCACACGCTGGCGCTGGAGCGCCGCAATGGATCGCTGGCGCACCTGAACGGCCTGCTGCTGGACGGTTTGTCTGACCTGTACCAAAACCTGCAACCCAGCGCGGTGCTGGTGCACGGTGACACCACCAGCACGCTGGCCTCGGCCCAGGCGGCGTTTTACAACGATGTGCCCATCGGCCATGTCGAGGCCGGGCTGCGCACGCACATCCCGCGTGAGCCCTTCCCCGAGGAGAAAAACCGCGAGCTGACGGCCCGCCTGGCGCGCTGGCACTTTGCGCCCACCGCCGGGGCGGCGGCCAACCTGGCGCGCGAAGGCATCCACGCCGACGCCGTGTTCACCGTGGGCAACACGGCGGTGGACGCCGCGCTGGCCGCCAGCCAGCGGCTGGACACCTTGCTGGCCAGTGGCAGCGCGGTGCTGCCGCCCGAGCTCAACACGCTGCGGCGCCTGCTCAACCAGGGCCTGGGCGGCCAGCCGATGCGGCTGATCACCGTCACCGCGCACCGGCGCGAAAACTGGGGTGCCGGCATCGTGCAGACCGCCCGCGCCGTGGCCAGCCTGTTGGCCCGGCACCCGAATCTGGCGGTGGTCTGGCCGGTGCATGGCAACCCGGCCGTCAGCGACACGGTGCATGCCGAGTTGGGCGCGCTGGCGCGTGACCTGGGCGGCCGCCTGTTGTTGTGCCCACCGCTGGACTACCCGGCGCTGCTGTGGTGCTTGCGCCGCAGCACCCTGGCGCTGACCGATTCGGGCGGCATCCAGGAGGAGGGTGCCGCGCTGTCCACCCCGGTGCTGGTGCTGCGCAATACCACCGAGCGGCCGGAGCTGATCGAAGCCGGTGCCGGCCTGCTGGTGGGCACCGATCAAGCCCATGTGCTGGCCAGCGTCAGCCGCCTGCTGGCCGATGCACCCGCGCTGGACAGCATGCGCCGCGCCATCAACCCGTTTGGCGACGGCAGCACATCGGCCCGTGTGGTGGCTGTGCTGCAGCGCGACCTGGGGCTGTGATGGCGCCGCCTGGGTTGTCGCCACCTGTGTTGCCACCTGTGTTGCCACCGATTGTTTGCCCTTCCACCTTCTTCAACCCGGACCTGCCCGTGACCCACGCCACTACCCCCCTCCCCAAGCCGCTGCGGCCCTGCAAGCACCCGCTGGCCGCTGTGTTGGCGCCCCTGCTGGCGCCCCTGCTTGCGCTGTCCGGCGCAGCGCTGCAGGCCCAGACCACCGAGCCCGGCGCCAACACGCCGGCCGCACCACTCACCACCTCGCAGGCCACCCCGTTGACGCTGGACCTGGTGGGCACCCAGTCGCGTCTGAGCAATCAGCAGCCCAACGGCTCGTCGGCCAACCTGCGCGCCACCTACTTGCTGCGCGGTGGTGATGTGCTGCGGGCTGAACTGCTGAGCGAGGACAAGTTCTACAAACACGGCGGCCTGGCCGCGCTGGGCTATACCACCGTGCTGTCGCCCGACTGGGTGGCTGCCGGCACCGTGGCGCTGGGCACCGGTGGCCCCAACTGGGCCAACCAGCGCATCGACGCCGAGCTGTCGCGCAGCTGGGGCGAGGCCCGCAACATCGTCACCCGGGCCGCGCTGTACAAAGCCTTGTTTGACAACAGCCGGCATGACAGCGGCCTGCGCCTGGCCGTGGTGGGCTACCTGCCCGGCAGCGTGGTGCTGGAGGGTGGTACCGCGCTCAACGTCAGCCAACCCGGCACGGTGCATTCGTCGATGCCGTTTGCCAGCGTCACCGTGGGGCGTGACGGTGAGCAATACCTCAGCGCCCGTATCAGCGCCGGCAGCGAGGCCTACCTGGCCACCACCACCGGCCCGGTGCCGGTGCAGTTCCGCAGCCACAGCGCGGGGCTGACCTGGCGGCGCTGGATGGCGCCAACCTGGGGCTTCATCGCCCAGGCCGAGCAGTACGGCAACCCCAGCTACCGGCGCGTGACGCTGGGTGCCGGCCTGTTTGCGCAATTCTGACCATGGCGCAACCGGCATTGCGCCGCCACCTGCGGGGCCGCAACAAGGGCCACCGGGGCGGCGCCATCCTGCCGCACCGCTCCATCTGGAGCCTGCAACTGCCGTGGCAGCGGCTGGCCGTGGGGCTGCTGATCGCCAATATCTTCACCATCCTGCTGGCGCTGCTGCAGCCGCTGCTGGCCAGCTTTTGGGGTGCCCAGCTGGTGTGGTGGATGCAGCAGTTGGGCGTGGCCGGCCAGTTTGCCCCGCCCGACATGGCCAGCCTGGGCCTGTTTTCGATGCCGGTGCCACTGATCGACATCCTGCTGCCTGACCCCGGCAGCGTGGCACTGGCCGCGCATGCACTGGCCTGCCTGGCCTTGTGGATGTCGGCCGGCTGGCTGCCCGACAGCGCCAAGCCCGGGGCTTACCTGCTGCGTTTTGCGGTGCTGATCCACGCCGCGTCGGTGCTGTATTTCGCGCTCTGGCCGGGCAGCTTCCCGCACTCAGCCATCAGCCACCTGGGCGGTGGGTTGCGCCAGTCGTGGGCGCTGCTGCTGCTGTCGCCCTGGCTGCATCTGTGCACCTACTACCTGTTTCCGTTTGCGCTCTGGCAGCGCCTGGCGCTGACCGCCATCACCCTGGCCTACCTGGCCGTGCTGGCGCCGCTGCAATACGCCAGCCACGGCGCGCTGCTGGTGCTGCTGGGGGCCGTGGCCATGCCGCTGCTGCACCTGCTGTTTGGGGTGATGGTGCCCATCCTGGGCCTGGTGGCGCTGTATGGCTGGGCCATGAGCTGGCATGACCCGGCTGACGGCGCCGACCGGACCGACAACCTGGTGGGGGCCTGAGCTGATGCGCCATTTACCAACCTCGCCAACCTTGCCAACCTTGCCACCCGCGCCAATCTCGCCACCCGCGCCGGCCGCCCCACCGTGGCCCAGCCGGCCGCGCCTGCGCGCCGTGGCCGCCGCCCTGCTGCTGCCGCTGGCCTGGCTGGGCGGCACGCTGGCCGGCGCCGCCCCGCTGGGGCCTGGCGCGCCGCCCCTCACCGGCAGCCCCTGCGCACCGGCGGCGCTGGTGGACGCCGGTTTTCGCGACGCCGCGCTGGCCGCACTCGGCCGCCTGGCGGTGCAGGCGCCTGGGCGCAGCGCGCATGGCGCCGTGCGCTCACACCACTCAGCCGGCCATGTGGACAGCCATGGCCGGGCCTGGCACCAGATCTCGGCCTACCAGGTCAACCTGGGGCTGGTGGGCGCTTTGCGGGTCTCGCCAAAAGCCTTGCCGCTTGCCGCCAACTGGCTGCGCTGGCTGGCCGGCCACATCGCCCCCGGTGGCGCCAGCCGGGGCGTGGTGCTGGACCACTGGGTGCGCGCCGATGACTTTGCCGAATCCACCTGCCCACCCGGCATGGCGACTGGCCAGTGTGGCGCGGTAGACGCCTACGACAGCACCGCCGCCACCACCCTGCTGCTGGCCGAGGCCTATCTGGCACGCGGTGGTGACGTGATGTTGATCCGCGACCCGGCCATGCGGCAGGCGCTGGAGGCTGCCGCCACCACGCTCAACGCGCTGGGCGGGCCGGACGGCCTGACCATCGCCAAGCCCGACCACGCGGTGGTCTACACGATGGACATCGTGGAGGTGGTGGCTGGCTGGCGCGCCTGGGCCCGGCTGCAGCGCGATGCCTACGCCCAGCCGGCCTCAGCCGTCAACAGCGACGCCCTGGCCGACCGCGCAGAGGCCAGCCTGCACCAGCGGCTGTGGCTGGCCAGCGCCAATGCCTGGGCAGTCAGCCTGGGCTCTGGCGCACCGCAGCCCGGCCACTGGTACCCCGACACCGTGGCCCAGGCCTGGCCGCTGCTGTGGGGCGTGGGGGGTGTGGCGCCCGAGCGCGCCCGTGCCACCTGGCGCGCCGCCATCGCCCCCTGGCAGCGTGGCCCGCTGTCGGGCGTCACACCCGTCAATACCAGCCTGGCCACCAGCCCAACCACCGGCCCCGCCACTGCGCAGCACTGGGCCCGCAGCACCGCCGACCCGGCCGGCTTCTGGTGGCCTGCGGTGGCGGTGGCCGCTGCCTGCACTGGCGACGAGCACAGCGCCCGCACCTGGGTGGCACGCGCCCGGGCGCGCTGGCTGGACCCCAAAACACCGTTTGCCTGGCCGTTCCAGGTGGGTGACCTGCTGTGGTTGCTGTGGTTGGCCGACCCACAGCCCGCGCTGCAGCAACGCAGCGCAGCCGACTTGCCGGCCCTGGCCGTGCTCAATGTCAACAACGAGGAGTGAGTGAAATGCACAAGACTGTGATGGACCGATGGCTGGCCCTGCGCCAGGCCCTGCTGTGCGCCCTGCTGGGCTTGACCGGGCTGAGCGGCGTGACTGGCCTGGCTGGCCTGCTGGCCAGCAGCGCGGCCCAAGCCGCCGCGCCGCGTGACCGCGTCACCCTGCTGGTGCCCGATGGCGCTGACCCCAAGAGCTGGCAGGTGCAGGTGTGGACCGATACGGCGGCCGAAGAGGGCCTGCGCATCGAGCTGCTCACCGATTCGGCGCTGCTGGCGATGGGCAATAGCGCTGCCGCCCGCATCGCCGGCCTGATCGTGCCCGACAGCGCCCACCTGCGCGCCAGTGACGCGCTGGTGGCCGCCATCAAGCAATACGCCTTCACCGGCGGCAACCTGATGCTGGTCTACGACGCCGGGGTGCTGACCGCGGCCGGTGCCTTCCCCATCAGCGGCAACGCCCGCTTTGCCGACATGGTGGGGGTGGAGTACGCGCTGTGGAACAACGGCGCGGGCGCGGCCACGATGGTTGGGTTTGGCCCGGTGGTGGGCACCCAGGCGCGGCTGGACGCCTTGAGTTTTCCGCCCGGCAAATACCTGCCCTACACGCCGCCAGCCAGCCTGGCGCTGGCCACCAACACCACCGCCTTTGTGGCCACCAGCGCGGCTGACCCCGGCGCCGCCCAGGCCATGGCCCCGCTGGTGCTGGCACGCGCGGCCCAGCCCATCGACGACGGCTCGGCCAATGTGCGCAGCAAGCGCAGCGGCTCCTTGCGCAAGCTGCTGGGGCTGGGCGTGGAGGCCGACGCTGCGCTGCGCTACGGCCGCCGCAACCCCAACGCCAGCCGGGCGCGTGACATGCACCTGTTTGACCGCGTGGCACGCAAGCCCGACACGGTGGCGGCCTTGCTGACCACTGCGCCCGCAGCCGCCGGCCTGGCGCCCAGCGTCACGGCGGTGGAACGCGCCGCGCTGCCGCAGGCCACCGCCGCCGTGCTGGCTGCGGCCGACAGCGCGCTGCAGACCATCAGCGGGTATGCCTACGGCCCGCTCAGCTACTACAGCTACGTGACCACCGGCAGCTTCCCCGGCACGGTGCAGTTGTCCTCACCCGAACATGGCCTGGTGGCCGGCCTGCGGCCCTACGGCAGTGGCCAGGTGCTGTTTGTCAACCTGCCGCTGGGTTACTTCAAGGCCATCGGCTCGGACAGCGCACCGCTGCACGGTTACCTGGGCCAGTTTGCGCGTGAGCAGTTGGGCATCGCGGCCATGTCGGTGCAGCCACGCGCCAAGGGTGGGCTGATCTACAACTGGCATGTGGACGACGGCAATGACCTGACGGCCGACACCAAGCTGCTGCTGGCCAGCACCAGCATCCTGCAGCACGGGCCGTTCTCCATCCACTTCACCGCCGGGCCGGACGTGATCCGGGTGGGCGACCGGCTGGGCATGAACCTGCCGGGCAGCAGCACCGCGCGTGCGCTGGTCAAGCGCCTGGCCAACATCGGCAGCATCCCGGCCGGCACCGGCACGGACCGGCTGGCCGACCACGAGCTGGGCTCACACGGCGGCTGGATCCATGATTTTTGGGGTGCCAACGCCACCGAGGCCAACGTGCCCGACCTCAGCAACCTGCTGGCGCAGAACTTCAACGCGATCGAGGCCGTCACCGGCCGCAAGATCCGCGAGTACTCGTCGCCGCAGGGCAACACCCCGGCCTGGGCTGTCAGGTGGCTGGAGGCGCGTGGTGTGGTGGCCATGTACCTGGTGGGCGACGTCGGCAACGGCCTGCTGCGCTCGTGGCGCAACGGCGCACGCCTGAGCACCAATCTGTGGACATCACCCGTCACGCCGCTGGGCCAATACGCCACCTTTGAGGAGTTTGACGAGGTCGGCATCAGCGACGCCACATCCGGCCAGTGGTTGATCGACCTGCAGAGCTTTGCCGTCAACCACCGCACCAATCGCATGTTCTACACCCACCCGCCCGGTGTGGTGGACCACCAGGCGCCGATCAACGCGCTGCTGGCGCGGGCCGATGCACTGGCCGCGCAGGGCACGTTCAGCTGGTACACCATGACCCAGCTGGCCGACTTTGCGCAGCGCCGGGTGGCCACCAGCTGGGCCACCAGCGTGGTGGGTGCTGCCACCACCTTCACTGCCAGCCACCCCAGCTCACTGGCCGACATGGCCTGGCTGCTGCCCAAGGCGCGCTTCGGCCAGCCGGCCGTCAGCGCCGGTGCGGCGGTCGTCACGTCCGACAGCAGCTTCTGGATCGTCACCGCCAACAGCGGCACCACGCTGCGCTTTGCCGCGCAGGCGCTGTAAGCAGCGCGGGCGCCCACCCATCACCCATCACCCATCACCCACCCACCCCCCCCACCGCCCTTGCTTTTTTTAATCCGCATCAGGAGCCACTGCATGACCACCACCCACCGCCCCGCCGCGCCGCGCCGCACGCCCCGCCAAGCTGCCCAACACCCACTGCTGCGCACCCTGCGCCGCGCCCTGCTGCCCACGCTGTTGGGCCTGGCCGGCACTGCCGCGCTGGCCGCCGCGCCGCGTGACCGCCTGACCCTGCTGGTGCCAGACGGCGCCGACCTGAGCAGCTGGCAGGTCAAGGTCTGGACCGATACCGCGGCTGAAGAAGGCATCACGCTGGACCTGATCACCGACTCGGCCCTGCTGGCGCTGGGCAACAGTGCGGCGGCCAAGATCGCCGGCCTGGTGGTGCCCGACAGCGCCCACCTGGCCGCCAGCGACGCGGTGATTGCCGCCATCAAGCAATACACCTACACCGGCGGCAAGCTGATGCTGGTCTATGACGCCGGTGTGCTGGCTGCCAACGGCGCCTTCCCGCTTACCGGCAACTCACGCTTTGCTGACCTGGTGGGGGTGGACTACGTGTTCTGGAACAACGGCCTGGGCGCGCCCACCATGGTCGGCTTTGGCCCGGTGGTGGGCACCCGCGCGCGGCTGGATTCGCTGTCCATCCCGCCGGGCAAGTTTTTGCCCTACACACCGCCAGCCAGCCTGGCCACGGTGAGCAGCGCCACCGCCTTTGTGCCCACCAGCCAGGCCGACCCGGGCGGCGCCAAGGCGATGGACGGCCTGCTGCAAAAGCGCGCCCGCCAGGCCATCGATGACGGCTCGACCGGTGTGCGCAGCAAGCGCCCGGTCGGCCTGCGTGATCTGCTCGGCATCGGTGCTGAGGGCAGTGGCCTGCTGCGCTTCGAGCGCCGCAACGCCAATGCGTCCAACGCCCGCGACAAGCACATCTTCGATTTGACGGTGCGCCAACCCGAGCAGATCGACGCCGTGCTCAACGCCGACGGCAGCACGTCCACCGAGCGCAACTGGAGCGCCACCACCGCAGCCGACAGCACGCTGCAGACCATCAGCGGTTACGCCTACGGCCCGCTGGGCTACTTCCACTACGTGACCACCGGCACCTTCCCGGGCACGGTGTACCTGTCGTCGCCCGAGCACGGCCTGGTGGCCGGCACGCGCGCCTACGGCAGCGGCCAGTTGTTGTTTGTCAACCTGCCGCTGGGCTACTTCAAGGCCATCGGCACCGACAGCGCGCCCATGCATGGCTTTTTGGGCCTGTTTGCGCGTGAGCAGGTGGGTGCCACCACGGTGTCGGTGCAGCCGCGTGGCAAGGGTGGGTTGGTCTACAACTGGCACGTGGACGATGGTGACGACCTGACCGTCAACACCAAGTTCCTGCTCGACAAAACCAAGGTGCTTGCGCGTGGCCCGTTTTCCATCCACTTCACGGCCGGCCCGGACGTCATCACCGTGGGTGACGGCAACGGCATGAACCTGAACAACAGCCAGACCGCGCGTGAGCTGGTGCGCCGCCTGGCCGGCCAGAAAAAAGACGGCTCGGACGACCCGAAGACCAAGATGCCCGAGCACGCCATCGGCTCGCACGGCGGCTGGATCCATGACTTCTGGGGCCTGACCGCCACCGAAGCCAACGTGCCCAACCTGACGCCGCTGCTGCAGCAGAACTTCGACGCCATCGAGCGCACCACCGGCCGCAAGATCCGCGAATACTCGTCGCCGGTGGGCAACACCCCGCTGTGGGCCATCAAGTGGATGGAGGCGCGTGGTGTGGTGGCCACCTACCTGGTGGCTGACCTGGGCAACGGCATGCTGCGCAGTTGGCGCAACGGTGCACGGGTGGCCGACAAGCTGTGGACCTCACCCGTGACACCGCTGGGCAAATACGCCACGTTTGAGGAGTTTGACGAATTCGGCATCAGCAATGCCGTCTCGGGCCAGTGGCTGCTGGACCTGCAAAGCTTTGCCGTCAACCACC
>JANPOW010000483.1:0-18134 GCA_031428185.1 Betaproteobacteria bacterium | reverse complement strand
GCGGTCGGCGGCAGACCGTTGGGGTGATATCGGACAAATTGAGGGCCGGTGAAGCGGTTTTCACGCCCGCGTGGCGGCGGCGCCGCTGCCGAGCTGGAAGCGGCTGACCACCCCACTCAGTTTCTGCGCCTGCTCACGCAGGCTTTCAGCGGCGGCGGCACTCTGCTCCACCAGCGCGGCGTTTTGCTGGGTCATCTGGTCCAGGCTGCTGACCGCGCCATTGACCAGGCCGATGCCGCTGCTCTGCTCGGCAGCGGCGGCGGTGATCTCGGCAATGATGTCGGTGACACGCTGCACGCTGGCCACGATCTCGCTCATCGTGGTGCCGGCGTCGGCCACCAGGCGCGACCCCGAATCCACGCGCTCGACGCTGGCACCGATCAGCGCCTTGATCTCGCGTGCGGCCTCGGCGCTGCGCTGCGCCAGGCTGCGCACCTCGCCGGCCACCACGGCAAAGCCGCGGCCTTGCTCGCCGGCGCGCGCTGCCTCCACTGCGGCGTTGAGGGCCAGGATGTTGGTCTGGAAGGCAATGCTGTCAATCGTGCCCACGATGTCGGCAATGCGGCGCGCGCTGTTGTTGATCTGGTCCATGGTGCTGACCACCTGGGCCACCACCGCACCGCCGCGCTGCGCCACGCTGGTGGCCGAGGCCGCCAACTGGTTGGCCTGGGATGCCGCGTCGGCACTCTGGCGCACGTTGGCAGTCAACTGCTCCATCGAGCTGGCGGTCTGCTGCAAGCTGGCCGCGGCCTGCTCGGTGCGCTGGCTCAGGTCGCTGTTGCCCGCGGCCACGCCGGCACTGGCCACCTGGATCGAATCGGCCGACTGCCGCACATCGCCCACGATGGTGCGCAGTGCGTCGCGCATCTGTGCCAGCGATTGCAGCACTTCGCCAATCTCGTCATCTCGCTGGATGTCCACCTGCACGTCCAGATCACCATCACCGATGCGCTTGGCAATGCCGCGCAGGTGGCTCAGGGGCGTGCAGATGGCCCGCACCTGCAGCAGCGTGGCCAACGTCAGGGCCAGCACCATCACGCCGATCAGGCTGACCACCGTCAGCACCGCGTGCATGCGCTCGGCGCCGGTGCGGTCACGCACGGCCTGGCCACGGCGCTGCTGCAGCACCACATAGTCTTGCTGCGCGGCCAGATAAACCGCCACCGCCGGCCGCACCGTGGCCGTCAACATGGTCTTGGCACCGTCCGGATCCCCTGCGGCCTTGCGCTTGGTGGTCTCGGTGCGGGCGTCGATGTAGGCCTTGCGGGCTGCGCTGATGCGTGCCAGCACGGCTTTTTCGTCAGCACCCGCAGCGCTGGCCTCGATGCGTTTTTGAATCTCGCTGATGCGTGCCGTGGTGGCGGCGATCTCGGGCTTGAAGGCCTGCTCCACCGCCGCATCGCTGCTCAGCACGCTGGCTACCACGCGCGACACATTGGTGCTGGTCAAGCCCTGCCAGGTGGCGGCGTCAATCAACTTGTCCTCCTGGCTGTGCAACTCGGCCTCGGCCAACGCAATCTTGCTGCGTGTCAGCAAGCCCACGGTGCAGGCGGTCACCACCAGCACAGCGGCCATGGCCAGGGTGGGGATCCACAAACGTGCGGCAATCTTGAGGGACATGGGGGCGTGCTCTGGCAAGGTGGGGCTGGCCTGCGGCCCACCCGGGTGGTTGTCGGGCTGGGATCAGTCGGCCAGGCTGTCCATCAGGCCCATGTCGGCACTGCTCATCAGCGCCTCGATGTCCATCAGGATCAACATGCGCTGGGCCACACTGCCGATGCCGGTGATGAAGGCGGTGTCGATGGACGAGTTCATGGCCGGCGCCGGGCGGATGGTCTCGCCCGCCAGCTCCAGCACATCCGACACCGAGTCGACCACCGCGCCCACCACCCGGCCGCGCACATTGAGCACGATCACCACGGTGAAGTTGTTGTACTCGGCGCTGTCACAGCCCAGCTTGAGGCGCAGGTCAACAATCGGCACGATGACGCCGCGCAGATTGACCACACCCTTCAAGAAGGCCGGCGTGTTGGCAATGCGGGTGGGCGGCTCATACGAGCGGATCTCCTGCACCCGCAGGATGTCGATGCCGTATTCCTCGGCGCCCAGGCGGAAGGTCAGGTACTCCCCATTCGGCGCCTTGCAGGTGCTGGCGTGGGCGCCGGCCACCGGCGCGGTGCGGCGGGTCTCGTGGCGTTGCACCTGGGCGGCTTCGGTCGTCATGTCCATGGTGGGCTGTGCCTCGTTTGAATCGGGTCGGGTGGGGTGGCGGCGCAGGCCGTCCACTGGATATCGGATGGATGGGGCGGTGGTGAAGCGCTATTTGGGCCGGCCGGGGCGCGGTCAATGGCGGCTGCGCCGCACCATGCTGCCCACGTCCAGGATCAGCGCCACGCGGCCGTCGCCCATGATGGTGGCGCCAGACACATCCGGCACCTTGCGGTAGTTGGCCTCCAGGTTCTTGACCACCACCTGCTGCTGGCCCAGCAAGTCGTCCACCAGCAACGCCACACGGGTGCCGTCAGACTCCACCACCACCATGATGTTGCTGGCGCTGCCCGGGTCACGGCGCGGCACCTCAAAGATTTTTTCCAGGTCGATCACCGGCATGTAGTCATCCCGCACCGCCACCACCCGGCCGTGGCCGCCGATGGTCTTGACCATGCCGTCCTTGACCTGGAACGACTCCACCACGCTGCCCAGCGGCAGGATGTAGCACTCATCGCCCACGCCCACGCTCATGCCGTCCATGATGGCCAGGGTGAGCGGCAGCCGCACCTTGACGCTCATGCCGTAGCCCTCGGCAGAGTCGATGTCCACCGTGCCGCCCAGCGCGGTGATGTTTTTCTTGACCACGTCCATGCCCACACCACGGCCCGACACGTCGGTCACCACCTCGGCGGTGCTGAAGCCAGGCGCAAAGATCAGGTTCCAGACCTCGTTGTCGGTCATGGAGTCGGGCGCTGCGATGCCTTTTTGCCGTGCTTTTTGCAGCAGCTTGTTGCGGTTCAGGCCCTTGCCGTCATCCCGCACCTCGATCACGATGCTGCCGCCCTGGTGGCTGGCCACCAGGGTCAGGGTGCCGGTCTCGGGCTTGCCCTTGGCCGCACGCTCGGCAGGCAGCTCGATGCCGTGGTCGCAGCTGTTGCGCACCAGGTGGGTCAGCGGGTCGGTGATCTTCTCGACCATGCCTTTGTCCAGCTCGGTGCTTTCACCCTGCGTCACCAGCTCCACCTTCTTGCCCAGCTTGGCGGCCAGGTCACGCAGCATGCGCGGGAAGCGCTTGAACACCATGGCCATCGGGATCATGCGGATCGACATCACCGCTTCTTGCAGGTCGTGGGTGTTGCGCACCAGGTCAGCCAGGCCGGCACTCATCTGGGCGTTCAGCCCGGCGTCCAGGCCTTTGCTGTTTTGCGCCAGCATGGCTTGGGTGATCACCAGCTCGCCCACCAGGTTGATGAGTTGGTCCACTTTTTCAACCGACACCCGCAGCGTGGCTGATTCCAGCACGGCGGCGGGCTTGACCTCGGCGCGGGCCGCCGCAGCGCTGGCACTGGCTGGCGCACTGGCCTGCAGCGGCGTGCTGACGCTGGGCGCAGCGGCGTTGCCCGGGGCGCCGGGGCTGTCGCTAAAGAAGCCATAGCCCTGCTCGCTGGCCGGGCTGTCTGCGGTGGTGCTGGGTGCACCCGCCGCACCGTCGTGAAAGCCATAACCACGGCCCAGCGGCGCCAGGCGCACCGCCTCACGCGCCACGTGGAAGGTGAACAAATCCAGCAAGTCACTGTCGCTGGTGCTGGTGGTGATCTTGAAACGGCGCACGCCGTCGGCCGCCTGGCCGGCGTCCAGCGGCACCAGCTGGCCCAGGCCGTCGATCTCCTTGAACAACTCGATCAGGCTGTCGGCCTGGCTGCCGTCGCCCACGTCCGTCACCGTCAGCTCCAGCAGCCGCTGCGTGGTGGCAGCCGGGCTGGCGGCTTGGCTTGCGGCCGGCACGGCAGGGCTGCCCGCTGTGGCGTGCACCACGCGGTCCACCGCCTGGCCGGCGCACAGGGTCTTGATGGTCAGCAGCAGGTCGCTGGTATCGGGCACCACGTCGCCCGTGCCCTGGTGGCGTGCCAGCAGCGATTTGAGCGCGTCACCGGCCGCCAGCAGCACATCCACCATCTGCGTGGTGGGGGCCAGCTCGTGGCGGCGCAGCTTGTCCAGCAAGGCCTCCATCTGGTGCGTCAAGGCCGCCACATCATTGAAGCCGAAGGTGGCCGCGCCGCCCTTGACCGAGTGCGCGCAGCGGAAGATGGCGTTCAGCTCCTCGTCGGCGGCGGCGCTGACATCAAGCTCCAGCAGCATCTGCTCCATCGTCTGCAGGTTCTCGCCGGCTTCTTCGAAAAAGACCTGGAAAAACTGACTCAAGTCGATGCCGGCGGACATGTTGGCGCCGTCTTTGTTCATCTCAGCCATGGCTGCAAATCTCCGGGATAGGGGGCACGGCATGCCGGCCAGGCTGCCGCGCAGCGCTAGCGGGCCGGCAGGTGGTCAGCGGATCACCTTGCCGATGACCTCGATCAGCTTGGCCGGATCAAACGGCTTGACCAGCCAGCCGGTGGCACCCGCAGCGCGCCCGGCGGCCTTCAGCTCGTCACTGGAGTCCGTGGTCAGGATCAGGGTGGGCGTGGCCTTGAACTAGGGGATCTCGCGCAGCTTTTTGGTCAGCGAGATGCCGTCCATGCGCGGCATGTTCTGGTCGGTCAGCACCAGGCTGAAATCACGCTGGCCGGCCTTCTCAAAAGCGTCCTGGCCGTCCACCGCCTCCACGACGTTGAAACCAGCGTTCTTCAAGGTGAACGAAACCATTTGCCGCATCGAGGCGGAATCATCAACGGCGAGGATTGAGTGCATCGCTTTCTCCAGGAATCTTGGGTGTGTCGGCTACAGACGGCAGCGCGTGGTCAGTGTTCAGAACAGTTCAACCGACCCGGCGGCCATCTCGTCCTGGGTCACCGGGTTGGGGTGCAGCGGGGCGTCCTGCAGCACCGCCGCGCCGAAGTCGTCGTCGCCCATCAGATCGCGCGCCAGGCGGCCGGTGCAATGCTGCAGGCGGCCAAGGGTGTGCTGGATCAACTGCGAGGCCATGTCCTGAAACTGCAGCGCCGTCACCGCGCCCGACAGGTGTTGCCGCACCTGCTGCAGGTGCGCCTGCGCGGTGGCGTCCGGCAGCCCGGTGCCGCCGGTGATGCCGGCCAGCCCACCGATCTCGGTCGAGGCGCCGCAGAAATGATCCATCAGCGTGTCGGTCGCATCGGTCAGCAGGCGCTGCAGGCGGTCCAGGTCATGGGCGGCGACCATCAGGCTGTCCTGCACGTCGGCCACTGCCAGCATGGGCAGCGTGGCCGGCGGCAGGTTCGGAATGGGGTCTTCAAGGCGCATCGTCACTCCGCAGTGGCACAAGGTCGGCGGTGCCCGTTGGGGTCAGGCATGGCAGCATCTTCGGCCGCTTGGGCCTCAAGTTGAGGCTGCGCTGCAGCCGTGGTGTGGCCAATTTGCCGTGTGGCCGCTGTGTTGTCGCTGTGTTGTCACGGTGTGGCCGCTGTGTTGTTGCCGTGTGGCCGCCGCGGCCTGGCCTTTGCCATACTCCCGCCATGCCCGCCGCCCCGCCTGTTGAGCCCCGCAGCCGCAACGCAGCGCCGGCGCCCGGCACAGCACGCCGCCTGCGTGTGCTGCACCTCGAAGACTCTGCCGACGACCATGACCTGGCCGTCATGCACCTGCACCGCGCCGGTCTGGCGCCCGATGTGCTGCAGGTGGACAGCGAAGCCGCGTTTCGCGCCGCGCTGGCTGCAGGGCCGTGGGATGTGGTGCTGTCTGATTTCAACCTGCCCGCATTCACTGGCCTGCAGGCCCAGCAAATCCTCAAGGACAGCGGCTTGCAGGTGCCCTTCATCCTGGTCTCGGGCGAGATTGGCGAGGACACGGCGGTGGCCGCCATGCGCAACGGCGCGTCCGACTACCTGCTCAAGAACAACCTGGCCCGGCTGGCCCCGGCAGTGGAACACGCGATTGAAGCCAACCGCGACCGCATCGCCCGCCAGCAGGCTGACCGGGCCTTGGCCGACAGCCGGCAGCGCCTGTCTGAGCTGGCCCAGCACCTGCAGACCAGTGTGGAGCGTGAGCGTGCAGCCATTGCCCGTGAAATCCACGATGACGTGGGTGGCAGCCTGACCGCGATCAAGTTTGACCTGGCCTGGATAGCCCGCCACAGCAGCGCGCCCGAGGTGCAGCAGCGCGTGACCACCGCGCTGGAAACACTGGCGCACGCGCTGGAGGCCAGCCAGCGCATCATGCACAACCTGCGCCCGGCCATTCTGGAGCAAGGCCTGGTGGCTGCGCTGCAGTGGATGGCCAGCCGCTTCGAGAAACGCGACGGCGGCACCTGCCAGTGCCGCACCAGCCACGAGACCATGCAGCTGCCCAGTGGTGTGCCGCTGGTGGCCTACCGCTTTGCGCAAGAGGCGCTGACCAACATCAGCAAACACGCTGGCGCCAACCGGGTGACGATTGATTTGTCGCTGAGCCGGGGTGTGTTGTCGCTGGAGGTGACCGACAACGGCCGGGGCTTGAGCCGCGCCGACCTGGACAAGGCCCGCAGCTTTGGCCTGCGTGGCCTGCATGAGCGTGCCAGCACCGTGGGCGGCTGGGTGGAGGTGTCGAGCAGCGCCGCCGGCACGGTGTTGCTGCTGTCGGTGCCCATCCGCGCCGGCAGGCCCGCCGCCACCACCGACCCGGCACCGTTTGACCAGGACGCCGACCACGATCCGTCGGCCTGGGGCACCCTATGATCCCGTCGATGATCAAAGTGATTTTGTGCGACGACCATGCACTCATCCGACGCGGCATCCGCGACACACTGGCCGATGCCGCCGACATCGAGGTGGTGGGTGAGGCGGCCGACTACGGTGAGTTGCGCAGCCTGATGCGCAGCCTGGCCGCCGCCGATCACAGCAGTGGCCGCAACACGGTGTGTGATGTGCTGGTGCTCGACATCAACCTGCCCGGGCGCAGCGGGCTGGACGTGATGCACGTGCTCAAGGACGAAGGTTCGGCCATCAAGGTGCTGGTGGTCAGCATGTACCCCGAAGACCAATACGCCATCCGCGCCCTGCGCGCCGGGGCTTACGGCTATGTCAACAAGGGCGACGACCCGCAGCTCATCGTGCAGGCGGTGCGCACCGTGGCCCAGGGCCGCAAATACGTCACGCCCGAGATCGCCCAGATGTTGGTGGAAAGCCTGACCACCCCGGTGACTGAAAACGCCCACGACAAACTGAGTGACCGTGAACTGCAGACGCTGGTGATGATTGCCTCCGGAAAACGCCTTGCCGACATCGCCGAACAGCTCACGCTCAGCCCCAAGACCGTGAGCGTTTACCGCGCCCGTGTGCTGGAGAAGTTAGGCCTGCAAAACAACTCGGAGTTGACGGTTTATGCCATTCGGCAGGGGCTGGTGGGCAATTGAGGTGGCGGGAATGGGTACTGTATATTTACCCATAGCTGGCGGCGTGTTGCTGCCTTGCGCTTCAGCCCACCAACATGCCTTACGACCTCACCGACGCGCAGCGAGACCGGTACAGAGAAACCTCTCAACGGTCCCAGCGCCGCAAGGTGGCTTTGCTCGGGGTGCCGCTGTCCGCCAGACCGGCAGCGCAGCCCCTGGGCCAACGGCTGGACCCCAATGACCTGATGCCGCAAGTGACGGCGCATGGTTTGTCCGCGCTGTCGCTTTTTTCAGGTGGTGGTGGGCTGGATTTGGGCTTCGAACGGTCTGGATTTGCGCACCAGGCCTCGTTTGAGATTCTTGACATCTGCGGTGAAACTTTGCGCATCAACAGGCCGACCTGGGTTGTGCATGTCGGTACTGATGCAGGCGATGTGACCCGCGCTGCGTTTCGGCCCTACCGCGATGTTGATGTTGTCCACGGTGGGCCACCATGTCAGCCGTTCTCCACGGCCGGCAAACAGGCGGGTGACCAGGACCCACGCAATATGTGGCCTGACTTCATCCGTTGTGTCAAACAAACCCGACCGCGTGCCTTTGTGGCCGAGAACGTGCCCGGTTTGCTGGACCGTAAGTTTGAAGCCTTTGTGGCCCAAAACATCCTTGCGCCGCTGCAAGACGACTACATCGTCTTCAAGTTCAAATTGTCTGCGGCTGATTTCGGCGTGCCGCAAGCCCGCAAACGGGTGTTTTTTGTCGGCTTCAAGGCCAAGCGGGACGCTGCGCGATTTTTGCCGCCAGACCCGACCCACGGCGACACCGTCGATCTATTCGGCCCGGTATTGCCACGCAACACGGTGCGCAAGAGCCTGGGCCTTGCCGACACTGGATTTGACGTGTTGTCGCCAACGCTGCGATCCGGATTTACCGGGCCGCGCAAGACAACCGGTGTGGTCAACAGCAAAGCATCCATGGTGACCTGGGCCAAGCTGGGCATTTGGCCAAATGGCGTGCAGCCTGATCGCACCATGGCCGATGCCTTCACTGCCGAAAACGGCCATCACCGGATGTCGATTGCCGATTGCGCGCTGTTGCAGGGCTTTCCAGAGGATTGGAAGTTCAGCGGTGCCGTTTACCAGGCGCTGGGTCAAATCGGCAACAGTGTCTGTCCACCGGCTGCTTACGCTGTTGCACGTCGAGTGGCCATTGCGCTCGGGGCCTTGTCGTGACGGTTCAAGACGACGAGCGTGAGCGTGAATTGGTCCGGCTCTTCAATTTGAAATGGGACCCCGCCCACCAACGTGCTGGCGTTGATGCCATCTTGCCAGTGACCATCGGTGAGACTGACCACCTCTTGGAGGTCGAGGTGAAATCGACCACCGGATCAACCGTCTCCACTGCGCGTGATGTTGGCATGGACCACATCGGCAAATGGCGCAGCAAGCTGTTCGTCATCGGGTTTTATTCCAAGGAGGCGCGGCGCCCAGAACTGCTGCGCAGCCTCTGCCTGACGCCTGCTGACATGGCGCCTTGGATTGACGCTATCGAGGCCAAGATCGCCATCGACTTTCGCATTGCTGAAAAGTCGTCACGGGCATTGACTGAAAGCGACTTGCTTGATGTCTGCGGCGCAAAGCCACACTACACAGTCAGTGACGCACGCAGCGTCTTGAAGCAGCAGTGGAGCGTTCGCGAGTATGAGCAGGCGGCAGACATGTCGATTGACAAGCGGCCCGCTTATTCGCCGGCAGCAATGCTGCGTATCTTGCAGCGGCGTGCGCTGTACATCGCCCAACGTGGTGCCACGCTGAACAACCCGCACATCACCAAGACGCACCTGGCGCGTTTTTTCGGGACTGACCGGGAGGTCACGACCGATTGGGCGCAAAGCATCCGTGCGGTTGCCAGGGACTGGCTGCAGGTGCCGGTCAGGTAGCCCTTGCGAGGGTCGCGACACCGCGCTGGTCGCTGCCGGCCGCCTCAATGCAACAGTTGATCCACCCCCGACGTCAGCGTGTCGTAGGGCTGCAGGTGCGCCACCAGCCAGTCCAGGTCCAGGTGCAGGTGGGCCACCAACTCGGGCTGGGTGTCGAGCAGGGTGGACACGGCGGGCAGGCCCAGGTGGCCGGCGTCGCTCATCACGCTGGCCAGGCGCAGCACAGCGCCCAGGCGTGAAAACGGCCGTGCCGCCATCGGGTCGGCGGCGGCGTGCAGGCCGTCCACCATCACCTGCGGGAATTTCCAGCGCCGGGCCAGCTCGGCGGTCACCTCGGCGTGGGTGCAGTGCAGCAGCGCACGCTGGTGGTCCAGCAGGCTGTCGGGTGCGTCAGCGCGTGCTTGGGCCAGCGCGATGGCCCCGGGCTCGCTCATCAGCATCAGCAGCTCACCGGTGCGCAGCAGCATGCCGGCCATGTAGGCGCTGTCGCCGTCCAGGTCGCAAGCCTGGGCCAGGGTGCGGGCATTGCCGGCCGTGGCCAGGCAATGGCGCCAGAAGCGCAGCCGATCAAAGCCCTTGCTGATCGGGAAAGCCCCGGCCACGCAGGCCGACAACGCCAGGTCGCGCATGCTTTGCAGGCCGATGCTGGCGGCGGCGTCTTTGAGCGTGGCGATGGCCTGGCGCGGGCTGTAGCGGGCCGAGTTGGCCAGCCGCAGCACCTTGACGGACAGGCTCTGGTCTTGCCCGATCAGCGCGGCCAGCTCACCCAGCGCCAGGTCTTCGCGCTCAAAACTGCGCAGCAGGCGGTGGGCCACCTCGGGCATGGCGGGCAGGGCGGCGGCCTGGGCAAAGTACTTTTGCAGATGGGGCATGGTGGCAGCGCCGTTGGTGGCGGCGTCAAGTGGTGACAAGTGCACCGGCGGGCGCGTCTGCCTGCACGGTGTCAACGTGCTTATCGGCGCGCACACCGGGCCACTGAAGCCCCCAGTCGGGCCGGCGCGCCAAGCCCGTCTGGCCAGCCGTTAGCGGAACTGCGCCAACATGCCGTCCAGCGCGGCGGTGAAGGGCTGCTCCAGCAGCGGCAGCGTGACCAGCATGCCGATCAGGCCCACCGACAGCGTGACCGGAAAGCCCACCGAAAACACGCTGATCTGCGGCGCCACACGCGAGATGACACCCAGCACCAGGTTGACAAACAGCAGCATGCCCACCAGCGGCAGCGCAATCCAGAGGCCCAGCATGAACAGCGCGCTGCCCCACTGCTGCGGCTGGGTGCGGCGCAAAAAGGCAAACGGCTCGTCGCCCACCGCAAACACCTCAAAGCTGTGTACCAGCGCGCCGATCAGCGCCAGATGGCCATTGCCCAGGATGAACAAAAACGCCACCATGGTGCCGAAGAAGCGCCCGCTGGCGGTGCCTTGTGAGGCGGTGGCGGGGTCGAAGAAGCCGGCAAAGTTCAGGCCCATCTGCAGGCCGATCAGCTCACCGCCCAGCTCCAGCGCGGCAAACACCACCCGCACCGCAAAGCCCAGCGTGACACCCACCAGCACCTGCTGCAACACGTTGAGCAGCGCGGCGGGGGAATCCAGCGCCAGCACCGGCATGGCCGGCAACGAGGCCTGTGCGGCCAGCGCGGCAAACAAGGCCAGGCCGATCTTGACGCGCAAGGGCACCGATTTTTGGCTGAACACCGGCAGCGCAGACAGCAAGGCCAGCATGCGCAAAAACGGCCACAGCAGCGGTGTCAACCAGGCCAGGATCTGGGCTTCGGTAAAGCTGAACATGGGTTGCCGTTGGTGCGCCTTTAGCCCACGATGGTGGGGATGGCCAGCAGGGTGCGCTGGATGTACTCCACCAGCATGGTCAACATCCACGGCCCGGCAATGGCCAGCACCGCCACGGCGGCCAGCACCTTGGGCACAAAGCTCAGCGTGGCCTCGTTGATCTGGGTGGCGGCCTGAAAGATGCTGACCACCAGCCCCACCACCAGCACCGACAACAACACCGGCGCGCTGACCAGCAGCAGCATGTAGAGGCCTTGCTGGCCCAGTTGAAAAGCCTGTTGACTGCCCATGAAAATTTTGGCCCCGAGACACCGTCGGCGTCGCCCCCCCCCGAGGGGAGCGTTTGCCTTGGGGTGGCCCGGCGGCGAACCTTTTTGTCTAAGTTGCAAATGAAGCGGCGAGTGAACCCAACAGCAAATTCCAGCCATCCGCCAGCACAAACAGCATCAGCTTGAACGGCAGGCTCACCAGCACCGGGCTCAACATCATCATGCCCAGGCTCATCAGCACGCTGGCTCGATCATGTCGATGATCAGGAACGGGATGAAGATCAAAAAGCCGATCTGGAACGCGCTTTTCAGCTCACTGGTGACAAACGCCGGCACCAGCACCGAGAACGGCATGTCCTCACCCTTTACCGCATCAGGCACCTTGGCCAGGCGGCCAAACAACTGCATGTCGCTGTGCCGGGTCTGCTTGAGCATGAAGGCGCGCATCGGTTTGGCCGCAAGCTCCACCGCAGCGGGGAATTCAATCTTCTGCGCTGCGTAGGGCAACCAGGCCTCGGCGTAGACCTTGTCCAGCGTGGGCGACATGACAAAGAAGGTGAGAAACAGGCTCAGGCCCACGATCACCTGGTTGGGCGGCGCAGCCTGGGTGCCCAGGGCCTGGCGCAGCAGGCTGAGCACGATGACGATGCGGGTGAAGCCGGTCATCATCAGCAGCAAGGCCGGCAAAAAGCTGAGTGCGGTGAAAAACAGCAAGGTCTGCACCGGCACTGAATAGGCTGTGCCACCCGCCGCCTGGCCCACCAGCAGCGGCAAGCCGGGGCCGGAACTACTCTGCGCTAAAGCCACTGCGGGCATGGCCGATAACACCGACAAGCCCAGGCCCAGGCCGACGCGGCGTCTGTTGAGCCAAAAATTTGGGCGCTGGTCAGCGTGCATCCGAGCCCCCGGTGGTGGGTGTGGATGTGGGTGTGGACCGGCTAACAGCCTGCTGGCGCGACAACAGTTGCGCAAACAGTGGCAGCGGGCCGGGCAGTGCTGTGCTGGTTTCGGCTTGCGGTGGCATGGTGTGCAGGGTGTGGATGCTGGTGGGGCTGACACCCAGCACCAGCCAGCGCCGCTCGTCCCCCGCGCCCACCTCCACCGTGACGATGCGCTGGTTGGGCGCCAGTGGCAGCGCGGCCACCAGCCGCACGGGGCCCGCGCCACCACTGCCCTGAAACGGCCCCAGCCGGCTGCGTTTGAGCAACCACAGCGCGGCGGGGATCAGCGCCACGATCAACGCAAAAGCGGCCAGCGGGCCAAGCATGGAGGGTGGGTTCATGCTCAGCTCAGGTTCTCGAAAGGCGGCGCATGCGTTCACTCGGCGTCACGATGTCGGTCAGCCGGATGCCGAACTTGTCGTTCACCACCACCACCTCGCCCTGGGCGATCAGATAACCGTTGACCAGCACGTCCATCGGCTCACCGGCCAGGGCCTCCAGCTCCACCACCGAGCCCTGCGCCAGTTGCAGGATGTGCTTGATGGGGATGCGGGTGCGGCCCAGCTCCACGGTCAGTTGCACCGGGATGTCCAGGATCATGTTCAGGTCGTTGCCTGAGGCCACAGCCGCCGGGGCGTCCGAGAAATTGGTGAAGGACGCGGCCGTCACCGACACACCCGGCACGGCCACCGCGCTGGCGGCCGCCGGTGCGGCCGGCTCGGGCTTGGATTCATCCAGCGCGGCCGCCCATTCAGCGGCCATGCGGTCTTCTTCGGACATGCCGGCGTTGGATTCATCACTCATGGGCTTCTCCCAGCCAGCCGGCGTCGGCGCCGGTCAGCAAGCGGTCAATCTTGATGGCGTTTTTGCCGTTGGAGGTGCCGTAGGTGCAGTCAAACACCGGCACCCCGTCCACCTTGGCCTGGATCATTTTTTCCAGGTCCAGCTCGATGAAATCGCCCGGCTTGAGGCTCAGCAGTTGCTCCACCGTGGCGCGTGCGGTGGCCAGCTCGGCCACCAGCGGCACATCGGCCGACTGGATCTGCTTTTTGAGCAGCTTGACCCAGCGCCGGTCCGGCTCGGCATCGCCCTGCATGGCCGAATACAACACGTCGCGGATCGGCTCCAGCGTGCTGTAGGGGATGCAGAAGTGCACTGTGCCGGTGGTGTCGCCAATCTCCAGCGTGAAGCTGGTGGCCACCACCACCTCACTGGGGGTGGCGATGTTGCAGAACTGCGGCTGCATCTCGCTGCGCTGGTATTCCAGCTCCACCGGATAGATGCCGCTCCAGGCCTTGGCGTACTCGGTGATGATGCAGTTGACCAGGCGCTGGATCACGCGCATTTCTGTGGCCGAGAAAACCCGCCCCTCGATGCGGGTGTGGTACTTGCCGCTGCCGCCGTACAGCGCGTCAATCACCGCAAACACCAGCGACGGGTCACACACGATCAGCCCGCTGCCCCGCAGCGGTTTGACGCTGACGATGTTGAAGTTGGTGGGCACCACGATCTCACGCAAAAACGCGCTGTACTTGAGGACCTTGGCGCCGCCGATGGACACCTCCGGGCTTTTGCGCACCAGGTTGAACAGCCCCAGCCGGATGTTGCGCGCAAAGCGCTCACCGATGATCTCCATCGTGGGCATGCGCCCCCGCACGATGCGCTCCTGGCTGGCGATGTTGTAGTCGCGGATGCCTTCGGTCTTGACCTCTTCGGTCTCCAGCTTCTGGCTCTCGCCAGTGATGCCCTGCAACAGCGCATCCACCTCGTCCTGCGACAGGATCTGTTGGTTCATGGCTGTGCGTGTGAAGCCGCAAAGACGCAGAAGTCGCTGCGAACCTCAACAAGCAGACGCCGTGGAACCGGCTCTGCCGGGCCACTGGCGGCGCCCCCCTGGGGGGGAGCGCCGAAGGCGCAACGGGGGGGGGAGATATTCACTGGACGATGAAGTTCGAAAAGTGCACGGCCGACACCGGCAGGTTGGTGGGGGCGGCCTTTTTCTTCTTTTTCTTCTTCTTGGGCGCGTCGGCCGCAGCGGCTTCGTCCTCGTCGTCTTCGTCTTCGTCGATGTCGTAGCCCAGCGGCCGCACGGCAGCGTAGAGGATGGACTTGGCCACCTTCTCCTTGCCTTCGCGGGTCAGCAACTGGGCGGCGGTTTTGTGCGACAACACCATCAGGATGTTGTTGCGGATGGCCGGCATGTAGATCTTCAGCTCGTCGGCCACCTTGGCGTCGGCGATCTCCAGCGTCACGCCGATCTGGGCATAACGCTCGCTGTCCTTGTCGGCCAGGTTGACGGTGAACGGGTCCAGCGGCACAAACGCGGGCGGGTGCTTGGGGTCACGCTTGACGTTGGGCTTGGCCGGCTCATGCGACTCGGCCTTGGGCTTGGCGTGGCCACCGTCGGCAACGTCTTCTTCGCTGTCGGCCGGCTTTTTCTTGAGCAGCAGCACGGCCGCGCCGCCACCGCCCAGCACCAGCACAAGCACGGCGGCAATGATGATGATCAACTTTTTCTTGCCACCTTTGGCGGCGGCGGCGGCGGCGTCGGGGACGGCGGCGGGTGCAGCGGACATGCAGGACTCCTCTGGGTCAGCGGGGGGCATGCAGCAGTGGCACAGCGTGGCCCCCTGCGCTGATTATTCGGAGGCCAGGCCCATCCCATGCGCCGAACAGCGGGGCAAAGCGCCGTGTTTTGCCGCCGGTGGAGGTGACCAAGCCAGCCCGTGGCCGGCCAGGTGTGGCCGGTGCCGGCCGGCGCGTCAACCAGCCGGGTGCGGCAGCGCGGTCAGGCCACCAGGTCGACCAGGCCACGTGGGGCGCCGCGCAGTGGGCCCCGGCCCAGGCCCAGGCCGGCGGCTGGCGCATCGGGGTCGGTCCGGCGGTTGTTGCCGGCCCAGCTGGGCGGGGCGGTGCCGGGGTCGGGTGCGTGTTGGCGGCCCGGCTGCTGCTGCGACACACCACCGCCGCTCAGCGTCAAGCCGGTGTCCTGCAGCGCACTGGCCAGGGCGGGCAGGGACGCCTCGATGGCGTCACGGGTGGCGGCGCGGTCGGCCTGGAAGTCCACCCGGGCGGCACTGCCGTCCAGCGTGATCTGCACCGTGATCGGCCCCATCTCCACCGGGTTGATCTGCAGCCTGGCGTTTTGCATCCCGTCGCGTGCAAACAGGCTGAGCTGGCTGCCCAGCGCGGGCGCAAAGTCCGGGCTCATCAGGGGTGCGCTGATGCGGGCCTCGGCCACCGGGCTGTTGCCGGCTGCTGCGGGTTGGCCACTGTTGGCCAGTGGGCTGGTCTGGCCTGCAGCCAGGGCGGGGTTTACCGGGTTGGCGTCCACACGGCGGTCGGCACTGCCGTCGGCCAGGCGCGGCGTGCCCGGGTCGCCTGCGCTGCCGGGGCTGCCGTCCACGCTGTGGCCGCTGCTTGCTTGTGGCGCGGCGGCTGCCTGGGCAGCGGCGCTGGTGGTCGTGGCAGTTGATGCGGCGGCGGTTGCGGCTGCGCTGGTGGGGAGTTGCTGGTCGGCGCGGGCGGTCGCGGTGGCCGCTGTTGGCGGGTCGTCGCTGCTGGCGCCGCGGCTGGTGCTGGTGGTGGTGGTGGTGGTGGTGCCGGGCCCGCTGCGGCCGGTGGGGCCGTCCACGCCGGCTTGGCTTGGTGGGCTGGTATTGCCGCTGGACGGGTTGCGGCTGCTGGGCATCCGGTTGCCGTCCATGCTGTGTTGGGCTGCGGCGGTCAGGGCGCTAGCCTGGGCGGCGGATTGGTCAGCAGCCTGGCTGACAACCGGGGTGGCAGTTTGCAGGCTGGCCCGGCCGGCTGGTGCGCTGCCGGCAGCGCTGGTGATATCAAGCGGGCTACTGCCGTCGCTGCTGTCACTCTCGGCGCGCCGACGCGCCGTGCCGCTGTGGCCAGCGCCTGTGCTGGCGGCCGTGTCCGGGCTGTCGCTGCCGGCTGGCTTGCCTGTGCCGCCGCTGTGGCTGCTGGCGGGGGTGGCCGGGCCGGTGGCCGGGCGGGTGGCCGGGTGGGTGGCATCGGGCTGGCGTGCGCCTGGCGTCGCAGGGCCGGGCTGGCCCGGCGCCGTCGGGTTGCCGGGCTGCCCTGAATCAGCAAGCCGGCCGGCTGCGGCAGCCGCCAGGCTGCGTTGGCCGGCCTGGCCTGCGGCGTTGGCCTTAGGGCTGCTGTCCGGGCCGGCGTCTGGGCTGGACGGGGTGGCGCTGGCAGCGCTGGCCGCGCCCGTGCTGGGCGGCTCAGCCAAGGGGTTGGTTTGGCCCGGCAGCAGCGCCTGGCCGGCGGCGTCGCTGGTGTGCTGCGGCGCTGTGCTGCCGCCGGCTGCCGGCACGGCGTTGCCCGCCGCGCCGGCGGTGCTGGTGGCCGCAGCCAGCGCAGCCAGGCCAGGCGCTGTGCTGTCACCCGGCAAGGCGCTGGCAGCGGCGCTGCGGCTGGCGCTTCGGCTGGTGCGGCGGTCTGGCGCCGTTGAGTCGGGCGCCTCGGCTGGGCGCTGGCCCAGGCTGCTGCCAGGTGCGCTGGGGCGCTGCAGGTCAGCCTGGCGCTGCTCGGCCAGCCGGTTGTGCTGCAGCCGTTGGGTGCTGCCGCGCTGCTCGGCCTGGCGCTGCAACAGGGCTGCAAACCCACTGTCAGGCGTGGCCACCTGGCGTTTGGCACTGGCGGCCAGGCTGTGATCGTTGCTGTTGGCGCTGGTGCTGGTGCTGGCGGCGGCAGGCAGTGGGCTGGGCAGGGCGTTGAGCATGGACAGTCTTTGTCTGGCGGGTGATCAGTGATGGGCCGGGTGCTGCGCCTGGCGGCAGTTGCCACGCGGTGCGGTGCTGTTGCGTGGGCCTAGGAGTGTGGGCGGCAGAACGAAATCGGCTGCAACGGGCGAGGTCGAGTCCCACTTTGTCCCGGATTTTCGTGGCGTACCTACGGGTACGCGCCTCAAATCCGGGCCCAAATTGGGCTCTCGCCCCACCCGTTTCGCGTCGATCTCTTCTGCCGCCCACACTCCTAGCGCGCTGGCAGCGTGCGGTTGGCCTGGGCGCTGGCCAGGCTGTGGGCACGCTGCGCGGCGTCGTCGGTGTTGCGCTGGTCGCGCCGGTCGGCAGTGCTGCGCAGTTCAGCCTGGCGGCGCTCAATGAGTTTGCGCACCGCAGCCACGCGCTGCTCACGCGCCAGCAGCACCTCGCGCGCTTGCTGCACCCGGTTGCCCAGGTGGTCGGTGTTGCGGGTCTGGCTGCTGATGGCGTGGTCCAGGCGCTGGCCAAAGCCGTGCTGGCAGTGCAGCAGGGTGGGCGTGCCGCTGTTGCGGAAGTGTTCGGTCCAACGCTGGTTGTAGCTGCTGCGGTAGTCCTGCAGGTCACGCGCCTGGGCTTGGGCTTGCTGCTGGGCCAGCTCGGCCTGGCGCAGCACAGCGGCCGCCGTGTTGCGCTCGGCCTCGGCGCGGCCCAGCAGCGCCTGCAGCAGGTGGATGGCGTTTTGCAGCATGGCGGGTCCAGGGGGGTGCCGGGGGTGGGGCCGGGGGTCAGAACGGCGGGTCGGTGCGCGCAAGGCTCACCCTGCGGGCGCGCTGCGCGGCGTCGTCGGTGTTGCGCTGGTCGCGCCGGGCGCTGATCTTTTGCAGCTCGGCCAGGCGTCGCTGGATGAGTTTTTGCACCGCCGCCACCCGCTGCTCACGCGCCAGCAGCACCTCGCGCGCTTGCTGCACCCGGTTGCCCAGGTGGTCGGTGT
>JANPOW010000482.1:0-2060 GCA_031428185.1 Betaproteobacteria bacterium | reverse complement strand
TGCCACGGCCGCGCAGCTTGCCGCGTGCATGCGATTCGGCGCGGCGGGTGGCAAAACCGGTCCAGTCGGCCAAGGCCAGGCCCTGGTCCAGGATCTGCGCAAACGCGCCGCTGTCGTAAAGCTGACCCAGCGGGTTTTTGTAGGGCATCTGCTCGGGCCGGATCATGTTGCGGCGGCGCAACTCCGCCGGGTCGAGCCGCAGTTTGCGGGCCGCGGCGTCCATCAGCCGCTCGGTCAGGTAGATGGCCTCGGGCCGGGCGGCGCCCCCGTAGGCGCCGGTGGGCGTGGTATTGGTCATCACGGCAGTGAACTGCAGGTCCACCGTGGGGATGTCATAAATGCTGGTGGACACCCAGGGGCCGATCAGCACCTGGATCGCCACACCGACCACTGCCGCATAACCGCCGACGTTGGCGTAGCCGCGCACCCGCAAGGCCAGCACCTTGCCGCTTGCGTCCAGCGCCAGCTCGGCACGGCTGGTGACATCGCGGCCGGCGGCAGCGCCCAGAAACTCCTCGATCCGGTCGGCGCGCCATTTGACCGGGCGCTTGAGCTGCAATGCGGCGTAGCCCACCACAATGTCTTCGGGGTAGATGCCGGTTTTCATGCCAAAGCCACCACCCACATCACCCACCAGCACGCGCACGGTTTCGGTTGTCAGGCCGGGGATGGCATCCACCAGGCTATTGCGCACGCCGGTGGGCATCTGGCTGGACAGGCGCACCGCCAGGCGGCCAGCGTCGGGCGCGCCCGGGGCACCCAGCGCGGCATTGCAGCAGCGTGGCTCGATCGGGCTGGCCGCCAGGCGCTGGTTGTCGACATCCACCACCACGGTATGGGCCGCAGCGGCAAAGGCAGCGGCACAGGCGGCCACATCGCCGTGGCGCATGGCGGCGGCGATGTTGTCGGGCGCGCCGTCGCACAACTGCGGCGCGCCGGGGCGCATGGCGGCAAACACGTTGGTGACGGCCGGCAGCTCGTCGTAGTCCACCAGCACCGCGTCACAGGCGGCGCGGGCTTGCTCAATCGACTCAGCCACCACCGCCACCACCGCTTCACCCACGTAGCGCACCCGCTGGTGGGCCAGCGCCCGGCGTGGCGCCGACGTGCCGGGTGTGCCGTCCGGCCTGGGGAAGGGGGCGGGGGCCGGCAGGGCTTTGACCCCGGCGGCCATCAATTGGGCGCCGGTGTAGACCGCCAGCACGCCGCTCATGCCCGCAGCCGCGCTGGTGTCCACGCTGGTGATGCGGGCGTGGGCGTAGGGGCTGCGCAAAAAAACCAGATGGGTCTGGCCGGGCAGCGTGATGTCGTCGGCGTATTGGCCACGGCCGGTGATCAGGGTCGGGTCTTCAATGCGGCGCACCGTGTGGCCGCTGCCAAACTTGGCCGCTGCGATGGGGGCGTTCATGCCTGCCCCCGCGCCATCACAGCCGCCGCCTGCTGCACTGCCGCCACGATGTTGACGTAGCCGGTGCAGCGGCACAGGTTGCCCTCCAGCGCGTGGCCGATCTGCGCCGCGCTGGGCTGCGGTGTCGTGGCCAGCAGGCAGGCGCTGGTCATCAACATGCCGGGGGTGCAAAAACCACACTGCAGGCCGTGGCAGTCCATGAAGGCTTGCTGCAGCGGGTGCAGCGTTTCACCGATGGCCAGGCCCTCCACCGTGGTGACGCTGCAGCCCTGGGCTTGCACGGCCAGCAGGCTGCAGCTTTTGACGGCTTCACCATTCACCAGCACGGTGCAGGCACCGCACTGGGATGTGTCGCACCCGGTGTGGGTGCCGGTGAGGGCCAACGGCCCACGCAGCAGGTCGATCAGCAGGGTGGCAGCGGCCACCTGGGTGGTCACGGCCTGGCCGTTGACCGAGAGGTTGAGGGCGATCATGCAAGTCTCCACGCAGCAATGTGCGCTGGATGGTAGCCGGCTAGGAGCCTGTCGGACTTGGGGCGTCGATAGCGAGAAACGGCCCCAGCGAGGACAGTTTTTGCCGGATTTGCAGGCCCATAGTTCAACTATGGGACAAAAAGCCGGTAAAAAATGGACCGCTGAGGCCGTTTCGCAGC
>JANPOW010000481.1:0-10571 GCA_031428185.1 Betaproteobacteria bacterium | reverse complement strand
GTCCAATTCCACTCTGAACCCGTCACCGCGGTCCCTGGACCGAACGTGTGTACACGCCCGGTCGAGGCGCCTCCGGCGGCCTGGCAGGGGCCTCGATTCAGATATCAATCAACCAAAACGCAGGCCTCAACCGGTGAGGTTCGCAGCCTGCTCTCGGTGCAAAACCGCGTCCTCCCCAGCGAATAAGCGCGGATCCTGACCGTCGTTCACACGGGCTGTACAAGGCCGAGATCATCCACCGGCGCGGACCCTGGAAGACCCGCGAGGCGGTCGAACTGGCCACGCTGGAGTGGGTCTCGTGGTTCAACCACCATCGCCTGCTGGAGCCCATCGGCCACATCCCGCCGGCCGAGGCCGAAGCGAACCACTGGCGCCAGCAGGCGCAGGCTTCCTTCACAAACACGCCTGCCCGAGAGGCAGCGCAGCAGTAGGGTTGAACCATGAGTACATGGCCCAACCGGGGGGCCTCCGGCGACCCCTGCGGGGGGGCTCAAAGAGAGAGAATCCCAGAAGCCAAACAAGCAATTTGAGCGTCAGACCAACCCGGTCTGACTCAGGCCAACAGGCCTCCTCGAAACCCGGTGCGGTTCACCACGCCGCCGAGCTTGATTCCAAAGCCCTTTGGCTGCCGCTCCGACGGGTTGAGCCGCTGCGGCGCTGCGGCGCCGTCCGGGCTGCGGTTTGCGCTTAACTACAGCAAGACTTGCTGCGGTGGGGGGGGGCGTGAACACATACCGGCTGCACGTTGTTGCAGCGTGTGCGGAGAGGTGGTTCCCGCGCAGGTGCCACGGCCATAAACCGCCTCTTGGGCGTTCAGAAAGTTACCTTCGCCAACGAAAAAGTGCCCCGAAGGGCACTTTTCTTTTTCGCTGAAATATCACGTAATTTGTTGATTTTAAAGACTTTGCGCATCAACTCAATATTGGCGGAAGCGGTGAGATTCGAACTCACGGAAGAGTTACCCCTTCGGCAGTTTTCAAGACTGCAGCCTTAAACCGCTCGGCCACGCTTCCACTTGAAGCGCGCGATTCTAGGCGGGTTTTTGCGCCTGCCGACGCTGGACGGATTGCGCGGCGGGGCCGCAGAGGGGGTTCAACCCGGCATTTGTGCCTGCGCGCAAGCCACCTGGATCAGCTCGCGCCGGCCGCCGTCCACCCGCACGGCAGTCAGTGCGCCGCCCCACACGCAGCCGGTGTCCAGTGCCAGCAGGTCGGGGCGCATTTGCAAGCCCAGGGTGGACCAATGGCCAAAGGCGATCGGCGTGCCTGCCGTCAACCGGCCTGGGATGTCAAACCAGGCTTGGTGGCCGGGCGGTGCGATGCCGGAGCTGTCTTTGGTGTCGAAATCCAGCGTGCCGTCGGGCGTGCAGTAGCGTAGCCGGGTCAGCACGTTCAGCACCATGCGCCAGCGTCTGGCGCCGGTCAGGCTGTCGTCCCAGCGGGTGGGGTCATTGCCGTACATCTGGCGCAAAAAATCAGCCATGGTGGGGCTTTGCAGCACACCCTCCACCTCACGCGCCAGTGTCAATGTCTTGGCCACATCCCACTGCGGTACCACGCCGGCATGCACCAGCAGCCAGCCGTGGGCGGTGTCGGCAAGCGGGCAATGGCGCAGCCAGTCCAGCAGCGCGGCGCGGTCGGGGCTGGCCAGGATGTCACCCAACGTGTCGCTGCGCTGTGGCTTGCGGCCACCCACCGAGAGCGCCAGCAAGTGCAGGTCATGGTTGCCCAGCAGGCAGGTGGCGGCGTTGCCCAGGCCACGCAGGCGTTGCAGGGTTTGCAAGGACGCAGGCCCCCGGTTGACCAGATCGCCCAGCGCATGCAGGTGATCGCGCGACGGTGAAAAACCGATCTTGGCCAGCAAATTGTCCAGCGCGTCGCAACAGCCTTGCAGGTCGCCAATGAGGTAGTGCATCACCTGATTCTGCTACGCTCGCCGCCGTGTTGATCTTGGGGCGCCACCGCTGCGCCACCCCATGGACGTTGCGCTACTTCTGTTCCTGATCCTGGTCAACGCGCTGTTTGCGATGTCCGAAATGGCCTTGACAACCTCACGCAAGGCCCGCCTTGCAGTGATGGTGGAAGCCGGTGAGCCGGGTGCTGCGGCCGCGCAGGTGCTGCATGAAGACCCGACCAAGTTCTTGTCCACGGTGCAGATCGGCATCACGTCCATCGGCGTGCTCAACGGCATCGTGGGCGATGCGGCGTTCTCGCAGCCGCTGGCCAACTGGTTTCACAGCGCGCTGCCCGTGCTGGGGCCACGCGCCGCCGAGCTGACGGCCACCGCCTTGGTGGTGGTGATCATCACCTTCCTGACCATCATCTTTGGCGAGCTGGTGCCCAAGCGGCTGTGCCAGATGTATCCCGAGCGGGTGGCGGTGCTGGTGGCGCGGCCGATGGACATGTTGTCGTCCGCCACACGGCCGTTTGTCTGGCTGCTGTCGGCCTGCACCGAGGCCACGCTGCGCCTGTTGGGCATCCGCAACGCACCCTCGCGCAGCGTGACCGAGGAGGAGATTGCCGCCAGCCTGGAAGAAGGCCTGGACGCCGGTGTGATCGAGGCACAAGAGCACCAGATGGTGCGCAACGTGTTCCGTCTGGATGAACGGCAGATCGGCTCGATGATGATCCCGCGCACCGAGATCACCTGGCTCAACCAGGGCGCACCGCTGCCCGAGCTGCTGCAGCAGATGACCACCAACGGCCACTCACGCTATCCGGTCTGCCGCAACGGGCTGGACGATGTGGTGGGCGTGATCCAGGCGCAAGACCTGCTGCTGCCGCTGTCACGCGGTGAGATGCCCGACCTGGCCGCACTGATGCAGGCCCCGGTGTTTGTGCCCGAGACCCTGTCGGGCATGGAGTTGCTGGATCAGTTTCGCGGCACCAGTGCCGAGCTGGTGTTTGTGGTGGACGAATACGGCGCGGTGCAGGGCGTGATTACCGTGCGTGATGTGCTGGAGGCCATCACCGGAGAGTTCAGCCCACCCAGCGCCGACGATGCGTGGGCGGTGCGGCGCGCTGACGGCAGCTGGTTGATGGACGGCCTGATCCCGGTGCCCGAGATGAAAGACAGGCTGGAAATCCGTGAATTGCCTGAGGAAGATCGTGGCCGCTACAACACGCTGGCCGGCATGATCATGCTCTTGCTTGGCCGGCTGCCCAGCACCACTGATGTGGTCGAATGGGACGACTGGCGCTTCGAGGTGGTGGACCTCGATGGCAAGCGTGTCGACAAGGTGCTGGTAAGCCGCATCGCACCCCTTGAACCCCAACATTCCAAGCCATGATCAACGAGAACCTGCACAAAAACGCGGTTGCCCTGGACCGCATCAAGCACCGCAACCTGAAGCTGGACCTGACTGCGCGCGACATGACGGCCATGCGCAATCTCAACGCCTTTTTTGTCGCTGGCACTGAATTTACCGACGCCGCAAAAGACTTTCCGGTGGTCTGGGTCAAGGCCGGCAGCGGGGACGACGGCAAGCCGCAAGTGGCACCCATCGCGGTGTTTGGCCTCAAGGCCGGGCAGAACCTGTGCATCGAGCATGACGCCTGGCGTGTGCGCTACGTACCCGCCATGCTGCGCCTGTACCCGTTTGCGCTGGCGCGCGTGTCGGCCGACGAAATGGTGGTCTGCTTTGATGAATCGTGGGCCGGGTTCGGTGCCACTGGGCAAGACTTGTTTGATGCCGCCGGTGCGCCTACCGAGTTCACCACCGGTGTGCAAAAGCAGCTGGAAACGTTTGAGCAAGAGGTGGACCGCACGCGCCTGGCCGGCGCCATGCTGGTAGACAAAGACCTGCTGCGCGACATGCGTTTTGATGCCACCCTGCCCGATGGCAGCACGCTGGTGGTGGACGGCTTCTTGACCGTGGACGAGCAAAAACTGGCCGACCTGTCTGACGCCGATTTGCTGCAACTGCAGCGCAGCGGTGTGATGGGCTTGATCCACGCCCACCAGATATCGCTGGGCAACATGGGCCGGCTGGTGGAATGGCACGCAGCCCGTGAGGCGGCTGCAGCCCCTGCGGCCTGAGCCTGACGGCGGCACGCCGCCGCCTGCACCAAGCAAGTGACGATGCCCAGCCCCAAGCGCGATTCGCTGTCGATTGACCTGTATGAGCAGCCCGGCCACCTGATCCGCCGGGCCCAGCAGATTGCGGTGGCGATGTTTTTTTGACGCCCTGGGCCGTGACGTGACGCCGGTGCAGTACGCCGTGCTGCGCATGCTGCAAGCGCGGCCCGGCATCGACCAGGTGACGCTGGCGTGTGAAGTGGCGCTGGACACGTCCACCACCGCCGACATCGCCGCCCGGCTGGAGGCCAAGGGCTGGATCCGGCGTGAGGTGTTGGCGCGTCGCCAACGTGATTTAAGCGCCTGCTGTTGACGCACGAGCAGCGCCCAACATGTCGCAAGGAGCGCCCACCATGTTCCCCAAAAATGCCTGGTACGTGGCCTGCACGCCGGCCGAGATTGACGCCAGGCCGCTGGGCCGGCGCATCTGCAACGAGGCCATCGTGTTCTACCGGGCAGGCGACGGCACCGTGGCCGCGCTGGAGGAATTTTGCCCACACCGCGGCGCGCCGCTGTCGCTGGGCCGTGTGGTGGACGGCAAGCTGGTGTGCGGTTACCACGGGCTGGAGATGGGCTGCGATGGCAAAACCATCCACATGCCAGGCCAGCGAGTGCGCAACTTCCCGGCCATCCGCGCCTATCCGGTGTTGCAGCGCCACGGCTTCATCTGGGTCTGGCCCGGTGACGCGGCACTGGCTGACGCGGCCACCATCCACCACTGCGACTGGGCCGACAACGCCGACTGGGCTTACGGCGGCGGCCTGTTCCACATCCAGTGCGGGGTCCGGCTGATGGTGGACAACCTGATGGATTTGTCGCACGAGACGTATGTGCACGCCAGCAGCATCGGCCAGAAAGAAATCGACGAAACCCCCACCACCACCAAGTTCGACGGTGACCACGTCACCACTGCCCGCTTCATGCAGCGGGTGATGGCGCCACCGTTCTGGAAGCTGGCACTGCGCGGCAACCACTTGCCCGATGACCAGTTGGTGGACCGCTGGCAGATCTGCCACTTCTCGCCGCCCAGCCATGTGCTGATCGAGGTGGGTGTGGCGCTGGCCGGGCAGGGCGGTTATGACGCACCGGCGCACGTCAAAGCGTCCAGCACCGTGGTGGGCTTCATCACGCCCGAGACCGAGACCTCGATCTGGTACTTCTGGGGCATGGCGCGTAACTTCAATGTGCAGGACAAGGCGCTGACCGCGTCCATCCGCGACGGCCAGGCCAAGATATTCACCGAGGATTTGCAGCTGCTGGAGCAGCAGCAGCGCAACCACAGTGCCTGGCCGGCCCGGCCACTGCTCAAGCTCAACATTGATGCTGGTGGTGTGCATGCACGGCGGGTGATTGACCGTTGGGTGACTGCGGAACAAGCAGCGGAACAAGCAGCGGAACAAGCGGCTGAACAGGCAGGGCTAGCGCCAACCCCCGGCGCCTGACAGGCAACGCACAATCCCGACGCGCCCAACCTTTGGAGACATCTGCATGACAAGACGCCATACCCTGCTGGCCCTGGCCAGCATCAGCGCCCTGGCCCTGGTCAGCGGCACTGCAAGCGCCGCCGACGACACCGTCAAGATCGGCGTCATCTTGCCGATGACCGGCCCGTCGGCGTCCACCGGCCGCCAGATCGACGCTGCCATCAAGCTGTGGATGGCGCAAAGCGGGGGCAAGGCCGGCGGCAAAAAAGTGGAGGTGCTGATCAAGGACGACGCGGGTGTGGCCGACACCACCCGCCGCCTGGCCCAAGAGCTGGTGGTCAATGACAAGGTGGTGGCGCTGGCAGGTTTTGGTTTGACCCCGCTGGCCCTGGCCACCGCGCCCATTGCCACCCAAAGCAAAACGCCGATGGTGGTGATGGCGGCGGCCACGTCCATCATCACCGAGGCCTCACCCTACATCGTGCGCACCAGCTTCACGCTGCCGCAAGCCGCCATCGGCATTGCCGAATGGGCGGCCAAGAACAAGATCAAGAAAGTGGTCACGCTGGTGGCCGACTACGGCCCGGGCAACGATGCCGAGAAGTTTTTCAGCAGCCAGTTTCAATTGAACGGCGGCAGCATCACCGACAAGCTGCGCACCCCGCTGCGTGGCGCTGACTTTGCACCGGTGCTGCAAAAAGTGCGTGACCTGGCGCCTGACGCGCTGTTTGTGTTTTTGCCCTCAGGCCAGGGCGCGCAGTTCATGAAGCAGTTTGGTGAGCGTGGGCTGGACAAAGCCGGCATCAAGCTGATTGCCACCGGTGATGTGACCGACGACGACCAGTTGAACGACATGGGCGACGTGGCGCTGGGCGTGGTCAACAGCCACCACTATTCGGCCGCGCACAACAGCCCGGCCAACAAGAAGTACGTGGCCGACTTTCAAGCCGCCAACAAGTTCAGGCCCAACTTCATGTCGGTGGGGGGTTATGACGGCATGCGGGTGATCTTCAAGGCACTGGACACCACCAAAGGCGCCGGTGGTGACGCACTGCTGGCCGCCATGAAGGGCCAGTTGTTTGAGAGCCCGCGCGGCCCGGTGTTGATTGACGCCCAGACCCGCGACATCGTGCAGGACATCTACATCCGCAAGGTGGAGCGGGTGAATGGGCAACTGTTCAATGTCGAGTTCGACACCCTCAAAGCCGTCAAGGACCCCGGCAAATTGAAGTGATATCGGTTGCACCCGGTGCGGCACCGGCCGGTGCCGCACCGGGTGTGCGCACACACTCGCCCGCACCGTCATGCTGACCCTTTTGTTTGACGGCGTCGCCTACGGCATGCTGTTGTTTGTGCTGGCCCTGGGGCTGGCCGTAACCATGGGTTTGATGAACTTCATCAACCTGGCGCACGGCGCGTTTGCCATGGCGGGTGGCTACGTGCTGATCCTCCTGATGCAGCGCGCCGGCTGGCCGTTCCTGGCCTGCTTGCCGGCCGCGTTTTTGGTCACCGCTGTGGCCGGCGCGCTGCTGGAGCGCACTATCTACCGGCCGATGTACGGCAAGCCGCATCTGTACCAGGTGTTGTTTTCCATCGGCTTGACCTTCATGGCCGTGGCGGCTGTGGACTTCTTCATGGGCAGCTCACCGCAAAACGTGCAACTGCCCGATTGGCTGCGCCAGCGTTTTGAGTTGGGCTCCGGCGCCTGGATGCTGGGCATGGGCGCCTACCGGCTGTTCATCATCACCAGCTGCGTGGCACTGGCGCTGGGCCTGCAGGCGGTGCTGTCACGCACCCGTTTTGGCAGCCGGCTGCGCGCGGCGGTGGACGACCCGCGCGTGGCCGCTGGGCTGGGCATCCCTGTGAACCGCATCTTCTTGCTCACCTTTGCGGTGGGCTCCGGCCTGGCCGGTTTGGGTGGTGCGCTGGGCGCTGACATCCTGGGCCTGGACCCGAGCTTTCCACTCAAGTTCATGGTGTATTTCTTGATCGTCTGTGCGGTGGGTGGAACCAGCTCCATCACCGGCCCGCTGGTGGCGGCAGTGCTGCTGGGCATTGCCGATGTGATGGGCAAGTATTACCTGCCCAAGCTGGGCGCCTTCATCGTGTATGGGCTGATGATCGCCATCCTGCTGTGGCGGCCGCACGGCTTGTTCACCCGCGAGAACAAGCGATGACAACACCAACAACAACGGCCAAGCTGCTGCTGGCGCCGTCCAAATGGCGGGCGTGGGAGGTGGTGCTGTGGGCCGCCATCTGGGCCGTGCCGGTGCTTCTCGGCCAGCATGCCGCGCTGGTCAATGAGATCGCCATCCTGGCGCTGTTTGCGCTGTCGCTGGACTTGATCCTGGGCTATGCCGGCATCGTGTCACTGGGCCATGCCGCGTTTTTTGGCGTCGGTGCTTACGGCGCGGCGCTGTTTGCCAAGCATCTCAACGCCGACCCGCTGCTGGGCCTGGCCGTGGGCACGTGCCTGGGTGCGCTGCTGGGCCTGATCACCAGCCCGATGATTGTGCGCGGCACCGATTTGACCCGGTTGATGGTGACCATGGGTGTGGCGCTGGTGCTGCTGGAGCTGGCCAACAAGTTTGACGGCCTGACGGGTGGCACTGACGGCCTTCAGGGTGTGGTGATGGGGCCGTTGACCGTGCCCTTCGTCGGCCGCTTTGACTTTGATCTTGGCGCCCGCGTCGCGTCGTTTTATTCGCTCACCGTGTTGTTCATCGCGTTTGTGCTGCTGCGCCGCACCGTCCATTCGCCTTTGGGCATTTCGCTGCAAGCGCTGCGGGACAACCGGCTGCGGCTGGTGGCCATCGGCTTGTCGGTGCAGGGCCGGTTGACGGCGGTCTACACGCTGGCCGCCGCGCTGGCCGGGGCGGCAGGTGCGCTGCTGGCCCAGACCACCGGTTTTGCGTCACTCGACGTGCTGGAGTTCCACCGCAGTGCCGACGTGATGCTGGCGCTGGTGATTGGTGGCGCCGGCTGGTTGTGGGGTGGCCTGGTGGGCGCCATCGCTTTCAAGGTGCTGCATGACGTTGTCTCGTCCTTCACCGCCCAGTACTGGACCTTCTGGATCGGCCTGTTCTTGGTGCTGCTGATGCTGGTGGGGCGTGAGCGGCTGTTCCGGCCGTGGTCGTGGTTCAAGCGGGGTGGGCCATGACTGTCGCCATCACCAACGCCATCACCAACGCCATCAACACCGCCATGCACGACGACATCGTGCTGCAAACCCACGGCTTGATGAAAAAGTTTGGCGGCATCACCGCCACCAACAACGTGTCAATGACCATTCGGCGTGGTGCGCGCCACGCACTGATCGGCCCCAACGGCGCCGGCAAGACCACGCTGATCAACCAGCTCACCGGTGTGCTGGCGCCCACCGCCGGCCGGGTGGTGTTGGGCGGGCGTGACATCACCCAACTGGCGCCGCACAAACGTGTGGCACTGGGCCTGGTGCGCACCTTCCAGATCAACCAGTTGTTTGGCACCCTCACCCCGCTGCAAAGCCTGGCGCTGGCGGTGGCCAGCCGGCTTGGCCGGGCACGCCGCTGGTGGCTGCCGATGGGGGCAGACCGTGAGATTGCGGCCGAATGCGCGCGCCTGCTGGCCCAGTTCCGCCTCACCGAGTTTGCTGACCGCGCCACGTCCGAATTGCCCTACGGCAAGCGCCGCCTGCTGGAGATCGCGCTGGCCGTGGCCCAACAACCTAGCGTGCTGCTGCTGGACGAACCCGCCGCCGGTGTGCCCGGGCCTGAGCGGGCCGGCATCCTGGCCACTGTGGCCGCGCTGCCCGATACGGTGGCGGTGGTGCTGATCGAACACGACATGGACCTGGTGTTCAGCTTTGCCAAAAGCATGACGGTGCTGGTCAATGGCACGGTGCTGACTGAAGGCACACCGGCGCAAATCGCCGCTGACCCGCAGGTGCGGGCGGTGTATCTGGGTGAATCCTTGGCCAGGCCGGCAGCGGGGATGGCGCATGGCTGAGGCGTTGTTGGACGTGCAAGGCCTGACCTGCGGCTACGGCGAGGCGGTGGTGCTGACGGATGTGAGCTTCACCCTGCAAGCCGGTCGCTCACTGGCGCTGCTGGGCCGCAACGGCACTGGCAAGACCACGCTGATCGACACGCTGGTGGGGGTGACCCGCCGGCATGCCGGGCGCATCACGCTGGTCGGCCAGGCGCTGCACACGCTGCCGGTCTACGCCCGCGCAGCCGTGGCCGGTGGTGGCCTGGGTTGGGTGCCGCAAGAGCGCAACATTTTCAAATCCCTCACGGTGGACGAGAACCTGAGCGCCGTGGCCAGGCCGGGTGCGTGGACCAGCAAGCGTGTCTACGACCTGTTCCCGCGCCTGGCCGAGCGCAAAAAGAACCTGGGCACGCAGTTGTCAGGCGGTGAGCAGCAGATGCTGGCCTTTGGCCGTGCGCTGGTGCTCAACCCCAGGCTGCTGCTGCTGGATGAGCCGCTGGAGGGCCTGGCGCCCATCATCATTGAAGAGCTGCTGCGCGCCATCCGCCGTGTGGCGCGTGAAAACGGCTTGAGCTCCATCGTGGTGGAGCAGCACCCGCACATGGTGTTGGGCGTCACCGATGACTGCATCGTGCTGGACCGCGGCAGCATTGCCTACCGTGCCGAGAGCCAGGCCTTGTTGGATGACCCGGCGCCGCTGGATCAATGGCTGGGCGTGTCGTCCCATTGAACCGTTGAACAACCTCTAAGTTTCACAGCAGACCCCACCGTGACTGCCCGCACCAAACCCCCATTCCGCGCCGATCACGTGGGCAGCTTTTTGCGCCCCAAATACCTGCTGGATGCACGCGAACAGTTTTTCACCAAGAAAGAAATCGCCGCCGAGCAGTTGCGCCTGGTCGAAGACAAGGCCATCACCGAGATCGTGTTGTTCCAAACACCCCGGCGTGCCAAGACAGACCGGTTGAGCGTGTTGGTGATCGGATGCTGTGCAGTGCGGACTCTGCGCGAAGCCGCTGCGGGTCCCGCATCGGCCGCAACCCGGGCGCCTGGCGCTTCAGCGCGCAAAGTACATCTTGGTCTTGTCGAGCTTGTAGCTCC
>JANPOW010000480.1:0-21287 GCA_031428185.1 Betaproteobacteria bacterium | reverse complement strand
TGCCAAAGTAGTCGTGCAGATTGGCTTTGGGCAGCGCGGCTTCATCGGCGATGGCCGCCACCGTGGCGCCTTTGAAGCCGGCATGCGCAAACACCCGCTCGGCCGCACCCAGGATCAGCGCCTCGTTGGCCTGGCGGATGGCGCCCTTGCGGGCGTCGTCCTCGGCGCTGGGGGGCTTGAGTTTGCGCTGTGGCATGGTGCGCGGGCGGGCCGGCAAACCGGCCCGCCCGGGCCACATCAAGTCAGGTCACATCAAGTCAGGTCACAGCAGGCCTGTTTACTTCATGGCTGCATCAAACACGGCATGGGTGTAAGCGGCTTTGCCCGGGTCTTTCTTGATCACCGGCGTGCTGCCGCCGGTCATCAGCACCTTCACCGTGCGCTCGTAAGCGGCGGGGTCGAGGTAGCCGATCTTGGCGGTGCCGGCATTGCTGATCAGCGTGGCCACGTTTTCCATCTGGCGTTTTTGCACCGCCAGGGTGGCGCTGCCCGACGGGTCAGCCGCCACCACGATCTTGGCGGCTTCTTCGGGGTTTTTCACCGCGTCGTTCCAGCCCTTGAAGGTGGCTTTCAAGAACTTGGCCATCTTGGCGCTGAAGGCTGGGTCTTTCAACTTGCCCTCCAGCACGTAGAGGCCGTCCTCCAGCGACGCCACGCCCTCTTTCTCGTAGAAAAACGTCACCAGGTCAGCCGGCTTGACACCGGCGTCCACCACCTGCCAGTACTCGTTGTAAATCATGGTGCTGATGCAGGCGGCCTGGTTTTGCAGCAACGGGTCAACGTTGAAGCCCTGCTTGAGCACCTTCACGTCGGTGTCCACCTTGAGGCCCAGCTTGCCCATCCAGTTCAAGAACGGGTACTCATTGCCACCAAACCAGACGCCCAGGGTTTTGCCCTTGAAGTCTTTGGAGGTCGTCACGCCGCTGCTCTTTTTGCAGGTCAGCATCAGGCCGGATTTGTCAAAAATCTGCGCGATGTTGACCAGCGGCACACCGGCCTCACGCGCGGCCAGCGCGTCGGGCATCCAGTTGACGATGGCGTCGGCCTGGTTGCCGGCCAGCACCTGCACGGGGCTGACATCAGGGCCGCCCGGCTTGATGGTCACGTCCAGCCCGGCGTCTTTGTAGTAGCCCTTGGCAGCGGCCACGTAGTAGCCGGCAAACTGTGCTTGTGGCACCCATTTCATCTGCACCACCACTTTGTCGGCGGCCTGTGCGGCCAGGCCGGTGGTGGCCAAGACGGTGGCCACCACTGCGGCCTTGATTGTGAAAGTTGTCATCCATCGCTCCTGAGTTGTTGAGGGGCTGGCGCGGTGGCCAGCGGAGAAAACGCGTTTCAAAGCTGCATCAACGGTGCCGGACTGAAGGATGCCAGAACGCCACCCGCCGCTCCAGCGCCACCAGCAGCGCGTAGGCCACTGAGCCGGTGACGGCCGCCACCACGATGGCGCCCCACACCAGGCCCATGTTCATGCGCGCCGCCTCGGTGCTGATGCGAAAGCCCAGGCCCACTGTGGGTGAGCCAAAAAACTCCGCCACGATGGCACCGATCAGCGCCAGTGTGGCGTTGATCTTGAGCGCGCCAAAGACAAACGGCATGGCCGCCGGCAGCCGCAGGTGCAGCAGGGTGCGGCGGTAGCTGGCAGCGTAGCTGTGCATCAGCTCACGCTCCAGCACGCCCGCCGCCTGCAGGCCGGCCAGGGTGTTGATGAGCATGGGGAAGAAGGTCATCAACACCACCACTGCGGCCTTGCTGGGCCACTCGAAGCCAAACCACATCACCATGATGGGCGCCACCGCCACCAGCGGCACGGTGCTGGTCAGGTTGGCCAGTGGCAGCAGGCCACGCTGCAAAAACGGCGCGCGGTCAATCGCCACGCCCACACAAAAGCCCAGCCATGAGCCCAGCGCCCAGCCGATCAGCACGGCCTTGCCTACGGTTTGTACAAAGTCGGCCGCCAGCGTGTCCCAGCGCTCCAGCAGCATCTGGGCGATCAGGCTGGGTGCGGGCAGCAGCACGCGGGGCACGTCAAACAAGCTGACCCCCAGTTGCCAGAAGTACAGCACCCAACCGCCAAACAGCGCGGCCGACAACGGGCCGAAAGCGGGGTGGCCATCCAGTGCCGCCACCTGCTGCACAGCAAAACCGGCAAGGCCCAGCAAGCCAGCGGCGCACAGCAGCAGGATGGTGGGCGCCGGGCTGTCAGCGCCGGGTGTGGGCACGGCGTGCAGCAGCGCGGCGGCGGCCAACGCGCTGATGGCCAGCAGCCCGACCAGCCAGCGCGGCGCAAGCGGCGCTCGGTGGACGTCACGCATGCGGATGTCACTCATGCCGGCGTCCGGCGGCGCAGCACCAGCCGCTCGACACCGGCCACGGCCACCGTCAGCCCCAGGCCCAGCAGCGCTGAGAGCACCAGCGCCGACCAGATGCCCACCGTATTGCCGTAATAACTGCCGGTGAGCAGGCGTGCGCCCAGCCCGGCCTGGGCGCCGGTGGGCAGCTCAGCCACCATCGCGCCCACCAGGCCGGCGGCCACCGCCACGCGCAGTGCCGGGAACAAAAACGGCAGCGCCGACGGCAGGCGCAGCAGCCAGAAGGCTTGCCAGCGGCTGGCGGCATAGGTGTGCATCAACTCCGTCTCGATGCGCTGCGGTGCGCGCAAGCCCTGCACCATGGCCACCGTGACCGGGAAGAAACACAAATACATCGCGATGGTGGCCTTGGGTGCAATGCCCGAGAACCCCAGGCTGCCCAGGATCACCAGCACGATGGGCGCGATGGCCAGCACCGGCACGGTCTGGCTGGCCACGATCCACGGCAGCAAGGCCCGGTCCAGCGTGCGGGAATGGACGATGGCCGCCGCCAACACCACGCCCAGCAGCGTGCCCAGCACAAAACCCACCAGCGTGGACTGGGCGGTGACGGCCGCGTGGTACAGCAGGTTGCGGGGTGAATCGAGTGGCCAGTCGGCCAGGCTGGCATACAGATCAGCCACCACCTGGTGCGGCGCGGGCAGCACCGGGCGCTGCATGTTGAGCGTGGTGCTGATCAGGTCAGCACGGCTGTACGGGCCATTGGGTGCCAGCACCCGCTCGATGGCGCCAGCCGCGTTCAAGCCCACCGCGCCGGCATACCACAGCAGCAGCGCGGCCAGCAGCACGGTGGCCACCGGCAGGGCTTGCTGGCGCCAGGTGGGCGGGGTGTGCTTCATGCGCCACGTGCCCTGCCGGGACCGGGCTGCGTCTGCAATTCACTTCGCATGCGCGCCCCCGTGCCCGTCATGCCCTTGCGCCAGCCCCTCACGCACCTGGTGGGCCAGCGCCATGAACTCAGGCGTGTCACGCAAGCCCAGGTGGCGCGCGTCCGGCAGGGTGGAGGTGATCACCTGCAGGATGCGGCCAGGCCGGGGGCTCATCACCACGATGCGGGTGGACAAATACACGGCCTCGGCGATGGAGTGGGTGACAAACACCACCGTGCGCCGCTCACGCTGCCACAGCTGTTGCAGTTGCTCATTCAGGCCGTCGCGGGTGATTTCGTCCAGCGCGCCAAACGGCTCGTCCATCATCAGGATCTTGGGTTCGAACCCCAGGGCGCGGGCGATGGACACGCGCTGCTGCATGCCGCCCGAGAGCTGCCACGGGTATTTGCGCTCAAAACCGACCAGTCCCACCCGCTCCAGTTGCTGCAGCGCCACCTGCTGTGCCTCAAGCTTGCTGCGGCCCATGATCTGCAGCGGCAACATCACGTTGCCCAGCACCGTGCGCCACGCGAACAAGGCCGGCGCCTGAAACACATAACCGTAGGCCCGCGCCAGCCGTGCCTGCTTCGGCGTCATGCCGTTGACCAGCACCTCACCGGCGCTGATGGGCTCCAGATCAGCGATGACGCGCAACAAGGTGGTTTTGCCGCAGCCGGACGGGCCGATCAGCGCCACAAACTCGCCTTGCTGGATGCTGAGGTCAATCTGCGACAGCGCCTGCACCGGGGGGTCATTGGCCTGGGCCGACGGGTAGATGACGCTGGCACGGCGCACCTGCACGGCGGCCTGGGTGGCTGGCCCCGGGGGCGGGGCCGGTGCGGCGGCGGCAGGTGCATCGGCCGGCATGACCAGCCGTTCAGAAGCGTTCATGGGCGCAGATTGCGGTGCAAAAACCTAAGCAAATGGTCAGCTGATTGTCACCGCTGCAAGCCAGGTCCGTGCCGCCGGCGGGGCCACCAACGGCCTGGGATCAACCCGGGTGCCGGCCACGCCGCCTCAGGCGGTGGCTGGCCACCAGCCCGCAGCGCGGATGTCCCGCTCAGCCTGCGCCGCGTCATGAAACTGCAGCGCCTGCCAGCCTGCCGCCAGGGCGGCGGTCACGTTGGGGCCGTGGTCGTCGAGAAACAGCAACTCGCCCAGTGGCACGCCAAAACGCTGCGCTGCCAGCGCGAAAATCGCCGGCTCGGGCTTGATCAAATTCACCCTGCCCGAAAACACACCGGCATCAAACTGGCGCACAAAGGCATGCTGTTGCTCCAGATGGTCGGCATACGGTGCGGGCATGTTGGACAGGAAAAACATCGGCCGCCCCGGCTGCCGCAAGCGCTGCAGCAAGGCCCAAGCTGGCGGGGATGGGTTGCAGGCTCTGCGGCACCGCGTCCACCACCAACTGCACCTCGGCAGGCGCCAGGCCGGTGCGTTTGGCGATGCGGGGCACCAGGTCGGCCGGGCTGACGCTGCCGCGGTCAAAGTCGCCCCAATCGCCCTGGTAGGCCTGGAACACCTGCGCCACCCAGTGCGCGCTGCTGGCCTCATCAAACGCGCGTTGCGGCAGCAGGCGCTGCAGCAGCCGCTCGGGTTGCCAGTCAAACAGCACGCGGCCAAAGTCAAAGACGAAATGCATGAGGTTCGGCCTGTTCAGGCCCATCAGGCGGCGCGCAGCCGCGCCAGCAGGCCGGCGGTGGACGCATCCAGCCCGCTGGCGTCACCCGCACCGGCCGGATCGGTCAAGCGCGGCAGCAAGTCACTGGCCAGGGCCTTGCCCAGCTCTACCCCCCACTGGTCAAAACTGTTGATGCCCCACACCGCGCCGCTGGTGAACACCCGGTGCTCGTACAGCGCAATCAGCGCGCCCAGCGTGGCGGGGGTTAACCGGTCCAGCAGCAAGGTGGTGCTGGGCCGATTGCCGGGGAAAGTGCGGTGCTGCGCCAGCGTCAGCGGGCTCAACGCGCGGTTGGCGGTGGGCGCTTTTTCCGCCATCGCCGCAGCCGTGCTTTTGCCCAGCATCAGCGCCTGGCTTTGCGCCAGGCAGTTGGCCAGGGCCTTGGCTTGCAAATCGGGGTAGGCATGGCTGGGGTGCTTGACCGCGATGAACTCGACCGGGATCACATCGGTGCCCTGGTGCAGCATCTGAAAGTAAGCATGCTGGCCGTTGGTGCCGGGCTCACCCCACACCACCGGGCTGGTGCCAAAGGGCAAGGCCTGGCCGTGCAAGTCCACCAGCTTGCCGTTGCTTTCCATCTCCAGTTGCTGCAGGTAAGCCGGCAGCCGCTTCAAGCCCTGGTGGTAGGGCGCCACGCTGCGGCTGGTGAACTGGTGGAAGTTGCGGTACCACACGTCCAGCAGGCCCAGTTGCACCGGCAGGTTGGCCTCCAGCGGGGCCTGGGCAAAGTGCCGGTCCATCGTGTGGGCGCCGGCCAGCAGGGCGCGGAAGTTGTCGGCCCCGACGGCAATGGCAATGGGCAGACCAATGGCGCTCCAGAGTGAATAACGCCCGCCCACCCAGTCCCAAAAGCCGAAGGTGGTGTGGATGCCAAAGTCGGCTGCGGCCTTCAAGTTGGTGGTGGCACCCACAAAGTGACGGCCGATATCGGTGCCGCCGTTGGCCAGAAACCAGGCCCGCGCCACCGCCGCGTTGGCCATGGTTTCTTGGGTGGTAAAGGTTTTGCTGGCGATGATGAACAGCGTCTCGCTGGGTTCGATGCGGCGCAGCACCGGGGCAATGTCGTGGCCGTCCACATTGCTGACAAAGTGCATGGTCAGCTTGGGATGGGCGTAGGCGTCGAGTGCCGGCACCACCATCTGCGGGCCTAAATCCGAGCCGCCGATGCCGATGTTGACCACGTGGCGGATGCCGCTGGTGGTGGTGTCGCGCACCGCTTCGGCAAAGGCCAAGAACCGGCCCAGCACACCATGCACTTCATCGCTGAACAGCCCACCCGGTGGCGCACGCAAGGCGGTGTGCAGCACGGCCCGGCCCTCGGTGGTGTTGATGGGCGCGCCAGCCAACATCGCGTCACGCCGCGCTTCCAGCCCGCATTCACGGGCAAGTTCAATCAACAACCTGCGCGTCAACACATCCCAGCGGTTTTTGGACAGGTCGGCAAACACCCCGGGCGCCTGCATTGCAAAAGCGTCAAAGCGCTTCGGGTCGCGGGCAAAGGCCTCACGCAAATCCAGATCGCGGCCGTGGGCCTGGTAGTGGCCTTGCAGCGCGGCCCAGGCCACGGTGCTGTCGCAGCGGGTGAATCGTTTGTCAGCAGCGTGCAGGTCAGCGGCGTGCATCTCAAATCCCCTTGATCAACAGATCCAGTTTGGCCGAATCCACCGCAAAGGCGCGGATGCCTTCGGCCAGTTTGTCAGTGGCCATGGCGTCGTCATTCAGTGCATACCGGAACGTGGCTTCACTGTGGTGCAGCTCAGGCAAATCCAACTGCAGCGCGGCGCTGGCGCTCAGGCGCTGGGCCACAGGCGCCTCACTGGCCTGCAGTTGGGCCAGCAAGTCAGGGCTGATGGTCAGCAGGTCACAACCGGCCAACGCCAGGACCTGGCCCACGTTGCGGAAGCTCGCACCCATCACCTGGGTGGCGATGCCCCAGCGCTTGTAGTGGGCGTAGATGCGCTCGACCGACTGCACACCCGGGTCATTGCTGCCGGTATTGGCAGCCTCGTCCCACGCGGCGCCGGCCTGCTTCTTGTGCCAGTCATGGATACGTCCCACAAACGGGCTGATCAGCCGCACACCCGCATCGCCACAAGCCACCGCTTGTGCAAAGGAAAACAGCAATGTGAGGTTGCAGTGGATGCCTTCTTGCGCCAGCACTTTGGCTGCCTGGATGCCCTCCCAGGTGGCGGCAATCTTGATCAACACCCGCTCGCGGCCAATGCCGGCGGCCTGGTACAACGCGATCAGGCGGCGCGCCCGGGCCAGCGTGGCGGGGGCATCAAACGACAAGCGGGCATCCACCTCGGTGGACACCCGGCCGGGCACCACCTGCAGCGTCTCCAGCCCAAAGCGCACCAGCACCCGGTCCACCATTTCATCCAGCGGCGCAGTGCGGTGCGCGGCCACGGTGCCGGCCAGCAGCGGGGCGTAGTCGGGCTGCTGCACCGCTTTCAGGATCAGCGACGGGTTGGTGGTGGCGTCTTGCGGCGTGTATTGCGCCAGTTGCTTGAAGTTGCCGGTGTCAGCCACCACGGTGGTGAATTGCTTGAGCTGCTCGAGTTGGTGCATGGTGGTGCGTCCGGTTTGCGCTGTCCGCGCGCTGCTCACCGGATTAGACCCGCTTGGCTGGGCAGTGGGGTTCAACCGGGTTACCTGCCGGGCCGCACCCGGCCGCACCCGGCTGGACCCGGTTGGACCCGGCTGGACCCGGTTGGACCCGGCAGCACCCTGCTGGACCCGCCCACGCCAGCCCACGCCAGCCCACGCAGGCTGGCGGCCAGAATGCAAGCATGCCGATGCCATCGCTCACCCGCCGCCTGCTGCTGACCACCGCCCTGGCGCCCCAGTGGCTGCAGGCGCAGCCCGCAGCAGGCGACCCGCCGCCGCGGCCGGCGCAGCCGCTGCAGCAGAGCAAACCGCCGTGGCGCGTCGGCCCGGGCGAGACCCTGACCCGCATTGCCGACGCGCTGCGCCTGGCCGGCGACGGCGACACCATCGAGGTGCTGCCCGGCACCTACAGCGGCGATGTGGCGGTGATCCACCAACGCCGGCTCGACATCGTGGGCCTGGGCCCGCAACCGGTGTTTGACGCGGCCGGCCAGCATGCCGAGGGCAAGGCAATCTGGGTGGTGCGGGACGGCGACATCCGCATCCACAACATCGGCTTCCGGGGTGCGCGGGTGCCGGACAGCAACGGCGCCGGTATCCGCTTTGAGCACGGCCGGCTGCAGCTGCAGGGCTGCAGCTTTCATGACAACCAGACCGGCGTGCTGGCCAGCAACGACAGCCACAGCGTGCTGGAGGTCACCGACTGCGTCTTCAGCCAAGCGCCAGAGACTGCGGCGCCGCCCCCACACCTGATTTACGTCGGTCAGATCGGCCTGTTTATTTTGCGCGGCTGCCTGCTGCGCCAAGGCAAGGGTGGGCACCTGGTCAAGTCGCGTGCGCAGCAGGCTCGGCTGATCGCCAACCGGCTGGACGACGGCCACAGCGGTGAGGCGTCGTACGAGATTGACCTGCCCAACGGTGGTGTGGCGCTGGTGGAGGGCAATACCGTGGTGCAAAGCCCGCACACCCGCAACCCGGTGATGCTGTCTTACGGCGCTGAGGGTGCGCATTGGGCCGTCAACCGGCTGACATTGCGCGACAACACCTTCATCAACCGGCGCGCCGCCGGCGGCTGGTTTGTGCGGGTCTGGGATCAGCGGCTGCCTGCCGACACTGTGGTGCACAGCAGCCGCAACCGCTGGTTGGGGCCGGGCAGCCTGGCGTTGGGGCCGCACGGCGTGTCCAGTGACGACAGCCGTGGCCCGCTACCCGCCGCCAACGATTGACCGGCAAAAGAAACTCATGCATCATCTATTGAGTAACTAAGTTACATCACCGCACTTGCCGACCGTGTCGCCGCACCCGGTGATCCACCCACCCCAAGACCAGACCACAGCCCATGTCCTTCGATCTCGTCTTTTTTGGCGGCACCGGTGACCTCACCTGGCGCAAGTTGATGCCCGCGCTGTTCCAGGCCTTCCGCCACTGCAAGCTGCCACCGGGCGGCCGCATTCTGGCGGTGGCCCGTGACGAGCGCAGTGACGCGCAATACCGGGCCTTCATCCGCGAGCGCTTTGTCGAGGTGGAAAGCGCCAAGCGCCCCAGCGACGATGAATTTGCCCGCTTTGCCGAGCTGCTGCACTACCAGCGCATGGATTTGTCACAGCCCGCGCACTACGCCGGCTTGAAGACCTGGCTGGATGAGCGCAACGCCGACACCGTGGTGCTGTACCTGGCCACCGCGCCTTACCTGTTCCCCGTGGTGTGTGAGCAACTCGGCATCGCCGGCCTGAACGGCCCCAAAGTGCGCGTGGTGCTTGAAAAACCACTGGGCCATGACCTGGCCAGCGCGCAAGAAATCAACCGGGTGGTGCGCGCCGCGTTTGCTGAAACACAAGCCTTCCGCATCGACCACTACCTGGGCAAACCAGCGGTACAAAACCTGATGGCGCTGCGCTTTGGTAACGCGCTGTTTGAGCCGTTGTGGCGGCGCGAAAGCATTGCCAACATCCAGATCACGCTGGCCGAAGGCCTGGGCGTGGGCACCCGGGGTGATTACTACGACAAAACCGGCGCATTGCGCGACATGGTGCAAAACCACGCGCTGCAGTTGCTGACCATGATCGCGATGGAGCCGCCGTCCACCAACGATGCCGACGCCATCCGCGACGAGAAGTTGAAGGTGCTGCGCTCGCTCAAGCCCTTCACCGCCGAGAGTGTGATGCGCGATGTGGTGCGCGGCCAGTACAAGGCCGGCACCATCGACGGCAAGCCGGTGCCGGGCTATCTGGAAGAAGTGAAAGTGCCGGCCGGCAGCCACTGCGAGACCTTTGTGGCGCTGCGCACCGAGGTGCAGAACTGGCGCTGGGCCGGCGTGCCGTTTTACCTGCGCACCGGCAAGCGGCTGGCGGGCCGAAGCTCACAGATCGTGGTCAACTTTCGCGGTGTGCCGCACCCCATCTTCCCGGGCTCGGCACGCGCCAACAAGCTGGTCATCAAGCTGCAGCCCGAGGACGGGCTGGAGCTGCACCTGCTGGCCGCCAAGGGCAGCGCCCAGGGTGAGTTGCTGGCGCCGGTCTCACTCGACCTGGACTTTGACAAAGCCTTCGCCAGCGAGCGTGTCGGCGCTTATGAGCGCCTGCTGATGGACGCCATCGCCGGCCGCCTGAACCTGTTTGTGCGCAGTGACGAGCAAGAGCAAGCCTGGCGCTGGGTCGAACCCATCCTGCATGCCTGGGCCGCTGACCCGAACGGCCCACGCACCTACAGCGCCGGCACCTGGGGGCCACCGGCGGCCAGCGCGATGGTGGCGCGCGACGGCTGCACTTGGGACGAAGAGCAATGACCCCGGCATCCCAACACCATGCTTGACCGCATCCGCGCCTCCATCCCTGCACTGCCACCGGCAGAGCAGCGGGTGGCCAAGCTGCTGCTGGCCGACCCACGCAGTTTTGCCGCATCGCCGGTCAGTGCGCTGGCTGACCGGTCACACGTCAGCAAGCCCACGGTGGTGCGCTTTTGCCGCAGTGTGGGCTACGACGGCTTGACGGACCTAAAGCTCAAGCTGGCCGGCACCGTGAATGAGGGTGTGCCGTTTGTGCACCGCTCGGTGGACGAGGACGACAAGCCGGGTGACCTGATCGTCAAGGTGATCGACAACGCGGTGGCGGCGATGCTGAAGTACCGCAACAACGCCGCCGGCCATGCGTTTGAGCAGGCCATCAGCGCGCTCACGGCCAGTGGCCAAGCCCACAAGCGCATCGAGTTTTATGGCGTGGGCAACAGCGGCATCGTGGCGCAGGACGCGCAGCACAAGTTCTTCCGCCTGGGTGTCAATGCGGCGGCCATCAGCGACGGCCATGTGCAGGTGATGAGCGCCACCATGCTGGGCGCGGGCGATTGCGCGGTGGTCATCAGCAACTCTGGCCGCAGCCGCGACCTGATCGACGCCGCCGACATCGCCCGTCGCAAAGGCGCCGCGGTGATTGCCATCACCGCCAGTGGCTCACCGCTGGCCCAACTGGCGCTGGGCAACAGCCAGATCCTGCTGGCCGCTGACCACCCCGAGGACTACGACCGCTACAGCCCGATGGTGTCGCGCCTGCTGCACCTGCTGATTGTTGACGTGCTGTGTACCGGTGTGGCGCTGCGCCTGGGGCCAGGCCTGCGGCCGGTGCTGCAGGAGATCAAGCGCAACCTGCGGCAGCGGCGGTATGTGGGGCCTGCCAGCCCGCCAGGCCCAGCCTGATCACGGCCCCAGCAGTGGGTCCACGCCGTACAACTGCGCCAATTGCAGCAGCTTGGGCGGCACCCCGGTGATGCGCAGCGTGCGGCCCAGCGCTGCGGCCTGGCGCCGGCAATCCAGCAGCACCGCCAGCGCGGCGGTGTCCAGCACCTGCAGGCCGGACGCATCGATCACCGGCGACTCGGCGCTGGCCAGTTGCGTTGCCAGCGCCGCGCGGGTGGCGCGTGCATCGTTCATCGTCAGGGTGGCGGGCAGTGCAATCACGGTGGATGCGCCGGCGGCGTTTGCGTTTGCGTTTGCACCCACAACAATGACCATCAGCTCTTGGGCGCCGCTGCCAGCGACCTGTTCTTTTCGGTCAGGCGGCCGATCAGCGCGTCCAGCCCACCCGCGCTCAGATCTTTGGCGAACTGGCCTTTGTAGGCCTCCACCAGCCAGAAGCCACCCACGTTGACGTCGTAGATCTTCCAGCCGTCACCGGCTTTCTCCAGCCGGTAATCGAGCTGGATCGGGTCGCCCTTGCCACGCACCTCGGTGCGCACCACCACCTCACCGGCGTCTGCCCCGGCGCGCAGCGGTTTGACCACCACGGATTGGTCTTTGACCTGCGACAGTGCGCCCGAGTAGGTGTTGACCATCAGGGTTTGAAACTCCACCAGCATGCGTTTTTGCTGGTCTGGTGTGGCGCTGCGCCATTGCGGGCCCACCGAGCTGGCGGTCATGCGCTGGAAGTTGACAAACGGCATCACCTTGGCGTCCACCAGGCCGCGGATGCGGCCCACGTCGCCGGCCTGAATGGCCTTGTCGGCCTTGAGCGCGTCCATCACGTCGGTCGACACCTGTTTGACAAAGGCGTCGGCTGTCTGGGCCTCGGCATGCAACGTGGGCGCAGCCAGCGCAAAAGCAACCAGTGACAGGGCAGAAATCCAATGACGTCGCAGCATGAATGCATCCTCTTGTGTCGGGCCGGCGGCCCTGGCTGATGTAACGCGCGAGCGGCCGGCGCCGTTCACACACCAGATCACTCGACCAGCTTCTTGAAGGCCGCCGGCGCGGCGTCGTCGTCGGGTGGCTCACCGTCGTAGATCAGGCTTTTGCGCCGCGCCAGGTAGGCGTCACGCAGCAGCAGGTATTTGTCGAGCGCGATGTCGTCGAGCATGCGGCTGGCGTTGAGCAGTTGCACCCGGGTATTGAGCAGTTGCAGCACCGACGCCCCATTGCGGTCGCGTGGCTCTTTCCAGACCAGGCTGATGCCGGAGTCTTTGAAATCCAAGGCCAGGCCGGCAGTGTCGCGCAGGGTGGACGGGCCCAGCAACGGCAGCACCAGGTAAGGCCCGCTGCGCAGGCCCCAGTAGCCCAGGGTCTGGCCGAAATCCTCGTAGCCGTTGCGCTCCAGGCCGGCGTCGTCGGCCACGTCCACCAGGCCGCCCACACCCAGCGTGGTGTTGATCAACACCCGCATGCCCGTCTCGAGTGACGCGCGGGGCTTGGCCTGCAGCAACAGGTTGGCGCTGCTCCAGATATCGGCGATGTTGCCGAAGAAGTTGTCCACGCCAACCCGCACCACGCTTGGCACCACGGCCTGGTAGACCTGGGCCGCCGGTTTGATGGCCACTTTGTCCACCACCTCGTTGGCGGCAAACACCTTGCGGTTGAAGCTCTCCCAGGGGTCGTTGCGGTTCTGGCCCTCACCGGGCAGGCTGGCGCAGCCGCCCAGCATCAAAAGCGGCAGCAGCACAGCCGCGCCGACGCGACAAAGCCATGTCGGGCCTGGCCGTGTTGGTGTCGCAGCCAGTGGAGTGCCTTCGTGCGGCGCGCTCCGGTATTCGCGCTTGGGGCGGTCAGGTGCGCTCATGGCTTCTTGCCGGTGTCGGCGCCTGTTTCAGCCGCCTTGTTGAACAGGAACTGGCCGATCAGGTTCTCCAACACCACCGCCGACTGGGTTTGCTTGATCACCGCACCGGGCGCCAGGTTGTCGGTCTCGCCGCCGGGCTCCAGGCCGATGTACTGGTCACCTAGCAGGCCAGCGGTCAGAATCTTGGCCGAGCTGTCTTTGGGGAATTGGAAAGCGCGGTCCACCTCCAGCGTCACCACGCCCTGGTAGGTCTTGGGGTCCAGGCTGATGCCGGTGATGCGGCCCACCACCACACCGGCTGAGCGCACTGGCGCTCGCGCCTTGAGGCCGCCGATGTTGTCAAAGCGGGCCGACAGGGCGTAGCTGTCACCACGGCCAAAACTGCCCAGGTTGGCAGCCTTGAGCGCCACAAACAGCAGCCCGGCCAGGCCCAGCAGCACAAACAGGCCAACGCCCATTTCAATGCTTTTTTTGTTCATCGTGTCTGCTCCTGCAAATCTGCTGTTGGATCAAGGCGTCGAAAACATCAACGCCGTGAGGATGAAATCCATCGCCAGCACCGCCAGCGACGACACCACCACCGTGCGCGTGGTGGCGTAGGCCACACCCTCGGGCGTGGCCTGGGTCTCGTAACCCTGGTAGAGCGCGACAAAAGTGCAGACCACCCCAAACACCGCGCTCTTGACCACGCCGTTGCCCACATCGCGCCAGATGTCCACCTTGTTCTGCTGGATGGACCAGAAGTTGCCCGCATCGATGCCGATCAGCCCCACGGCCACCACCCACGCGCCCAGGAAGCCGATGGCCGAGAACAGGATGGCCAGCAGTGGCATCGCGATGACGCCGCCGATGAAACGTGGTGCCAGCACACGGGCGCGTGGGTCAATCGCCATCAGCTCCATCGCAGCCAGTTGCTCACCGGCTTTCATCAGGCCGATCTCGGCCGTGAGCGAGGTGCCGGCACGGCCGGCAAACAGCAGCGCTGTGACCACCGGCCCCAGCTCACGCACCAGGCTCAGGTTGACCACCAGGCCCAGTGATTCAGCCGCGCCGTAGGCGACCAGCGCGTAATACATCTGCAGCGCCAGCACAAACCCCACCGCCAGGCCGGAGGCCAGGATGATGACCAGCGACCGGTTGCCGATGGCGTAAACCTGGTCAATCACCAGCTTGAAGCGGCGCAGGGATTGCGGCAATACCCGCAACAGCCCGAGGAAGAAGATCGCCGCGTGGCCCCAGCCCTGCAGCACGGCCAGCGTGCGGGCGCCTAGCGTTTGCAGAAAATTCAGCACGATGTTCAAACTGCCGCCCCCAGGCCGTAGTCCTCGGCCATGGGCCTTGCGGGATAGTGGAACTTGACCGGGCCGTCGGGCTCACCCTGCACAAACTGGCGCACCTCGGGGTCGGTGCTGGCCATCAGCTCGGCCGGTGTGCCCTGGGCCACGATGCGGCCCTGCGGGGCCATCAACACCACATGGTCGCTGATGGCCATGCACTGCGGCACGTCGTGTGACACCACCAAGGACGTGGCACCGGTGATGTCGTTCAAGGTGCGGATCAGCTTGGCGGTGACACCCATCGAGATCAAATCCAGCCCGGCAAAAGGCTCGTCGTACATGATCAGCTCGGGGTCCAGCGCAATGGCGCGGGCCAGTGCAATGCGCCGCGCCATGCCACCCGAGACCTCGGCAATGCGCAACTGCGCAGCCCCTCGCAGGCCCACCGCGTTGAGCTTCATCAGCACGATGTCGTGGATTAGCGGCTCAGGCAGGTCGGTCATCTCGCGCAGCGGGAAGGCCACGTTGTCAAACACCGACAAATCGGTGAACAGCGCGCCAAACTGGAACAGCATGCCCAGGCGCCGACGCAACTTGTACAGCGCAGGCTGGTTATGCACATCCACCACCTGGCCGTCAAATACCACGCGGCCGCTGTTGGCCGCATGCACACCACCGATCAGCCGCAGCAGCGTGGTCTTGCCGCAGCCGGAGCCGCCGAGGATGGATGTGACCTTGCCCTGCGCAAAGCGCAGGCTGACGTCTTGCAGGATGGTGCGACTGCTGTCGTAGCCAAACGTGACGTGGTCGATCTCGATCAGGGTGGATGGGCTCAACGGAAACGCGGGCAGTGGAGGGGTGGATCGAGACTCAGGGCACACACACGGCTTGGGTTGACACACACCACCGGCAACTGACCATGCGATCTCTGAAAAAGATTCTCGCATGGCCCCACAAAGCCTTCCGGGCTTGCCCGGATCCCCGGGGTGAAGTTCTGTGGCCGTGGCGCGCAACAGTTCTGTGGCCGTGGCGCGCAACAGCGTTGGGCACAAAAAAGCCCGCGCGGGCGGGCTGTGTGCTGGGGCGCGGATCAGAAGCTGTAGGTCAGCCCCACCGAGACCAGGTCCACATCGCCCTTGTCATTGAACACGTTGAAGCGGAAACGCTCCCACTCGCCGCGCAGCGCGACGGCCTTGCTGAGCCCGTACTGCACGCCCAGACCGTAATGCACATCGGTGCCGCTGTCATTGGTGGCACCGGACAGCGTGCCAGAGCGCACGTTGACTTTGGCCTTGCCGTGGAAGGCACCGAGGCGGCCGAAGGCAGCCCAGCTAGCGCCCAGCGGCAGCGTGCCGATCACGTCAGCGTAAAAGCCGGTGCCCTTGATACTGGCGCTGACACCACCGCCCGCCAGATTGGCTTTGCCCAGGTCGGCATAACCGCCCTCGACGCCAAAGTTGGGCGACAAGCTGGTGCCCAAAAACAGCTTGAAGCCGGTGTCGCGCTTGTCCACCGAAGTGCCGGCCGGCACATTGCCAACTTTCCAGTCGGACGCACCCACATTGCCGCCCACATACAGGTCGGCCGCTTGCGCCGACATGCCGACGGTTGCAACCATGCCCGCAGCCAGCATCACTTGAACCAGTTTTGCATGCATCTCATCTCTCCTTGTTGATCCCTGGGCCGGCGGTGGTCACCACCGGTCCAGAGAATCCTAAAGTCGAATCGGCGCGGCTTGCACCCCGCGTTGCCAAGCGGCAACACCAAACTTGGGGAGTGCGCTGGGCACGGTGGTAGTGCCACCGGGTTGGCATGGCGCCGGCACCGCGGTGCCCTGGGCCTTAGCGCGGCAGCGTGGTGGCCCCCATCAGGTACTGGTCCACCTCACGCGCGGCTTGGCGGCCCACGCGGATGGCCCACGCCACCAGGCTTTGGCCGCGCCGCATGTCGCCAGCCACAAACACCTTGTCCACGTTGCTGCGGTAACCACCTTCGTCGGTGCTGGCCTTGGCGTTGCCACGGGCGTCCTTGGCCACACCAAAGGCGTCCAGCACGCTGGAAACAGGGTTGACAAAACCCATGGCCAGCAGCACCAGGTCGGCGGGGTAGTGTTTCTCGCTGCCGGCAATCTCCATCAGCTTGCCGTCCTTGAATTCGATGTTGACGGTGGTCAGGCCGGTGAGCTTGCCCTTGGCGCCGGTGAAGGCTTTGGTGGCCACCGCAAATGCGCGCTCGCAGCCTTCTTCATGGCTGGAACTCGTGCGCAGCTTGGTGGGCCAATACGGCCAGGTCAGCGGCCGGTTTTCTTCCAGCGGCGGCTCGGGCATCAGCTCAAACTGGGTGACGCTGGCTGCGCCGTGGCGGTTGCTGGTGCCCACGCAGTCGCTGCCGGTATCACCACCGCCGATCACGATCACATGTTTGCCGGTGGCCAGGGTCTGGTTTTTCAGCTTGTCGCCGGCGTTGACCTTGTTTTGCTGCGGCAAAAACTCCATTGCAAAGTAGACACCGTCCAGGTCGCGCCCGGGCACCGGCAGATCACGGCTTTGCTCACTGCCACCGGTCAGGATCACGGCGTCAAACTGCGCTTTCAACGCATCCGCACTGATGGTCTGCCTGGCATCGTTGGTGACCTTGCTGTCGGCAGGCATCGCCCCCACCAGCACACCGGTCTTGAACACCACACCCTCGGCCTGCATCTGCATGATGCGGCGGTCGATGTGGCTTTTCTCCATCTTGAAATCGGGGATGCCGTAACGCAGCAGGCCGCCGATGCGGCTGTTTTTCTCGAACACCGTGACGCTGTGGCCGGCGCGCGCCAGTTGCTGCGCCGCCGCCAGGCCGGCCGGGCCAGAGCCCACCACGGCCACCGTCTTGCCAGTCTTGGCTGTGGGCACTTGTGGAATGACCCAACCCTCGGCCCAGGCGCGGTCAATGATGGCGTGCTCAATGCTCTTGATACCCACCGCGTCGTCATTGACGTTCAACACGCAAGCCGCCTCGCAAGGCGCCGGGCAGATGCGGCCGGTAAATTCAGGGAAGTTGTTGGTGCTGTGCAGCACGGTGATGGCGTTTTGCCAATCGCCCCGGTAGACCAGGTCATTGAAGTCCGGAATGATGTTGTTGACCGGGCAGCCGCTGTTGCAAAACGGCGTGCCGCAGTCCATGCAGCGTGCGGCCTGCACCTTGGCCTGGCCGTCATTCAGGCCAATAACAAATTCCTTGTAGTTTTTGATGCGCTGGGGCACGGGCGCATAGCCCTCCTCCAGGCGCTCGAATTCCATGAAGCCGGTGACTTTTCCCATGATGCGCAGTCCTGTTTTTTGCGTTTTTCAGATCACTTGGCCGGCACGGCGGGCTGCACAACAGCCCTGATGTCGCTCTTGGCTTTGGCAATCGTCTCGTCTCTGGCTGCGTTGGCCAGTTTCACCGCGTTCAACTCGACCAGCGCGCGCTTGTACTCAATGGGGAACACCTTGATGAATTTGCCGCGTGCGGTGGCCCAGTCGTCCAGAATCTCGCGGGCGCGCAGGCTGCCGGTCCAGGTGTGGTGCTGCTCGATCAGGCTCTTGAGCAACACGTCGTCAGCTTCGCCTTTGTGCCAGATGGTCTTGTCCTCACTGGCGGCTTGCACGTCTGCCGCCAGCACCTTGCCCAGCGCCACCATGGACGGGTTGCAGCGTTTGGCAAACTGGCCGTCTTCGTCATAGACGTAGGCCATGCCGCCCGACATGCCGGCCGCAAAGTTGCGCCCGGTTTTGCCCAGCACCACCACGGTGCCGCCGGTCATGTATTCACAACCGTGGTCGCCCGTGCCCTCCACCACCGTGGTGGCACCGGACAGACGCACTGCAAAACGTTCCCCGGCCACACCGCGGAAGAAAGCCTCGCCGCTGGTGGCACCGTACAGCGCGGTATTGCCGATGATGATGTTCTTGGTGGAGTCACCGCGGAAGTCGATGCTGGGTCGCACCACCACCCGGCCGCCGCTCAAGCCCTTGCCGGTGTAGTCGTTGGCGTCGCCAATCAGGTACTGGGTGATGCCGCGGGCCAAAAACGCCGCAAAGCTCTGGCCGCCAGTGCCCTCCATCTGCATGAAGATGGTGTGGTCGGGCAGGCCCTCAGGGCGGTGGCGGATCAGCTCACCCGACAGCATGGCGCCCACGCTGCGGTTGACGTTGCGCACGTCGGCCATGAACTGCACCTTCTCGCCGCGCAGGATGGCGGGCTGGCACTTCTCGATCAGCGACACATCCAGCGCACGCGCCAGGCCGTGGTCTTGGGCTTCGACATGGAAACGCGGCACGTTGGCCGGCACCTCGGGCTGATGGAAGACACGGCTGAAGTCCAGTCCCTTGGCCTTCCAGTGGGCGATGCCCTTCTTGGTATCCAGCAGGTCAGCGCGGCCGATCAAATCATCAAACTTGCGCACCCCCAGCTGGGCCATGATCTGGCGCGCTTCTTCAGCCACGAAGAAAAAGTAATTGACCACATGCTCAGGCTTGCCGGCAAACTTTTTGCGCAACAGCGGGTCTTGTGTGGCCACACCCACCGGGCAGGTGTTGAGGTGGCACTTGCGCATCATGATGCAGCCCTCCACCACCAGCGGGGCAGTGGCAAAGCCAAACTCGTCGGCGCCCAACAGCGCGCCAATCACCACATCGCGGCCGGTTTTCATCTGGCCATCGGCCTGCACCCGCACGCGGCCACGCAGGCGGTTCAGCACCAGGGTTTGCTGGGTCTCGGCCAAGCCCAATTCCCACGGCGTGCCGCAGTGTTTGATGCTGCTCCACGGCGACGCGCCGGTGCCACCGTCATGGCCGGCGATCACGATGTGGTCAGCCTTGCACTTGGTCACGCCGGCGGCAATGGTGCCCACACCCACCTCACTGACCAGCTTGACGCTGATGCTGGCGCGCGGGTTGGCGTTTTTCAGGTCATGGATCAGCTGCGCCAGGTCTTCGATCGAATAGATGTCGTGGTGCGGCGGCGGGCTGATGAGGCCGACACCGGGCACTGAATAACGCAGCATGCCGATGTACTCACTGACCTTGCCACCCGGCAATTGGCCACCCTCACCCGGCTTGGCGCCCTGGGCCATCTTGATCTGCAACTGGTCGGCCGATACCAGGTATTCGGTCGTCACGCCAAAGCGGCCTGAGGCCACTTGCTTGATCTTGCTGCGCAGGCTGTCGCCGTCTTTCAGCACGTAGTCGGCCGCGATGACCTTGGCGCCAATCACATCACTGACCTTGGTGCCGGCGGTGATCTTGATGCCTTTCAGCTCTTGGCGGTAACGCGCCGGGTCTTCACCACCCTCGCCGGTATTGCTCTTGCCGCCGATGCGGTTCATCGCAATGGCCAGCGTGCTGTGCGCTTCGGTGCTGATCGAGCCCAGCGACATGGCGCCGGTGGCGAAACGCTTGACTATTGCCGCCGCACTCTCCACCTCGTCCAGCGGCACCGCCTTGCTCGGGTCCAGCTTGAACTCAAACAGGCCACGCAGCGTGACATGGCGCTTGCTTTGGTCGTTGATGAGCTGGGCGTATTCCTTGTAGGTGTCGAATTTGCCTGAGCGGGTGGCGTGCTGCAGCTTGGCGATGGCGTCCGGGGTCCACATGTGCTCTTCACCACGGCTGCGCCAGGCGTATTCACCACCCGCGTCCAGCATGCTGGCCAGCACCGGGTCCGTGCCAAAGGCGGCGCGGTGGGTGCGCAGTGCTTCTTCAGCCACCTCAAACACACCGATGCCGCCCACTTGGCTTGCGGTGCCACGGAAGTACTTCTGGACGAAGGTTTTTTCCAGCCCGATCGCCTCGAACAACTGGGAGCCGCAATAGCTCATGTAGGTGCTCACGCCCATCTTGGACATGATCTTGGACAGGCCCTTGCCGATGGCTTTGACGTAGTTGTAAATCGCCTTCTCAGCCGATAGATCACCCGGCAACTCCGCGTGCAGCGTGGCCAGGGTTTCCATCGCCAAATAGGGGTGTACGGCTTCAGCGCCGTAACCGGCCAGCACCGCAAAGTGGTGTACCTCACGCGCCGATCCGGTCTCTACCACCAGGCCCGCCGTGGTGCGTTTGCCCTCACGCACCAGATGGTGGTGGATGGCAGACAGCGCCAGCAGCGCGGGGATGGCCACCTGGTCACGGCCCATGTTGCGGTCGGTGATGATGAGGATGTTGTGGCCGCCACCAATCGCGTCCAGCGCCTCGGCGCACAGCGATGCCAGCTTGGCTTCCACACCCTCGCGGCCCCAGGCCAGCGGGTAGGTGATGTCCAGCTCATAGCTCTTGAACTTGCCGCTGGTATGGGCCTCAATGCTGCGCAGGCGCGCCATGTCCTCAAAGTCCAGCACCGGCTGGGCCACCTCCAGCCGCATCGGCGGGTTGACGGCGTTGATGTCCAGCAGGTTGGGTTTGGGGCCGATGAAGCTGTTCAGGCTCATCACAATGGCCTCGCGGATCGGGTCGATCGGCGGGTTGGTGACCTGGGCAAACAACTGCTTGAAGTAGTTGAACAGCGGCTTGTTCTTGTCGCTCAGCACGGCCAGCGGGCTGTCATTGCCCATCGAGCCGATGGCTTCTTCACCGGCGGTGGCCATGGGCGCCAGCAGGAACTTGATGTCCTCTTGGGTGGTGCCAAAAGCTTGTTGGCGGTCCAACAGGGACTCCGCAAACGCGGGCGTGTCCACCGCTTTTGCCGGCGCCGGAATCGAGTCCAGCCGGATGCGCACGTTCTCGATCCACTGCCGGTACGGTTTGGCGAAGGCGAACTGGTTTTTCAGCTCTTCGTCATCGATGATGCGGCCCTGCTCAAGATCGATCAAAAACATCTTGCCCGGCTGCAAGCGCCATTTCTTGACGATCTTGCGCTCGGGGAAGGGCAGCACGCCGCTCTCTGAGGCCATCACCACCAGATCGTCGTCGGTG
>JANPOW010000479.1:0-6455 GCA_031428185.1 Betaproteobacteria bacterium | reverse complement strand
AAACGCCACCCCGGTCAGCGCGGTGGTGGGGTTGGCGTTGCTGATGGTGAAGGTGAGGGTGGACGTGCCGTTGACCGCGATGGGTGTGGGTGAAAAATCCTTGGCGATGCTGGGCGCCACCACGCTTTGCACCACCACGCTGGCCGTGTTGCTGACCGCGCCGCTGCCGGCGTTGGCGCTGCTCACCACGCCGGTGGTGTTGTTGTAGGTGCCGGCGGTAGGGGCTTTGGTATTGACGCTGATGACACAGCTGCCGCCCGCTGGCACGCTGCCCCCCGTCAGCTTGACGGCTGTGCTGCCGGCCGCCAGCGCGGCGCCACCGGCGTCGCTCAGGCTGCCGCCGCAGCTGTTGCCGATGGTGGTATCGGCCAGTGTCATCGGCCCCGGTGCGGTGGGGAAGATGTCGGTGAAGCTGACGCCGGTGAGGTCATTGCTGCCGTTGGCGGCCGGGTTGCTGAGTGTCAGCGTCAGCGTGCTCGGGCCGTTGGGGATCACCGGGCTGGGCGAGAAGCCCTTGACCAGCGTGGGCGGTGTCATCACCAGCACGCTGGCGGTATTGCTGGGCGCACCGGCACCCGCGCCGGTCTCGGTGGTGACCACCCCGCTGCTGGTATTGCTGTAGCTGCCCGAGGTGGGCGCGGTGATGTTGACGTGCACGGTGCAACTGCCACCAGCGGCAATGCTGCCGCCTGAAAACGCCAGGCTGGCGGCGCCGGCTGCTGGTGCAAAAGTCGGCGTGCCGCAGCCGCTGGTGCTGGCAGCTGGCGTTGCCGCCACCACCATCGCGCCAGGTGTGGTGGGCAGGGTGTCGCTAAAGCTCACGCCGCTGAAGGCGCTGCCGGTCGGGTTGCTGAGGGTAAAGACCAGCGTGCTGCTGCCGCCCTTGGCCATCGGGTTGGTCAGGAAGGTCTTGCTGATGGTGGCCGCACCCACGCTGGTCAGCACCGTGGTGGTGTTGTTGGCGGTGACCGAATCAAACGTGGTGCCTGCCACGCTAAAGCTGGTGCTCAGGCTGTTGGTGCCGCCGGCCACCGACGTGGTGACCGGCACGCTCAAGCCGGGCAGACTGGCGCCGGCCACCAGGCTGGCAGTGGTATTGGTGCAGGTCACGGCAGGGCCGCCGCTGCAGGCCCAACCACTGCCAAACGGGCCGGCGCCAACCAGCGTCAAGCCAGTGGGCAGGGTAAAGGTGACGGTGAAATTGCCGCTGCCACTTTGCGGCCCGTTGTTCAGCACCGCCACCGCGTACGACGCGCTGCCACTGCGCGGGAAGTTGCTGCTGGACGGGCTGACGCTGATGGCCAGATCGGCGAATTTGGGGCTAGCACCCAGGTCGGAATAGCCGTTGGCGCCGCGTGCGTTGGTGAAGCCGCCGGTCAGCCCCAAGTCAACGATGCCGGTGCTGGGTGTGCCCAGCGCCACGCCGTTGTTGATGAAGGTCAGGCCGGTGGGGCTGCCGGTGGTGCCGGTGGCCGCCGAGGTGGTGGCCATGGGCGGCACCGCGCCGGCCGGTGGCACCAGGATCGGGTTCATCAGCGTCCGGAAGATGGTGGAGCTGGTGACGATGTACAGGTCATCGTTGGGCGTAAACGCCATGTCACCACCACCGTTGAGCGGCACGCCTTGCACGGTGGCCACGATGGTCGGGTTGCCGGTGTTGCGGTCGATGACGTAGATGTTGTTGGTGCTGGGGTTCATCGAGAACATCACCCCGTCGGCCCGGAACCCCAGCCGGTTGGTGGCAAAGCCCAGCGCGGTGGGCAAGGTGGTATTGATGCCGGTGGTCGGGTCCCAGTAGGCGATCTGGCCGGTGGCCGAGCTGTCGGCGTAATACACCCGGCCGGTGATGGGGTCACGCGCAATGCCGGCGGTGGCAAATGACAAGGTGCCCACGCTCACCGCCGCGCCGGTGCTGGGGGTGATGGTGTACAGCGTGGTGCCCACGTTGCCGTACACCGTGTTGTCGGGGGGTGATGGCAGGGCCGCGGCCGGCAGCGCGCAGGCCAGGCCCAGCAGGCCGGCCAGCACACGCCGTGCCCATGCGCCCAGCGCGCCAGGCGGCGTGCCCCACAGTGCGTCACCACAGTTGCCAGCGTTCAAAACAAGCCCTCGTCAAATTTGAAGCGCAGCCGCAGGTATGCACCACGCTGGGTGCTGTCCTGCGCGGCCAGGTCGCGGTCGGTGAAGCCAAACCAGTTCCAGCCCAGGCTCAACCACAGGTTGGTGGCCATCAGGTAGCCCAGCTCGCTGCCCAGCCCCCACTGCTGTGCGCGGCCACCACCACCCAGCAGGGCAGCGGTTTGCAGGCCGATGTCCCAGCGGGCGTTCAGGTCCAGCGTGCTGCGGGCGGCCAGCAACTGGGCGGTGTAGCGGCTGTCCAGGCCCAGCGACTGCTCACGCACCCACTTGGCCGCCAGCCGGCCCGACAACTGCAGCCCCGGCGTGGGCTGCTGGTGCAGGTGGGCCGACAGCACGGCCACCACGCGGGCGCTGTCGGCGGCCAGTGGCTCGTCCACCGCTTCGGTGCGCAGCTCGGCGCGCAGCAGCAGGTTGCGCCGGTTCACGCTGCGCACGGGTGCGGTGTTGGCCGGGGCGGGCAGGGGCAGCGCGTCGGCGTCGCGCTCAAGGCTGCTGGCTGCGCTGTTGTGGTGAGCAGCAGCGTCCGGTACGCCGCCTTGCCGGTACGCCAGGCCCACTTGCAGCCAGTCCTCGGTCTTGCGGGCGCCCAGCCGGGCGTGGTTGAGTGTGATCAGGTTGCGGCCCAGCGCGGTCCACTCATCGTCGAGCTTGACGGCCAGCCCCAGATGGCCCAGCACGGTGCTGCTGCTGCTGCTGTCGCGCAGCTCCAGCCGGGCTGCGCCTTTCCAGCCGGGGTTGCCGGTGTAGTCCACCCCGGTGGTGACGGACCGGCTCTCGGCGCTGGCTGCGCTGCCCGCAGTGCTGCTGCCGCCCACCCGGTTGAGCACATGCACCCGCTCAAAGCCGGTGGACAGGCCCCAGCCGTCACCCAGCTTCCAGCGCTTGCGCAGGCCCATGGCGGCCTCGGCCTGGCGGCCGTCCAGCGCATCACGCAGCCGGTATTCACTGAACACGGTGCTGTCGGCCAGCGGCTCGGACTGCAGGCCAAACACCGTGGCGCTGCGCTGTTGGGCATCGTTCAGGCCGTAGCGGTTGCCCAGGCTGGACAGCAGTTCGTAGCGCCCGTAGAGCCGGGTGGACTGGCCCAGTCGGCGCTCGCCGCCCACGGCGGCGGCCCGGCGGCCGGCGTTGGCCACGTCTTGCTCCAGCTCTACAAACACGTTGGCGCGCGCATCACCCGGCACCTGGGCGGTGAGCTTGGCCTGCACTGTGGTGCTGCTGGTGGCTGGGGTTGTGGCGGCGTTTGCGGCGGCGCTGGCGGCGATACCGGCCGCCGCCTGGCTGGCGCCACTGGCTGCCGGCAGCGCTGCGCCCAGCGTATTGCTGCTGTGGCGCAGCGCCAGCTCACCACGCAGGCCGGGGCTGAGTGCAAATTCAAGCCCCAGCTTGGCGCCGGACGGCCCGCCGGTCTGGCCACCGGCGGCGCCGGCGGTGGGCGCCAGGTCGGTGCTGCGCACCAGTTCGGCTTTGAGGCTGGTGTCGTCGGCCAGCTTGTAGTTGGCGCTCAGGCTGCTGTCGCGGTGGGCCTTGGCCACCCCGGCCGACGGGTTGGAAAAACCGGCATCGGCGGTAATCACCTGGGCCTGCAGATGCAGGCGCTCACTTTGGTGGCGCAGTGCCAGCCGGGCGGCCAGGCCGCTGGTGGCACCGGCCGTGGCGCTGGTGGCGCTGGTGGTGGCCGCCAGCGGGGTTTCGGTGCGCGCCAGCTCCAGCGCCGCAGCGGTGTTGGGCGACAGTTGCAGCGTGGCGCCCACGCTTTGCAGGCCCAGCGGGTGCTGGGGGTCGTTGTCTTGCACCGCGCTGGCGCTGAGCACCACCTGCTCGCTGGCCTGCACGCGGGCCGCCACACCACCCACCCAGCTGGGCAGGCCGCCTTGTTGCACTTCGTAGGCAATGCGCAGCGAGTTGGGGTTGAAGGCCGCGTCCAGGCTGGGCAGGGGGGCCTTGAGCAGGATGCGCCCGGTCAGCGCCTCGATCTGGTAGTCCACAAAACGGGTCAGCGGCACGCGGCGCAGCACCAGTGCGGCCAGGTTGCGGTCGCGGGTCAGCAGCTCGACCTTTTCGCTGTTGTCCACCAGCGGTGCGCGGCTCAGGCCGTAGGGCCCGGACGTGCCCAGCGCGGGCAATTCGTCCACCACCGCGCGGCTGCTGGTCTGGCTGGCAAACGCGCTCAGGCTGTGGCGGCCATCATCACTTTCGAGCTGGCCTTTGACGCCGTTCAGGCTGCGGCTGTACTGGCCCAGGCGGCGCTCCTCCAGCACGCCTGCGGCGACACCGCCGGTGAGGCTGCTGTGGGCAATGACGGGCGGCTCGGCCTGGGTGCTGAAATCACCCAGCAGCAACCACGAGCGGCCACGGTCCAGCCGCAGATACAGCCGGCTGGTGGACTGGGCGTCAAAACCGGGCACCGATTCGTCACCGTAGACCGGGTAGAACTCGCCGGGGTGGATGTCTCGGAACAGGCGGTCGCGGCTGGCCTTGTCGCTGTCGTAGGCCAAGGTCAGCAGCGCATCACCCAGCACCTTGCCTTTGAGGAACAGCGCGGCGCGCGCACCACCCGCACTGTCGGCGGCGTTGTGCAGCGCCTGCTCAAAGCCGTCTTGTGCGCGTGCCGGCTGCACGGCGCTGCGGTGCAGGCCACGCAGGTTGAGCACCGCGTCCACCAGGCCGGTGGCAATCAGCGGGCGCAGCTCGGGCACCACGTTGAGCTTGGCCTGCGCCCGCACATTGCCGGACGCCGCCTGCACCAGCACATCCCCCGGCTCGCTGGGTGCCTGCAGCGGCACCAGCAGTTGGCCACCGGTCACAAACACCTGCAGGCCGGGTTCGTCAGCGTCCAGGTCGGCCTGCAGCCAGCGGCCTCGTGCGCTGTGCAGGGTGACCGGGGTGGGTGAGGTGACGGGCACACCGGCGGCGTCCAGCGCTTCGATGCGCACCTGCACGCTGGACTGGCCGTCGGCCGGCAGGGTGCTGCGGTCCAGCGTCAGGCGCAGGCTGGCCAGGGCGCCGGGTGCAGTGACGGTGATGGTGTGGCTGTTGCTGCTGGCCGCGGCATCGGCTGCGGTCGCCGCAGGGGCATCGGCTGTGGCATCCGCCACGCCGTCCACCCCATCCGCGTCAGACTGCAGCAGCGCCAGCGTATTGCTGCCGGGCTGCAGGTCCACGCCCACGTAGTCAGCCACCTGCAGGCCTTGTGCGGCGACGCTGCGCAGCCGGCCCACCCGGCTGGCCGGCAACAATTTGCCGTTGACACGCAGGCTGAGCACCCGGCCCAGCATGCCTTTGACGGTGACGGTGGTCTGGGCAATGCCCATCACCTGGGCCTGCAGCGGGCTCACGATGGCCGGGCTGTTGTCCAGTGCGGCCAGGGCCTCGTCACTGAGGGCCGGCACCACAAATGCCGCGCCACCGGCGGTGGCGGCCGGCGACGGGCTGGGGCGGTCCGGCTGGTCGGCTTGGCGTGTGGCGTGCGGCGCGGCATCGGGGCTTGAATCCAGCGCTGCGCCGTTGCTGGCGGCGGGCTTGACCGGCCCCGCCGCAGCGGCAAGCACCCCACCCACCACCCCACTGGCCGGCAGTGATTTTGGGTCGGGCACGCTGGGCTGGCGCGGGTCGGTGGAGAGCCTGGCCTCGCGTGCGGCCTCGGTGTTGTGGTCGTTGCGGGCGGCGGCCTCGGCGCGCGCCGCGATAGCGCTGCGCACACTGTCGCTACAGCCTTGCAGCGCAAAGTCGGCGCGTTGCAGCTCGCCGTTTTTCATGTCGATGAAGCGGCTGCCGGCGTCACCGGCCTGGCGGTTGGCCAACACGGCCAACTGCGGTGCGCCGGCCGCTGCGTCGCCGGCCGGTGCCAGCGAGAGCGGCAAGCTGCTGCGGTCCAGCTTGAGCACATGCGTCACCGGCCGCAGGCCGTACAGGCTGTAGCGGCCCTGGCTGTCGGTCGTCACATGGCTGCCGTCTTCGAGAAACAGCCGCACACCGGCAATGCCGGGCTCGTCGGCGTCACGCTCGTGGTTGTTGTTGCAGTCGGCGTAGACCTGGCCCAGCACCAAGCCCCGGTTGCTGAACACACCGGGCAGCACCTGCACGGCAGCCCGGCTTTCGTTGCTGAGCTTGGGCAGCGGGCCGGCGCTGCGCGCCTGCGCCCGGTTGATACCGTCGCCCTGCAGCGCACCCGGGCCCACCCGCAACCGGTAGCGCAGCGTCAGCAGCGCGCCGTCCGCCACCGAGCCCACGTTGAACACCAGTGCCGGGCCAACACCACCCTCGGGCTCAGGCAGGGCGGATTGGTCCAGCCGGGCGCCACTGTCGAGCCGGGC
>JANPOW010000478.1:0-1530 GCA_031428185.1 Betaproteobacteria bacterium | reverse complement strand
CCCGCTTGCCGGGGCCTTTTCCATTGCGGCCCCGCTTGCCGGGGCCTTTTCCATTGCGGCCCCGCTTGCCGGGGCCTTTTCCATTGCGGCCCCGTTTGCCGAGGCCGTTGTCATTGCCGCCCCGCTTGTCGGGGCCTTTGTGTTTGGGCAGCAACCAACAGTGGCGCCGTCGCCCGCACCGCAATCAGCGTTTGCGCTCGGCGTTCCGCCGCGATGATTCTTCGAAGGCTTTCATCGGGTCATCCGGCAGCGCGGCAGAGGCGGCAGTTGCCGCACCGGCTGCCGTGCCTGAGGCCGCTGGCGCGGCTGCATCGGGCGCATCAGGCAAACGGCCGCCCATTTGCTGCAGGTCGTCGCTTGCCTTCTTCAAATCAAGCACCACCGGCTTGTCGAGAAAAATGGTCACCGTCTGCGGCACAAAGATGACGATCAGCACCAACAGCAACTGCATCACCACCCAGGGGATGGCGCCCAGGTAGATGTCGCGTGATTCCACCTTCTTGGGCAGTGCCCCGGTCTTGAACAGTGAATCGGCAATGCTGCGCAGGTAGAACAGCGCAAAGCCAAACGGCGGGTGCATGAAGCTGGTTTGCATGTTGACGCACAGCAGCACACCAAACCAGATCAGGTCGATGCCCAGCTTGTCGGCCACCGGCCCCAACAGCGGCAGGATGATGAAGGCAATCTCGAAGAAATCGAGAAAAAACGCCAGCACAAAAATGAAGGCATTGACCACCAGCAAAAAGCCGATCTGCCCGCCCGGCAGGCCTGTCAACAGGTGCTCGATCCAGCGGTTGCCGTCCACCCCCTGGAACACCAGCGAGAACACCCGCGAGCCGATCAGGATGAACACCACCATGGCCGTGATGCGCATGGTGCCGGCCATGGTTTGCGTCAACAGCGACCAGCTCAGGCGCCGGTGCATGGCGGCCAGCAGCATGGCGCCCACCGCGCCCATGGCGCCGGCCTCGGTGGGGGTGCAGATGGCGGTGTTGATGCCGGGCAGGCCGCCCATGCTGCCCAGCACCGCGAAGATCAGCGCCGCCGCCGGCAGGATGCCGCGCAGGCACTTGCGCCACAACGCCCAGCCGACCAGGGTGCGTGCCTCCTTGGGCACGCCCGGCACATGGTGGGGCCGAAAGCGGCCGAGGATGAAGGTGTAGAGCGCGAAGATCAGCACCTGCAGCATGGCCGGGCCCCAGGCGCCCTTGTACATGTCGCCCACGCTCTTGCCCAGCTGGTCGGCCATGACGATCAGCACCAGGGACGGTGGCACCAGCTGGGTGATGGTGCCTGACGCGGCCAGCACGCCGGTGGCATAACGCAGGTTGTAGCCGTAGCGCATCATCACCGGCAGGGCGATCATCGACATCGCGATCACCTGGCCGGCCACGGTGCCGGTGATGGCGCCGAGGATGAAGCCCACCAGGATGACCGAATAGCCCAGCCCGCCGCGCACCGGGCCGAAAAGCTGTCCCATGGAGTCGAGCATGTCTTCGGCGAGGCCGCACTTCTCGAGGATGGCGCCCA
>JANPOW010000477.1:0-5630 GCA_031428185.1 Betaproteobacteria bacterium | reverse complement strand
GGTGCGCGCGGCCGAGCGTGCGCTGGTGCAGGCCGGCGTTGCGCTGCTGCCCGGCACGGCATGGAGCGAAACCCTGGCGCGCAGCAGCGACCTCGTCCTCTGGGCCACCGGCGCCGAGGCCCACGCCTGGCAGCGCAGCAGCGGCCTGGCCGTGAGCGAGCGCGGATTCATCCGCATCAACCGCCATTTGCAGTCCACATCCCACCCGCAGGTGTTTGCGGTGGGCGACTGCGCGGATTGGGCGCCACCCCTGCCCAAAGCCGGTGTCTACGCGGTGCGCATGGGCCCAGGCCTGACCCACAACCTGCGCGCCGCGCTGGGCGCCAAGCCAGGTCACAGCACAGGCTGGATGGACTACCAGCCCCAACACCGCTTTTTGGCCCTGCTGGCCACCGCCGACGGCAGCGCGGTGGCGTCCTGGGGCCCACTGTCAACCCAAGGCCGCTGGGTGCTGCGCTGGAAGGACAAGATCGACAGGCGGTTTTTGCGGCAGTTCCAGCTCTAGGAGCCTGTCGGACTTGGGGCGTCGATAGCGAGAAACGGCCCCAGCGAGGACAGTTTTTGCCGGATTTGCAGGCCCATAGTTCAACTATGGGACAAAAAGCCAGTAAAAAATGGACCGCTGAGGCCGTTTCGCAGCCGACGTTCCCCAAGCCCGACAGGCTCTAGCCAGCGCCGCTGGCACGGCGTCAGGCCTGGTGGCGGCGCGCCACGCCCAGGCCGGCAATCGCCAGGCCCACCAGCGCCAGTGAGCCAGGCTCCGGCACGGCTTGTTGCAGGTCGGCGTTGCCGGTCATCTCCACGCGCAGGCTGGTGGGGCCACCGCCGTTGTTGACCACAAAGTCCAGCGTGTTGATGCCGGCCACAAAACCGCTGGTGACCTGGAAAGCCGCAAAACCCGCCACAAACTGGCCACCCGAGGTGGTGTAGCCCAAGCCCACGCCGTTGATCAGCGCGCTGGCGGCGCTGAGGCCGGTCAAATCACAGGTGGTGCGGTAGACAAACCCGCCCACATCGCCGTCCAGTTGCGCGTCGTTGTCGGGGCCGATCCAGCGCGAGCTGCTGTTGTCGCCCAGCCAAGGCCTGATGGGCAAGCCCGAGGCCGAGCTGAAGACCCACACAGCCGACGTGCCGCCGGGCGTGCTGATCAGGCTGTAGTGCGCATCACCCACCGTGCTGTCGGGCAGCACTGCGCCAGTCGCGTCAACAAGTTGTTGAATCGCTGCGCGGCGTGGCAGACGTCACGGGGTGCTGGCCCGTGCAGCCCCACCTATGATCCGCCGCTGCGGTGGACCAGCCCCGCAGGGGTTCAAACCGCTGTTGTAACAAGGCCGCCATGCCGCTCGCGTCTCAGGTTGCGCTGTCAGGGACTCCAGGCCGCCGCATCGGGGCCGCCTGGTGGGCATGGGTGGGGCTGCTGCTGCTGCTCACCGCAATCACCGCAATCACCGCAACAGCAGCAGCCACCGCAGCGGTGCCGGGCCTGGCTGTCGCCACCATCACCGTGCAAGGCCAGCCGGTGCAAAGCCTGGCCGGTGTGCAGGTGCGCCTGCCCGGCGCCGCAAGCAGCCAGGCGCAAATCCTTCAGGCAGGCCAGGTGCTGACCCCTGGCACCGAGCTGACACTGCCGCGCGGCGCCACGCTGGTGCTGCTCAGCAGCAATGACAACAGCATCACGCTGCACCCGGGGGCACGCTTTGTGGTCGGCACGGTCACAGCCAAGGGTGAAATCCACCAACCGCAGGGTGGGCTGATCAGTTTCCAGGTCAAGCAGGCGCTGGACTACTTCAACATCAGCTACGACCGGTTCACCGCAGCGGTCAAGGGCACCAGCTACAGCGTCGAGATCGACGCCGCCAACAGCCTGACGTTCAGCGTCACCGAAGGCGTGGTGGAGGTCGAACGCGAGGTGGAAATCCGCATCGCGGGCGCCCCGTCAATCGCCCAGTCAAGCGCAGATGCCGAGGACGCGGAGGACAGCCCGGTCAGCCTCAGCCGTGGCATTCGGGTTGCCGAGGACCTGAAGGCCGGGCAGCGCAAAAGCTACAAGCTCAACGTTGCCGAATACCTGGACGAATTCAAGAACTTCAGTGAGGCCGAGGCCTACTTCACCCAGGCACTGAACGCAGCCCAGACCAGTGGTGATGCGCAGCGCAGCATCCGCGCCCTGTTCAACCTGATGGAGGCGCAGCAGACCATGGGCCGCCCGAGAGCGGTGCTCGACCTGCTGCGCCGCTGCATGCCGTTGGCGCAGCAGCTGCGGTGGCCACCCCACGAGGCGGCGTGCCTGAGCATGGCGGGCAGCGCCCACAGTGCGGTGGGCGACTTCCGCGAGGCCCTGGCCAACCAGGAGCAGGCATTGGCGTTGAACCAGCGCCTCAGTGCCGGACGCGACAGCTTGTCCGTTGCCGCCACTCTGGGCAGCCTTGGCAGCCTCTACGGCCGGCTGGGTGAACCGCGCAAGGCACTGGACTTCTATGAACGCTCGCTGGCGATCCGGGAGCGCATCAGTGCGGGCCAGGACAACCGCGGCATGGCCTGGGCTTTCGGCGCGCTTGGCGCCGCCCACTACCGGCTGGGCGACTACCGCAAGGCGATCGAATACCACGACAAGGCGCTGGCGATGAATGCGCGTCTCTACCCGAACGCCGACCATCCCAGCATCGCCAGTAATCTCGCCAACCTCGGCAGCGCCCACCGCTTGTTGCACCAGTACCCCAAGGCCGTGGCGTACATCGAGCAGTCACTGGCCATGAATGGGCGCCTTTACCCAGGCGCCGACCATCCGGACATCGCCGCCAACCACACCAATCTCGCGCTGGTGTTCAAGGCACAGGGCCAGATCGCCAAGGCCATCGAGCAGCTTGAGGCCGCGCTGGCGATGAACGAGCGCCTGTACCTGGGCAGTGACCACCCGAGCACGGCCAGCAACCTGAACAACCTGGGCGAAGCCCACGGCGTGGCGGGTGACCCGCGAAAAGGCCTGGTGTACTGCGAGCGCGCGCTGGCCATGCGCGAGCGCCTGTTTGGCACGCGAGACCACCCGGGCACTGCGGCCAGCCTGGCCGCCATCGGCAGGCTGCACACCGCTTTGGGTGACCACCGCAAGGCGGTGGAGTACCACACCAGGGCGTTGCTGATGCGCGAGCTGGTGTTTGCCGGCCGTGACCATCCGGCCATTGCCAATTCTCTGGCGCAGTTGGCCAACGCCCACGCCAAGGCCGGCAATGCCGCAGACGCCGCGCGCTACCGCGAGCGTGCGCAGGCCATGGCCAAGCGCTTGAAAAACCCATGATGGCTGGCGGCATGGCGCGTGCTGTGCTGCGCAGTGCCAGGCTGGTGCTGGCAGCGCTGCTGCTGGCGGTGGTGGGCGGGTACTTCCAGGTCTGGCAGATGGCCGACCACCTGGTGTTCCGGTCGCTCTACCTGACACAAACGCCGGAGCCGGCTACAGGCATCCGCCTGATCGACATCGACTACCCCGCGCTGGCCCGCCAAGGCAGCCCGCAGGGCTACCGCGAGGCGCAGGGCTCGGCGCTGCTGCAGTTGGCGGCGCTGCCGGTGCCACCACGCGTGGTGCTGCTCGACATCTGGATCTCGAACAACCCCGACGGAGCGCCGGCGCTGACCGAGGGCATCACCGCGCTGCAGGCCAGGGGCGCAAAGGTGTATGCCGCCGTCGAGCCCAAGAACCGGCAGGGCAAATTGTCGGCCGACTACATGGCCTGGCATCTGACGCCGCTCTACGCCAACGTGCTGGACGGCCACGGCCATACCCAGCTCGAGTTTGGCTTTGGCATGCTCAAGTACCAGCGGGAGCTGCGCCTGCCCGGCGCCGCAGGCGAGACAGTGCTGCCGGCGCTGCCGGTGCTGGCCGCCGTGGCGCAGGCCGACGCGCTGCCGGCGTCGCTGGTGATCCCGGTGGGCGATGACGCCTTGTTCAAGCCGCTCACACACCACCTGGCGCAGGCTGCGGGCCAACTCAATCCGCCGATCCCGCCCGGCGCTGCGCCCAGCCACGTCATCGTCGGCAGCTTCAAGGAGGACAGCGACAACGCACTGCAACGCCCCGGCCCGCTGCTGCTGGCCTGGGCCTTGACTGACCTGCTGGCGGGCAAGGCCAGCGTGGCGCGTGAGCCGCTGAACCATCCGCTGGCGCTGTCAGGCCTGGCAGCCTTGGGCCTGCTGTGGGCAATGGCGGCGTTTGCGTTGGGCTTTCGCGTGGTGCGCACCCGCGTGGCGCCGGCGCGCTGGCGCGCCACTGCAGCCGGGCTGGCGTTGGCGGCGTTTGGGCTTACCGCCGTGTTGCTGCTGGGCGCGGGCGGCATCGTGCTGCTGGCCGGCCGGGTGATCCCGGTGGCGCTGCCGCTGGCGTGCGCGGCACTCGGCGCGCTGGCGGCGTGGCAGGGTGCGCGGCGCTGGATCGCCAATGAGCAGGTGCGGCGCGAGTTGGCCGGCAGTGGTGAAGAACGGGCGATGCAGTACGACGTGTTTGTCAGCTATGCCCATGACCCGGCCGAGCACAAGGCCTGGGTCAAGCGTGTGCTGCTGGCCCCGCTGGCAGCCTTGCGCCATGCCGACGGCCGGCCGTACAAGGTGTTTTTTGACGAGGCCGAGATCCAGGTCGGCCGCCAGTGGAAAAGCGACATCGAGCTGGCCCTGCTGGGCTCGCTTTGCTTTGTGGCGGTGTATTCAGAGCGCTATTTCGGGCGCCCCTACTGCCGCGAAGAAATCGAGCTGGCCGACCAGTTGCGCATCGAGGGCCGCTTGCGCATGTTCCCCGTGGCCCGCACCGTGGACGGGGTGCCGGAGCGCTATCTGCGCAAGGCGCAATACATCGATGCGCGGACGGATGTGGATTTCATGGGCGAATTGATCGCCCAGATCGTGGCGGCGGTGCAGGCCAGCGAGAGCGGCTCGGGCGGTGCCAGCAGCGGGCCCGGCCAGGTGCTCAAACCCGCTCGCTGACCCAGCCCACCACACTGTCCAGCGCCTGCGCCAGTCTGCCGGGGTCGGTGCCGCCGGCCATCGCCAAATCGGGCTTGCCACCCCCTTTGCCGCCCACCTGCTGGGCCACAAAGTTGACCAGTTCACCGGCCTTGAGCTTGCTGCCCGGCCGGGCCAGCACATCGGCGGTGATGCCGGCGGCCAACTGCACCTTGCCGCCGTCCACCACGGCCAGCACGATTGCCGCGGTCTTGAGCTTGTCTTTGAGCTTGTCCAGCGTGTCGCGCAGGGTTTTGGCGTCAGCGCCGATCAGGGTGGCGGCCAGCACCTGGATGCCGCCGATGTTGACGGCCCGGGCCATCAACTCATCACCCTGGGCGGACGCCAGCTTGCCCTTCAGCGCTGCGATCTCTTTCTCCAGCGCCCGCACCTGGTCCAGCACCGCGCCCACCCGGGCCGGCAGCTCGGCGGGCGTGGCTTTCAGGTGGCTGGCCAGACTGCCCACCGTGGCTTCCAGCGATTGCAGATAGACCAGCGCGTTGTCGCCGGTAAGCGCCTCTACCCGGCGGATGCCCGCTGCCACGCCCGACTCGGCCACGATCTTGAACAGGCCGATATCGCCGGTGCGGCCCACATGCGTGCCGCCGCACAGCTCTTTGCTGGAGCCGATGCTCAGCACCCGC
>JANPOW010000476.1:0-5111 GCA_031428185.1 Betaproteobacteria bacterium | reverse complement strand
TAGCGAGAAGCGGCCCCAGCGAGGACAGTTTTTGCCGGATTTGCAGGCCCATAGTTCAACTATGGGACAAAAAGCCGGTAAAAAATGGACCGCTGAGGCCGTTTCGCAGCCGACGTTCCCCAAGCCCGACAGGCTCCTAGATCACCCACCGCCTCGCTCACGGCCACGGCGGCGCGGCCAAACACCGCCTCGGCAAACAGGCCGCCACCCACCAGTTGCAGCTCGGCGCCGCCAAACCCGGGCAGCGCGCCAGGCATCAGGCCCAGCAGCCGGTTGAAGCTGGCGCGCAGGCGGGCGCTGGCGGCACTGCTGCCATCGGCCGTGCCACGCTGGGCCAGGCGCTGCGCTTGCGAACGTTGCAGCACCGTGGTGATGCCGATGCCGCCGCCGCTGCTGGTGCCGATGCCGCCGCCGGGACCAGCACCAGGTTCATCGGGCGGCGCATCGGCCTGCGCTGCAGCAGCCCAACACCCCACCAGGCTCAGCATCAGGCAAAAGAAAAGACGCCGCATCGCACGCTCCGTTGTCAAACCACCCGACCGCGCACCAAACCGGCCCAGCACGGGCAGCGGGTTGTGGTGACGCCGAGTCTGAGTGCAGAAGCCGTGCCAGCGGCGTAAGACCTGATGCCGAACACGCCCCTGTTAAATGGACACGGCCGGGCCGGCGGCGTCCTGCAGTTCTCCGGTCAAAGGATTTGCGGGGTTGCAGCGTCTGTGCCGCGCGGCATCATCAGCTTGCCGCGCCGCTGATCCGGGCCAGCACGCCGGGCCACCCGGTGCGGCCACCCAGTACGGCCACCCAGTACGGCCAATCTGTGCGACCAATCTGTGCGACCAATCAGTGCGGCCAATCAGGCCAGCCCACTTGCTGAAAGCCACCACCATGCACACCCTGCCCACCCCGCTGCACCGCCCTGCCCTGGCCTTGTTGGCCGCGTTGACCATGTCTGGCCTGCTGGCCTCCAGCCCCGCCACCGCCTGGGGCCCCGGTGGCCACCAGGCGGTTGGCGCAGTGGCTGACCAGTTGATTGCCGGCACAACCGCCGCCAAGAAGGTCAAGCTGCTGCTGGGCAGCAACCTGCAAACCGCGTCGGTGTGGGCCGATTGCGCCCGTGCGGTGCAATCCAACAAGGGCGTGTGGGCCTATGTGATCGACCCGGCCCGACCGCATGCCGAATGCGCCGTGTTCGAGAAGTCCAAGGCCGGCACGGACGCGTTGATCGACTACGTCAAGCGCAACGCCAGCAGCTGCGGCGGCGCCCATCCGCCCTACAGCCTGTGCCGCCACAAGACCTACCATTTTGTGGACCTGCCGATCCAGCACCCGCAATACAAGCTTGGCGCGGTGGGCACGGCGGACGGCGATCTGGTGCAGGCCATCAGCGCGGCGCTGGTGGTGTTGCAGCAGGGCAAGGGCAGCGCACCAAAGCCCTTCAACATCAAGGACCCGGCCGAGGCCCTGCGCCTGTTAAGCCATTTTGTGGGCGACCTGCACCAACCGCTGCATGTGGGCTCGGTCTACCTCAGTGACGCTGGCCAGCCGATAGACCCGGCCAATACACAAGAGGCCAAGTTGCACGACAACGCCGGTGGCAACGGCATCCCGTTTGAGGGCCGCAAGCTGCATGAGGCCTGGGACGGCATCAGCCCGGCGCTGTACAAAGGCTTTCTGGCCGGCGACAACCTGGCCGCCGCCCGCCAGGTGGCTGCCACGCCGGGCGCACTGGCCACCTGGCCGGTGGCTTGGGCCGACGAGACCGCAAGCGCTGCCAGCCAGGCCTTCAAAGGCCTGCACTTTGCAGCCAAGGTCACCGTGGGCAAAGACGAGAGCTGGCCCGCCACCGCCGCCGAGCCGGCCTACCGCCAAGCCCAGCAAGCGCTGCAGAAAGACCAGATCGTGAAAGCCGGTGCCCGGCTGGCGAAGATACTCACCACCGTCTTCCCCTGAAATTTGGTGGGGCCGCGCTGCAGGCGGCCGTCCTCCGCCAACGCGACCGCCAGCCCGCAGGAGCCCCCGCCATGAAAATCGACTTTGTCTCCGATGTGTCCTGCCCCTGGTGCGCCATTGGCCTGAACGCGCTGGAGCAAGCCCTGGTCCGGATCGGCCCGCAACTGCAGGCCACGCTGCATTTCCAGCCGTTTGAGCTGAACCCGCAGATGGGCGCCAGCGGCCAGGACATCACCGAGCACCTGGGCCAAAAATACGGCATCAACGCCGCGCAGATTGCCGCCAATACCGAGGCCATCCGCCAACGCGGCGCCGACGTTGGTTTCGACTTTGGCGTGGGCAAGCGCAGCCGCATCTACAACACCTTCAATGCCCACCGGCTGCTGCACTGGGCCGGGCTGCAGGGCGCTGATGCGCAAGGCCGGCTCAAGCACGCCTTGTTCAAAGCCTATTTCACGGACGGTCAAGACCCGAGTGACAGTGCCGTGCTGCTGGCCGCCACCACCGCTGCCGGGCTGGACGCCACAGCCGCCGCCGCGCTGCTGGCCAGTGCGCAGTTTGCCGCCGAGGTGCGCGCTGCCGAAGGTTTCTACCAGCAGCAAGGCATCCAGTCGGTGCCGGCGGTGGTCATCAATGATCGGCACCTGATCTCGGGTGGCCAGCCGGTGGCCGTGTTTGAGCAGGCGCTGCGCCAGATTGCGGCTGAATCAGCCCACACAGCCGCATGACAACTGGCCACGACATCGGCCTGATCGGCCTGGCCGTGATGGGCCAGAACCTGGTGCTCAACATTGCCAGCCGGGGTTTCAAAGTCAGTGTCTACAACCGCACCCACAGCACCACCGAGGCTTTTGTGGCGGCCCACCCGGGCCAGGGCATCAGCGGTTACGCCAGCTTGCAAGACCTGGTGCAAAGCCTGGCCAAACCGCGCAAAGTGATGCTGATGGTGCAGGCCGGCGCGGCGGTGGACGCAGTGATTGCGCAGTTGATCCCGTTGCTGGACGCGGGCGACATCGTCATTGACGGCGGCAACAGCTTTTATGCCGACACCGAGCGGCGTGACGCCCAACTGGCCGCACTGGGCCTGCGTTTTGTGGGCGCGGGTGTGTCGGGTGGTGAGGAGGGCGCCCGCAAAGGCCCGGCCATCATGCCGGGCGGGCCGGCGTCCACCTGGCGGGTGCTGCAGCCCATTTTTGAGGCGATCGCCGCCAAAGTGGACGGCCAACCTTGCGTGGTACACATCGGCCCGGGTGGTGCCGGCCACTACGTCAAGATGATCCACAACGGCATCGAATACGGCGACATGCAGTTGATCTGCGAGGCCTACAGCCTGCTCAAGGCTGCCGGCTTTGCAGCAGACGAGATGGCCGCCGTGTTTGCGCAGTGGAACGACGGTGAGCTGCAAAGCTACCTGATCCAGATCACCGCCGTGGCCCTGGCCCAGCGAGACCCGGCCAGCGGCCAGCCGCTGGTGGAGATGATCCTGGACCGCGCCGGCCAAAAAGGCACAGGCCAGTGGACGCTGGGCAACGCGGCTGAAAACGCGGTGGTCATCAGCACCATCAACGCCGCAGTCGAGGCACGGGTGTTGTCGTCACAAAAAGCGCTGCGTGTGCGCGCCAGCGGTTTGCTGCAAGGCCCCGCTGCGGCGCCGGCAGGCTTGGGGCTCGAGCGCGCCACGCTGGTGGCGCAAGTGCATGACGCGCTGTACGCCAGCAAGATCGTCAGCTACGCCCAGGGCCTGGACCTGATGCAGACCATGAGCGACAAAAAAGGCTGGGCACTGAACCTGGGCGCCATTGCCGGCATCTGGCGCGGTGGCTGCATCATCCGGGCGCGGTTTTTGGGGCGTATCACCGAGGCCTATCAGCAAACCAGCACAGGCGAAAAAGCGGGTCAAACGCCAAACCAGGGCCTGGGCAACCTGATGCTGGCGCCGTTTTTCCGCGAGGTGCTCAACCGCAGCCAGCCGGCCTGGCGCGAGGTGGTGGCACTGGCGGTGACGCACGGCATCCCGCTGCCGGCGTTCAGTGCATCACTGGGTTACTACGACAGCCTGCGCAGCGCCAGGCTCAGCGCCAACCTGCTGCAAGCGCAGCGGGATTTTTTTGGCGCCCACACCTATGAGCGGGTGGACAGGCCGGCCGGTGAGCGCTTCCACACCCAGTGGCCGGATGTCATTGAGTGACCTCCAGTTGCAGCGCCACCGGGGCGGGGGTGGGGCCAGCCGCTGGTGGGCTGGTGTCACTGCCGCAGCCGGCCAGCCAGGCGGCCAGGCACCAGCCCACCCCGCGGCCAGGGTGGATCGGATCGAGCCCAGCGTGTTGATTGCAAAGGAGATTTGGTGACTTGGCCGGCGTGGCGGTGGCCGCTGTCTGGAGCCCCGCAAAAAGGCTTGGGCGGGCATGCGTAAAACCGCACGGTGCCACCGCCGTGCTGCGCGCAGGCCTAAAACGATTCCCAGTCGTCGCTGGCGCTGCTGCTGGCCACATTGCCAGCGCCTGGTGCAGCGGCTTTGGCGGCTGGCAGGCTGCCGTGTGCAGGTGCCACCGCCGGCAGGCGCGCGACCGTGGCCGCGCGCGGGGCCACCGCCTTGGGCCGTGCCGCGCTGTGGCGGGCCGGGGCCGCCGGCGCCGCAGCCACAGCGCTGTCGCCATTGCCCGCAGCCAGGCCCACTGACCCCAGCCGGAACACCGCCACCGCCTGCACCAGTTGCACGGCTTGCAGCTTCAGGCTCTCGGCGGCGGCAGCACTTTGCTCTACCAGCGCGGCGTTTTGCTGGGTCACCTGGTCCATCTGGGTCACGGCTTGGCCCACTTGCGAGACTCCGGCGCTTTGCTCGTGGCTGGCAGCGCTGATCTCGGCCATGATGTCGGTCACACGCTGGATGGCGCTGACCACTTCGGCCATGGTCGAGCCGGCCCGGTCCACCAGCGCGGTGCCCTGCTCCACCCGGTCCACGCTGCTGGCAATCAGGCTCTTGATCTCGCGTGCGGCCTCGGCGCTGCGGCTGGCCAGGCTGCGCACCTCACTGGCCACTACCGCAAAACCACGCCCTTGCTCACCGGCACGGGCGGCTTCCACCGCCGCGTTGAGCGCCAGGATGTTGGTCTGGAAAGCAATGCCGTCAATCACGCTGATGATGTCGGCAATCTTCTTGC
>JANPOW010000475.1:0-8857 GCA_031428185.1 Betaproteobacteria bacterium | reverse complement strand
CCTCGCCGGCCTGCTCGGTGACGGCAAAGATGTGGCGGATGTTGTTGGCCACCACGGTGGCCGAGCCGGCTTCACTGGAGGCCTGGATAGAGATGCCCTGGATCAGCTTGGCCAGCTCGCGGGTGACGCGGTCGATGTCCGCCAGCGCACTGCCGGCGGCGTCAGACAAGCGCGCGCCGTCCACCACACCCTGGGTCGAGCGGGCCATCGCGGCCACCGCGTCCTGGGTGTCGGTCTGGATGGTCTTGACCAGCGCCGAGATCTGGCGGGTCGCGTCGGCCGAGCGCTCGGCCAGGCGCTGCACTTCTTCAGCCACCACCGAGAAGCCGCGCCCGGCCTCACCGGCGGATGCGGCCTGGATGGCGGCATTGAGCGCCAGCACGTTGGTCTGCTCGGTGATGTCGGAGATCAGCTCGGTGATCTCACCGATCTCCTGCGACGACTCGCCCAGGCGCTTGATGCGCTTGGAGGTCTCCTGGATCTGGTCGCGGATGGCGTTCATGCCGCCAATCGAGTTTTGCACTGCCGTGAGGCCTGATTCAGCCGCCACCAGCGACTGGCGCGCCACCTGCGCTGACTGCTGCGCCTGGGTCGACACGTCGGTGATGCGGTGGGCCATCTGCAACACCGATTCACCGGTCTCGCGGATCTCGCGCAACTGCTCATCGGACGCCGCCAGCAACTCACTGGACGTGGCCTCGACATCGCCGGTGGTCTGGGTCACGCGGCCGGCCGTGTCCTGCACCTGGGCCACCAGCGAGCGCAACTCTTCAACCGTGTAGTTGACCGAATCGGCGATGGCGCCGGTGATGTCTTCGGTCACCGTGGCCTGTTGGGTCAGGTCACCCTCGGACACCGCTTGCAACTCATTCATCAACCGCAGGATGGCCGCCTGGTTGGCGTCATTGACACGCTTGGCTTCGTGCTCCTGGCGCTCAGCCGCCAGGCGCTGCAACTCGGCCAGGCCGGCGCGTTGCGCCTGGTCAGTGACGTACAGCCGCAAAAAGCCCCAACCACCAAATACCGCCAGGGCCATGCCCAGCAACATGGCCACCAAATGCACAGCGCGAAAACCCCCTTCGGAGGTCAGCGTGTCCTGCACCGCCTGCAGGCCTTTGCGCAGCGGCTCGCTGTCGGTCACCACGGCCACTTGGGCGTCGCGGGCGCTGACAAGGCCTTGCAGGTTGCCCAGGATGGACCCGGCCTGGGTGCGGGTCTGCTCGTACTGCTTCTGCAGCGCCTGCAGGCGCTCGCGGGTCTGCGGGTCGCGGCTGGCGGGCAGGCGCAGATCGGGGTTGCCATCCAACAGGCCCTGGGCGATTTCGCGGAAGCTGTTCAAGTCCTTGCCCAGCAAAAACACCGCCTCGGAGCTGGCCCCCTCCACTGTCAGGAATTCATTGGCGCTCTTGCCGATACGCTGGGTCAGCATCACCAGTTGGCCGGCCAGTTGCATCTCAGTGGCACTGGCACCTTGCTGCAGCTTGAGTGCGCTCACGGTTTCGGCCGATTCCATCAGCTCGGACGCCTGGTTGTTGATGGTGCGCAGTGACTGGCTCACCTGCACCAGCGTCTTTTGCTGGCCCAGCACGGTATTGGCGTTTTTCTCGGCCCGGTCCACCAGCGGCATCAACGGCTCAAGCAGGGTCTGGGCATCACCCGGGGCTGCGGCCAACACGCTGCTGCCATCTTTCAGTGCCCGGCTGTTGACCGCCAAGACGCCGATCGCATCCTTGATCTCGGCAAATGACGCCACGTTGCCGCTCATGGCTTGCGTGGCCGCCTTGGCCAGGCGCTGCGATTGCATCAAGGCCTGGCCGGTGGCGGCCACCTGGCCGGCATTGCGGGTGGCCGATGTCAGCGCCAGCACCGTGGCCAGCGTCAGGATCACCAGGCCAAGCAGCAACATGATGCTGAGGATACGGTGCTGCGATTGCACCGGCCGGTGGCCAATCAGCGGCAAGCCGGCGCCAGCCAGGCCCGCTGCTGCTGCTGCAACGCCCACCCCGCCGGCGGCCGAACCGGCCAGACTGGAGTCAGAAAAATCATTGAATTGACCGGACGCCGGCAGCTCGGAAATGACCGATACGCCATGCGTGCTGGACGGCGACAAGGCCGCGTTGAGCGTGGACGCTTCGTTGCTGTCCTGGCGGCTGTCCAGCCCGACCAGTTCGGTGTTGTCCAGAGAATCGTCCACCGCCTGCATCTCGTCAAAATTGGTGGGTGCACGCTCATCTGCGCCGTCAGCGCCCTGGCGGTTGGTCTTGAGTCGGTCCAGCAGGCCCATTACATCCCTTTCGTCAGTCGTGCCTGCAGCGCCGGTGATTGCCCGGCGGCTGCCTTGCACTGTCAGCCAGTGACCGCCAGAAACTGCGGCAGTCTGGCCAGTTCAGCCAGGTCGATCTCTTGCCAGGTGCGGCCCGCTGCGTCGCGCCAGCGTGCCAGTGCAAACGCCGGCATGGCCGTGGGCTCGGCCGCGCCTGCTGCGGCCAAGCCATTGTCTGTGCTTTGTAGGCCGGCTTCGGCCTCACGCTGCAGGTCAGCGGCATGGCGCAAGCCCTCCAGCCGGTCCACCAACACCGCAGCATTGATATTGAGTGCCGCATTGAACGCCACCAGCCTGGCCTGCGCCGGCAACTGGGCGGCACGCCGATCGCGCAGGCCCAGAAACGTGGCCAGGTCCACCACCGTGCAAACACCACCACGCAGATTGACCACACCGGCCAGCCACGGCCGGGTGTGTGGCACCGGCAGCACCTCACCCGGGTTGGAGAGCTCGCCGGCCTGGCGCAGCGCAATCAGCAGGCCCTGACCAGCGCAATCCACCGCCAGCCAGGACACCCCCGGCTGCTCAGTGCGCACCTGCTGCATGCGCTCAGCCAGGCGGGTCTGCAGGTCACGCAGGGCTTGTTTGTTGGACATGGCGGCTTGGGTCGCAGAGGCTCAGAGCTTGAGAGTTTTTCGGGCGTGCCCGAGCAGCGCGCCAAAAGGTGCCCGATCTAGGCGCAAAGCGCAGCCATAGCCCGGGCTATGGCGAGCATTTGCAACGACGAGCGGGTGCGTTTTGGGGTGATGAGCGGGCATGAGCGAAAGATTCTCAAGCTCTCAGTCGAACTTCTTGATCTTGGCGATCAACTCGTCGGCCTGTATCGGCTTGACGACGTAATCCTTGGCGCCCTGGCGCATGCCCCAGACCCGGTCGGTCTCCTGATTCTTGCTGGTGCACAGAATCACCGGCAGGTCGGCATAACGCGGGTCACGCGTGATGGTGCGGGTGAGCTGGAAGCCGTTTTGGCCCGGCATCACCACGTCCATCAGGATCAGGTCGGGCTTGTCTTCAGCCAGGCGCTTGAGCGCCTCGTCACCACTCTCGGCGGTGCGCACGGCGTAACCACGCTTGAACAACAGTTCGGACAAGACATGCAACTCGGTCTTGGAATCATCGACCACCAGAATTTTGTGCACCGCCATATTGCAAGCTCCCGTGTTACCGACTGTGGTTGTCCGGGCCAGGCCGGTGTTGGGTTGTTGCGCAGCGTGGTCGCCCAGCTACAGACGGCGCTGCGAGAACCTGCCTCAAATCGCTGGCCGCGTTTTGGCCGGCACGGCGCTGGCCAGAAGCCCAGCGGCGCCGCCGAACTGCTGCACCACCGCCAACAACTGCTCCTTGGTGAATGGTTTGGTCAGGTAGCTTTCCGAGCCCACCATGCGGCCCCTGGCCTTGTCGAACAAACCATCTTTGGACGACAGCATGATCACCGGCACATGGGCAAAACGCGGGTTGCGCTTGATGATGGCGCAGGTTTGATAACCGTCCAGCCGCGGCATCAGGATGTCGCAAAAGATCAGGTCGGGCGCGTGGTCGTTGATCTTGGCCAGTGCATCAAAACCGTCCTCGGCCAGCACCACCTCATGGCCACCTTGGCGCAGAAAAATCTCGGCGCTGCGCCGGATCGTGTTGCTGTCATCGATCACCAGCACCTGGGTGCTGGCGGCCGGCACGGTGGCCAGAAGCGCGTCCATGTCAGCGGCGCGCGGCGATATAGCGGTGGGGGTGGCGGGTGCGGTGCATGGCGGGCTGAGCCTTGGGGGGTCAGAGCTGGACCATCTCGAAGTCTTCTTTGCGGGCGCCGCACTCGGGGCAGGTCCAATTCATCGAGACATCGGCCCATGCCGTGCCTGCTGCGATGCCGTGCTCCGGATCACCAGCGGCTTCGTCATAAATCCAGCCACAGATCAGGCACATCCAGGTGCAGGCTTGTCGGGGTTCGGTCACGTTGTCGGGTCAATCACTACAATGAAGCGCTGATTGTAGCCATGCCCTTACCCGTCAAATTGGGCTTGCAGGCCACCGTGCACAGGGGCCAAGCCGGGACTGCAGCACCCTGTTTCAGATTTATCCTGGCCGTCTGCGGCAATATGCCGCATTCGACAAATCGACGGACCCGTTCATGACCCCGAGCTCAACCACCCCCCCCGATGCGGCGCTGGCCGACAGTGGCGCCGAAGCGCTGCAAGATGCCACTGCGCCGGCCTGTGTGATGAGCTTCAACGCCGCTGACCCGAGTGGTGCCGGCGGCCTGGCCGGCGACGTGGCCACCCTGGCCGCCATGGGTGCCCACGCCCTGCCGGTGACCACCAGCGTGCTGCTGCGCGACACCGCCGAGATCTTTGACCACCACGCGATTGACGCTGACGTGGTGGCCGAGCAGGCCCGCACCGTGCTGGAAGACATCACCGTGGCCGGCTGGAAGGTGGGTTTTCTGGGCAGCGCCGAGGCGGTGAGCGCGGTGGCCGAGGTGTTGTCTGACTACCCCGACGTGCCGCTGGTCAGCTACCTGCCCAACCTGGGCTGGCTGGACGATGACCAGGCCCAGCCTTACCTGGAAGCCTTCCGAGAGCTGATCCTGCCGGCCACCGAGGTGCTGGTGGGCAACCACAAAACCCTGACCGATTTTTTGTTGCCTGATTGGGACAGCGAGCGCCCCGCGTCGGCCCGTGAGCTGGCGGTGGCCGCCGGTGAGCACGGCACCCGCTTTGTGCTGGTCACCGGCATCATGCTGGCCGCCAAGGCGGGCAAGGCCGGCAGCGACCAGTACATCGACAACGTGCTGGCATCACCGCAAGGTGCGCTGACGGGCGAGAAGTTCGAGATGTTCGAGACCAGCTTTGTGGGCGCCGGCGACACCTTGAGCGCCGCGCTGGCCGCCTTGCTGGCCGCCGGCAATGAGCTGCAAGCCGCCGTGGGCGAGGCGCTGGCCTTCATGGACCAGACGCTGGACTCGGGCTTTCGCCCCGGCATGGGCAATGTGGTGCCTGACCGCTTTTTCTGGGCCACGCCACCACCCGAGGACGGCGCCGAGGACGGTGGCCCGGACGGCGCCGCCATGCCTGAGCCAGAAGCCATCGAGCCGAAAGCCAAGGGCGCGCCGCGCCGCATCCACTGACCCGGGGCGCGGCAGGCGTCTGGCGCCGCGCTTGATTGCCGCCCGTCACCCTGCCCTTTACCGCTGCCCACATGACCACCAACAAAGCGCTGTTCGAGCGTGCCCAGCGCGCCATCCCCGGCGGCGTCAACTCGCCCGTGCGGGCCTTCCGCGCGGTGGGTGGCACTCCGCGTTTCATCAGCCGGGCACAAGGCCCCTACATGTGGGACGCCGAAGGCAAGCGCTACATCGACTACATCGGCTCCTGGGGTCCGATGATCCTGGGCCATGGCCACCCGGCGGTGGTGGACGCGGTGCAGCAGGCGCTGCTGCAGGGCTTCAGCTTTGGTGCGCCCACCGAGCGCGAGATCGAATTGGCCGAGGCCATCATCGCGCTGGTGCCTAGCGTGCAGCAGGTGCGGCTGGTGAGCAGCGGCACCGAGGCCGCGATGAGCGCCATCCGCTTGGCGCGTGGTGCCACCGGCCGCAGCAAGCTGATCAAGTTTGAGGGCTGCTACCACGGCCATGCCGATGCATTGCTGGTCAAGGCCGGGTCTGGCCTGGCCACGTTTGGCCACCCCACCAGCGCCGGCGTGCCACCCGAGGTGGTGCAGCACACGCTGGTGCTGGAGTACAACAACATCGCCCAACTGGAGGCCGCGTTTGCCGAGCATGGCAGTGGGCTGGCCTGCGTGATGATCGAGCCCATTGCCGGCAATATGAACTTTGTGCGGGCGTCTGTGCCTTTCATGCAGCGCTTGCGCGAGCTGTGCACCCAGCACGGCGCGCTGCTGGTGTTTGACGAGGTGATGACCGGCTTCCGCGTGGCGCTGGGCGGCGCACAAAGTGTGTATGCCAAAGCCATCCCTGGCTTCAAGCCCGACATCAGCGTGTTTGGCAAGGTCATTGGCGGCGGCATGCCGCTGGCGGCGTTTGGCACCACGCGGGACATCATGCAGCAGTTGGCGCCGCTGGGGCCGGTGTACCAGGCAGGCACCTTGAGCGGCAATCCGGTGGCCACGGCCTGTGGTTTGGCCACGCTGCGCGAGATCGCCAAGCCCGGGTTTTATGAGGCGCTGGCCGTGTCCACCCAGTCGCTGGTCAGTGGCTTGACTGCCGTGGCCCAAGAAGCCGGTGTGCCGCTTGTCGGCGACAGTGAGGGCGGCATGTTTGGCTTCTTCTTCGGGCCAGACCTGCCGCAGCACTACAACGCGGTGCTGGCCACCGACAAAGACCACTTCAACCGCTTCTTCCACGGCATGCTGGACCGCGGTGTTTACCTGGCACCAGCGTTGTACGAGGCCGGGTTCGTGAGTGCGGCGCACACGGCGGACGACATCGCCGCAACGGTAGACGCCGCACGCGGCGCGTTGAAGGCGTGAGGCCAGCATGATCAAAGCAACCGAGGTGCTGGGCCAGCCCGCCATGTGGCTGCGCGCCCCCGATGGCGCTGAAGTGACGGTGTTGCTGCACGGTGGCCAATTGGTGTCGTGGATCCCGGCCGGTGACCAGGAGCGGCTGTACCTGTCGCCCAGCGCGGTGGCCGGCCCGGGGCAGGCGGTGCGCGGTGGCATCCCGGTGTGTTTTCCGCAGTTTGCGCAGATTGGCCCGCTGCCACGCCACGGCCTGCTGCGTGAGCGTAGCTGGCAATGGGTGGACGGCGCCCAGCGGGGTGACGTGATGATCGGCGTGCTCAAGATCAGCGACGACGAGGCCACCCGCGCGCTGTGGCCGCACAAGTTTGAGGCCGAGCTGAGCTTTAGTTTCTCGGGCCTGCAACTGGAGGTGGAACTGGCCATCACCAACACCGGCGACGCGGCCACCGACAAGCCCTTCGAGTTCACCGCCGCGCTGCACAGCTATCTGCGCATCGACGACCTGCAGCGGACACGTTTAGCCGGCCTGTACGCGGTGCGCTATCTGGACAAGCTGACGGGCAAAACCCAGCCGCAGGAGATGGACCCGTTCAGCTTTGCGGGTGAGATCGACCGCATCTACTTCGACAGCCACCAGTTGAACAAAGGCCCGTTGGCGCTGGCCACCGCGATGGGCCGCATGTCCATCAACAACGTCGGCTTTGAGGACGTGGTGGTGTGGAACCCGGGGCCCGTGAAGGCGGCTGGCCTTGTCGATTTGCCCGACGAGGATTGGCAGCGGTTTTTGTGTGTCGAGGCAGCGGCGATTGGCACGCCGATCACGCTGGCGCCGGGGCAGGAGTGGGTGGGGCGGCAGGATTTTGAGGTCTGACCCTGAGGGTGGGCGGCCGCTTGCCAGCGTTGCTGCAGGCGCTACAAGCGCTTCATTCGCGAGACCGCCACACCAACCGGTCACGGCGGGCGTGTCCAGTCCCATCACGGCCAGGACATCAGCGCGCCGCGCAGCACACCGGCTCAGTGCGCAAGCAAGACCTGTTTGAGTGACTACCAGTCGACCTTGTCGTCGCTACCGCCGAGGCTGGCCGGGAAGCCGGTGAAGTGCGGCAAGTCGTCCTTTACCGGCACCAGGGCATCCTTGCACATGATGTGCAATTGGGGCTTGAAGACACCGGGCGGTAGCAAGTAGGCGCTGATGCCGTGCACGCCCATGCCGACGGGGTCACCGAACAGATAGGTGCCGCAGTTGGCGCAGCGCGTACGCGCGTTGTCCTTCAGCGCCCATTTGAAAGTTGTGCCTTCTGTTACCTCGACGCCGGCATGCGGGTAGATCGAATAAGGCACGCATCCGCCGCCGGCGATGCGTTGGCAATCGCGGCAGTGGCAGTACAGGTCGGCCACCGGCTCGCCAGTGAGTTTGATCTTGACCTGGCCGCAGTGGCAGGCAATGGTCATGTCGGGCATGGTTGTTTCCTTATAGAACGGGCTAATTGGCGCAGCACCTGTGGCCCCGGCTGGGCAATGCCGCCGTGGGCGTTGCCGCAGTCACGGCTGGTAAGGGGGTCGGATGGCGCGGTAGCGCCGCTGGCCGCACCGCGAGCGGCACCGCTGCCCCAACACCCGTATGCCAACAGGCGGGAATACACGTCACCTGCCCCGGCTGCTCGACTTGGCGGCCGGGCAGGCAACTCTCATCACTGCTTGGCGCCTTCGACCAGCCGCCGGCCCAGCGACACTGCATAGGGTGCAGCGCGGGCGGCCAGCATCGGGTCGGTGGACGGCTCGACACCTTTGGGCAGGTTCATCGGGTTGTAGTTGACCGCCACGCACGGGCCTGTGGCGTCAGCGGACACCGTCTTGATGACAAGGCGGCCCAGCGCGACTTTCTTGCGGTCGTCGGGCAGGGGTGTCACCGCGCTGTCGATCTTGTCACCGGCTTGTGCCAACTGCAGATTGAAGTCGAAGGCGACACCGCCAGCAGCCAGGCGCTGGCGAATGTCATCGAACAGGAAATCGGTTCCCTTGGCCTTGGCCTCATCGTCCGTCAGGGTCTGGGTGCCG
>JANPOW010000474.1:0-8126 GCA_031428185.1 Betaproteobacteria bacterium | reverse complement strand
CGCCACCCCCCACACCGACGCCCACACCGACGCCCACGCCGACCCCACCCGCGCGCTGGCGCAGTTTGCCGCCACGCTGCAGTGGGCCGATGTGCCTGCACCGGTGCAGCGCCGCACCGAGGATTTGTTGCTGGACTGGCTGGCCTCGGCCCTGGCCGGCAAGGGCGCACGCCCGGTGGAAAGCATTGCCCGCTTCATGCAGTCCATGGGGCCGCAGGATGGGCCATCAGAGATCCTGATCCACCGCAGCCGCAGCAGCCCGCTGGTGGCGGCGGTGGTCAACGCCGCTGCGTCGCACTTTGCCGAGCAGGACGATGTGCACAACGGCTCGGTGTTCCACCCGGCGGCGGTGGTCTTCCCGGCCGCGCTGGCAGTGGCGCAGGCCTTGGGCCGCAGCGGGGCTGAGCTGCTGGAAGCCAGCGTGGCCGGCTACGAGGTGGGCATCCGGGTGGGTGAGTTTCTGGGCCGCTCGCATTACCGCATCTTCCACACCACCGGCACGGCCGGCACCGTGGCTGCTGCTGCCGCCGTGGGCCGGCTGCTGCGTCTGAGCCCCGATCAAATGGCGCATGCGTTTGGCTCAGCCGGCACCCAGGCCGCCGGGCTGTGGGAGTTTTTGCGCACCGCCGCCGACAGCAAGCAACTGCATACCGGCCACGCCGCCGGCGCCGGGCTGACAGCGGCTTATCTGGCGGCGGATGGCTTCACCGGTGCCAGGCAGATTTTTGACGGCAAACAAGGCATGGCCGCCGGCATGTCCAGCGACGCGGACCCGGCCAAGCTGGCCGCCGGGCTGGGCAGCCGCTGGGCGCTGGCCGAGACCTCGTTCAAGTTCCACGCCTCGTGCCGCCACACCCACCCGGCAGCCGACGCACTGCAGCAGCTACTGCGCCAGCATGACCTGGCGGCCAGCGCGGTGGCGCGGGTCACCGCGCAAGTGCACCAGGGCGCAATTGACGTGCTGGGCCCGGTGACCGACCCGCAGACCGTGCACCAGGCCAAATTCTCGATGGGCACCGTGCTGGGCCTGATCGCGGTGCAAGGCCGCGCCGGCCTGGCCGAGTTTGATGCCGACTACCGTTCAGACGCGGTGGTGGCCTTCCGCGACAAGGTGGACATGGCGCTGGACGCCGAGGTGGACGGCGCCTACCCGGCGCGCTGGATCGGCAAGGTGCAGGTGCTGACCACCGACGGCCGCCAACTCAGCGCCCGGGTGGACGAGCCCAAAGGTGACCCCGGCAACACCCTGAGCCGGCCCGAACTGGAGGCCAAGGCCCTGCAACTGGCGGCCTACCAGGGTGGCGCCACAGCGGCCGAGATGCAGGGCGTGATCACGCAGGTGTGGGCCCTGGGGGCGGCGGCTGTGGTGCCGCAGTTCTTGCCGCGCAGCCAGCGCGCCTGAAGGCATGAGATCGGGCTGCGCAGCAGGTTCCTTCCAGCCTTCAGCGCACCATGCCTTCACCCGCGCACAGCGCCCGGGTGGCCTGGGTGACCTCTTCAAAGCGCTGCACCGCCAGCGCCAACTGCGCCGCCGCCAGTGTGCCGGCGTCACGGCTGAGCAGCGACGCGGCGTCGGCCAGTGCCGGCAGACCCAGGTTGAGCGCCGCACCCTTGACGGTGTGGGCACTGCGGCGCAAGGCCTCCGGGTCAGCATCCCGCATGGCCGCCCGCATGCGCTTGGCGGCGTCTTCGGCCTGGCTGAAAAACCCGCCGTACAGCGACGGCGCTTTGTCATTGCCCATCAAGTCGTACACGCTGTGCACGGTGCTGCGGTCCAGCAGGCCGTGTGTGCTTTCCGGCTCAGGCTGGGCGATGGGTGACAAGGCGCTGGCGGCCAGGCCGGCGGCGTCGCCAAAGCGGCGCACCAGCAAGGCCCGCAGGGCGTCCAGGCTGAGCGGTTTGGTCACCACCTCCACCACACCAGCGTCCATGCAGCGGGCGTGGGTGTCGTCAAACACATCGGCCGTGATGGCCACGATGCAGACCCGGCCCATCTGCCCGGGCAACTGGCGGATCGCCTGGCTGGCCATCACGCCGTCCATCACCGGCATGTGCACATCCATCAACACCAGGTCAAACGGCAGTGCCGGCGCCGGCGTGCTGCCGGGCTGGGCGCTGCTGCGGGCCGGGCCGGCCTGCACGGCCCGCACCGCCTCCAGGCCGTTGTCAACCAGCTTGACCTGGTGGCCCAGGCGCGCCAGCAGGGCCGCCAGGTAGAGCCGGTTGACCGGGTGGTCTTCAGCCACCAGCACCTGCAGCGGCCGGGCCGGCTGGCTGGTGGCCGGGCCGGTGCCGGTCAGCGCGGCCCGGGCCGCCGCCGGTGCCTCGGTGACCGGATGCAGCGGGCAGTGGAAGCTGAACACGCTGCCCGCCTCCAGCATGCTGCGCACCTGGATCTCACCGCCCATCAGCCGTGCCAGGTTGCGCGAGATGGCCAGGCCCAGGCCGGTGCCGCTCTGGCGCCCGGCGCGCACATCCTCGGCCCGGTTGTGGCGCCGGAACAGCCGGGCCACGGTGTCGCGGTCCATGCCGATGCCGGTATCGGACACACTGAACTCGATCATCACCTGGCCCGTGGTGCCTGGCGCCAGGCCGGTTCCGCCAGGCGCCAACTGCTGGCACTGCAGCGACACCACACCGGCCTCGGAATACTTGATCGCATTGCTCACCAGATTGAACAGCACCTGGCGCACCCGGGTGCCGTCCAGCAGCACCAGCGGGGGCAGCAAGGGGTCAAGCTCAACCTGCAGCGTCAGGCCCTTGGCCACGGCGGATGGCTGCAGCAGCGAGCGCACCTCACGCAGCAAGTCCATCAACGCCACCGCGCTGGGGGTCAGGGCCAGCGAGCCGGCGTCGAGCTTGCTCAAGTCGAGGATGTCGTCGAGCAGGCGGCGCAGGTGCTGGGCCGATTCATCGGCGGTCAGCAGCCAATCAGCGGCGCGTGGGTCGCGTGGGGCGTCCTTGATCAGCGACAGCATGCCCAGCAAGCCGTGCAAGGGGGTGCGCAGTTCATGGCTCATGTCGGCCAGAAACTCACTCTTGGCGTCGCTGGCCGATTCCGCGTCGATGCGGGCATCCCGCAACTCGTCGGCCAGGTTGGACAGCCGGTTGCGGCGCAATTCAAGTGCCCGCACCTGGCGCAGCGTGATCAGCGCAAACAGCAGCACCATGGCCACCAGAAAGCCGGTGAGCGCCATGCCGATCTGGTTGTGGTTGCGCACCTGGGCCTGGCGCTCGGTGACTTGCGCGGCCACCCGGTGCGAGGCGTCCAGCAGCAACTGGTGGATGGGTGAATCCAGCGCCTCCAGCGCCAGCAACAGCGCAGCACTGGCCTGTGGGCTGAGGGCCACGCGCGGCTCACCACCCAGGTACAGGTCAGCCTGGCGGATGAAGCGATCCACATCGCGCATGGTGGTCGGGTTGTCGGTGCTGCTGGCCAGCAGGCGCTGCGCCCGGTCGCTGCCCAGCAAGGACACCCGGCTGACAAACACGTCATAACGCAACTGCAGCGTGGCGCTTTGGGCAGGGCCGGGGTCACGCCGCAATTGCTCTCGCAAGCGCAGGTACTCGGTCTCCGTCTGCTGCAAGTTAAGCACCAGGTAGTCGTCCTGGTACTGCACCGTCATGTTGAGCAGGGTGTACTGGCGCGCCTGCACAAACGCTGCCGCCAGCAGGGTGGCCAGCAGCAGCAGGCCGGTCAGGCCAAACCAGGGCGACAGGCGCTGCGGGCCGCCGTCGTAGGCCACCTGCCTGGCGGCATCGGAGCGGGTTGGCCGGGGCAGGATGGCGCTCATAACACCTCAATGGCCCGCAACTGCCAGGCACAGCGGCTGTAATACACCGCGTTGCGCAGTGCCGCATGCTGGTCAAACGGGTAGATCACGAACAGCGGGCCTTTGTCGCGCACCGCCATCGGTTTGTCGTCCATCAAGCGGGCCAGCAGCACGTCAAACTGCAGCACGTCGTCCATCGGCATGTCCACCCGGTAGTCATTGAGTGCCACCAAACGCAATTGGGTGCCGTGCAGGCCCACGCTGGACAACACCTCACGCAGCAAGGGGCCGGTAAACCTGCGCGGCGGGCCATACCACGGTGTGCGGGTGGTGTAGCCAAGTTGCGGCAAGCGCTCCAGCATGACCATGTCGAACTGCACCGGGTTGCCACGCTGGCCGTCGCGGGTGCGGCCGGTGACGGTGAGCACCACCGGCCCGGTGGGCGCATCCAGTGCCCAGGCAGCACGGGCCGCAGGCAGGGGCACGGCGGCCAAACCCAGCATCGTGCGTCTTTGCATCGGCGACATGAACCAGAAATGACAAGCAAGAATGGTAACTGGCCTGTCAGTCGCTATTGACGGTCTCCGCGGCTTGCCGCAGTTGAATCCACACCGCCTTGTCACCGGCACGACAACTTGCGGGTTGACCGCGATGTTGGCGCTGCGGGTGCTGGGGTAAACAGGCGGGCTGAAGCACGCCCTGCCTGACCCACCCCAGCCCCACCTGCGCCCACCATGACCTTGCCCCACGCCCCACTGCATTACGCCATCTGGCCCAAGCGCCTGCCGCACCACCTGGTGCTGCCGGAGACCAGTTTGTGGGTCAATCTGGAGGTCTCGGCCCGGCGCTACCCCAACAAGGTGGCCTACCTGTTTCTGGGCCAGCCGCTGACCTTTGCCACCCTGCATGCCCAGGCCGAGGCACTGGCCGGCTGGCTGCAGGCGCACGGCGTGGCCAAGGGCGACCGGGTGGCGGTGTTCATGCAGAACTGCCCGCAGTTTGTGGTGGCGGTGCATGCGGTGCTGCGGGCCGATGCGGTGGTGGTGCCGGTGAATCCGATGAACAAGGCCGATGAGTTTGTGCATTACATCAGCGACCCCACCACAAAAATCGTGCTGACCACCGCCGACCTGGCGGCCACCGTGGCCGAGGCCGATGCCCAACTGCCGGCCCACCAGCGCCTGCTGCACACCGTGGCCACCCGTTTCACCGACGCCATGCCGGCGCTGCTGGACCCGGCTGAAGCGCCCAGCCCGGCCATCCTGCAGTGGCTGCAGGCTGACCCTGCACTGCCGCCCGGCACCACGCGCTGGGTGGACGCACTGGCCGCCGGCTTGCAGCCTGGCGCGCACACCGCAGGGCCGGACGACCTGGCCCTGCTGCCCTACACCAGCGGCACCACCGGCCTGCCCAAAGGCTGCATGCACAGCCACCGCACGCTGATGCACAACGTGGTGGGCGGTGGTGTGTGGGGCCACGGCGGGCCTGAGGTGGTGGGCCTGGGCGTGGTGCCGATGTTCCACATCACCGGCATGGTGTACGGCTGCCTGGGTTCGGTGGCCGCTGGCAGCACCACGGTGATCCTGCCGCGCTGGGACAGGGAGCTGGCCGGCCGGCTGATCCAGCGCCACCAGGTGACGCACTGGACCTGCATCCCCACCATGATCATCGACCTGTTCGGCAGCCCCAACTACGCGGCGTTTGATTTGTCCAGCCTGCGTTTTGTATCGGGTGGTGGTGCGGCCATGCCGCAGGCGGTGGCCGAGCGGCTGCAGCAGCAATTTGGCATCACCTTTGCCGAGGGCTACGGCCTGACCGAGACCGCTGCGCCCACCCACGCCAACCCACCCGAGCGGGCCAAGCTGCAATGCCTGGGCATCCCCATCATCGGCACCGAGTCCTGCATCATTGACCCCGACAGCCTGCAAGTGCTGCCGCCAGGCGAGACCGGCGAGATCGCAAGCCACGGGCCGCAGGTGTTCAAGGGTTACTGGGGCCACCCCGAGGCCACCGAGGCGGCGTTCATCCAGATCGACGGCAAGTCGTTTTTCCGCACCGGTGACCTGGGCCGCATGGACGAGGAGGGCTACTTCTTCATCACCGACCGCCTCAAACGCATGATCAACGCCAGCGGCTTCAAGGTGTGGCCCAGCGAGGTGGAGTTGCTGCTGTTCAAGTGCCCGGCGGTGCAAGAGGCCTGCATCATTGCCAGCCGTGACGCCTACCGCGGCGAGACGGTGAAAGCCGTGGTGGTGCTGCGCGCCGAAGCGCGTGGCAAGACCAGCGCCGACGACATCATCAACTGGGCACGCGAGCACATGGCGGCTTACAAAGTGCCACGCATCGTGGAGTTTGCGGATGCACTGCCCAAGAGCGGATCGGGCAAGGTGATGTGGCGCTTGTTGCAGGAGCAGGAGCCGGCGGCACGTTGAGCTGGGGTTGAGCGCCGGCGCCGGGCATGGGCCAGCGCCGGCTCAAGCGCTCAGAACCCCGACCCCGGCGTCTGCAAAAAAGCCAGCTCGTCATCGGTGCTGGCCCGCCCCAGCTGGGCGTTGCGGTGCGGGAAGCGGCCAAAGCGGGCCACGATGTCGGCATGGCGCTGCGCCCAGTCGACCAGGCCGGTCAATTCGGGCTCGTCGCGCGCCAGTTGCTGGAACAACTGCACCGACGTGCGCTGGTGCGACTGATCCTCGGCATGCTCAAACGGCAGGTAGACAAACTGGCGTTGCACGCCGCTCAGGTCGCGGTCGCGGCCCGAGGCCACCAGCGCGCGGGCGATGTGCAGGGCCTGGGCATCACCGGCAAACGCACGCGCCGTGCCGCGAAACACATTGCGCGTGAATTGGTCCAGCAGCAGCAGCCTGGCCAGCGCGGGTTGGGCCTGCAGCGGGTGGGTGATCCAGTCGCGCGTGATGTCGTCATCACCGGCCAGCAAGGCGGCCTCGATCAGCGCACCAAAGCGTTGCTGGATCTGCGCGTCAAACGCAGTGTCTTTGGTGAACCAGGCCGGGCGGCTCTGGCGATGGCCGGGCTTGTCGGGCGGGCCAAACCAGAAGTCGAGGATGTCGATCGCGGCGGTGTGCATGGTCAACGGGTCTCCAGCAGGTCCTGGGTCTCGGGGTGGCGCTGCATGTAGGCCTGCACATAGCTGCACACCGGGCGCACCCGCCAGCCTTGGCTGCGCGCGTGGGCCAGCGCTGCTGCCACCAGAGTGGCTGCGATGCCGCGGCCTTGCAGCGCGGCGGGCACTGCGGTGTGCAGCGTGTGCATAACCTGGCCGACAAGCTGATAGTCAAGCACGCACACTTTGCCATCCATCGTGACGACGAAGCGCGAGTGATCGGGTTGATGCGACGCGCTGACGGTGAGTTGTGGCATGAGGTCAATGTCCGAACAGTTGTTGGATTCTCCACCTGGGACGATGACCGACTGTGAACGAAGACGAACTTCGTGAAACAAGCCATTGATGGCTGTTGCGCACGCCGTCCAAGGCAGCTCGGCCGCTAACATGGTGCCGGTCCTGCCGACGTGCAGACCGCCTGTCTCGCGCAGTCGTTGCGGTTGCCACAATCAAAATTTTCGGAGAAGCATGATGTCTAACAAGATTTTTTCAGCACTGTGTGTGTTGTCATTGAGTGGCTGCGCGTCAATCATGAATGAAACGACGCATCCAATGAAAGTGGAAACGCTGACGGCACAAGGCAAGTCGGTGAATGGCGCGGAGTGCAAGTTCACCAATGACTATGGCAGCTCAAATGGGAAATCCGGCGAGACCAGCCAAGTGCGTCGGTCGAGCAAGGACTTGGACATTTCGTGCAAGCACCCTGACAACCCGGAAGCGATTGCCCGCGCCATTTCTCGCGCCAATGCAGGTCTCGCCGGAAATATCCTGATTGGCGGTGGCATAGGCGCGATCATTGATCACAACAAGGGTACTGCTTACACCTATCCGACATGGGTGCAGTTGGTATTTGGCAAGACGGTGGTGTTTGATCGATCTGTCGAAAGAGAGGGTCATCCGGTGGTTGGCGTTGAACCATCCGCCAAGTTGTGAGGCGTCTGTTGATCAATCGCAAACATTGGGAGCAATGACCTTGAGCGCAAATGTCTGGAAGCTGGCAGCGCTGACGCTGTTGTCTGCAGTGCTGGTTGGTTGCGCCACTCCGGCGCCGCCTTACCCAACTTTGGTCGACAACATCGAGGCCTTGAAGCGCGTTTCAGCGCCGCCTGTGGGTGTCGGCGCTTTCACGGTGAAGTCCGACGTCGTCGGCGCCCGCAGCATCGGTTTGCGCGCGGATTCGATGACATCACCGGTTGGCAATGACTTCGCCGCGTATCTGGCCGACGCCTTGC
>JANPOW010000473.1:0-8750 GCA_031428185.1 Betaproteobacteria bacterium | reverse complement strand
GTGGCGATGTGCGGAATGAAATCGACCAGCAGGCCGTCGTCGGGCATGTGGTCTTTCAGGTTGGGGTGCGGCCAGTCAGTGCCCCACAACACCCGGTCAGGGAACTGCTCAACGATGCGGCGGGCAAACGGGATCACATCGGTATAAGCGTGCTGCTCACCGGCCAGCGCCTTGGGGCCGGTGATGCTCAGCCGCTCAGGGCAGCTGACCTTGCTCCACACATTGGGGTACTCGCGCATGTAGCGCTCAAACAGCGCAAATTGCGGGCCGTCTACCGGCAGTGCCACATCGGGCCGGCCCATGTGGTCCACCACCACGGTGGTGGGCAACTGGGTGAAAAAATCCAACAGCTCGGGCAGGTCAACCGCCTCAAAGTAGATCACCACATGCCAGCCCAGCGGGGCGATGCGGGCGGCAATCTCCATCAACTCGTCCTTGGGTGTGAAGTCGACCAGGCGTTTGACAAAGTTGAAGCGCACACCGCGCACACCGGCGGCGTGCAGGGCTTGCAGTTCAACGTCGCTGGTGCTGCGCTTGACGGTGGCCACACCACGGGCTTTGCCCTGGCTGTGCTGCAGCGCGTCCAGCAGGGCGCGGTTGTCGGCGCCGTGGCAGGTGGCCTGCACCACCACGTTGCGGCCAAAACCCAGGTGGTCACGCAACGCAAACAACTGGGCCTTGGAAGCGTCACACGGGGTGTATTTGCGCTCGGGTGCGTAGGCAAACTCCGCCCCCGGGCCAAACACATGGCAGTGCGCGTCCACCGCGCCAGCGGGCAGTGCAAAGCGGGGTTTGGCCGGGCCGGCGTACCAGTCCATCCAGCCCGGGGTTTTGGTGAAGTCGCCAGTGGTGGGTTTGCTCATGCGGGGTGTTCCGCTGTGGTGTTGTCTGTCATTCGATGCACTTCAGTCGATGTACTTGAGGCCGGCTTTTTGCAGCGGCTCGCGCATCTTGTACATGTCCAGCCCCAGCACACCAGCGGCCAGCTTGGCGCGCTTTTCGCCTTCAAACGCCTCACGCGTTTCGGCCGCATCTGCCACCTGCTGCGCGATGGCGGCAGGCACCACCACCACGCCGTCGGCGTCGGCAATCACCACGTCGCCCGGGTTGACCACGGCACCGGCACACACCACCGGGATGTTGACCGAGCCCAGCGTGGCCTTGATGGTGCCCTTGGCGTGCACCGCCCGGCTGAACACCGGGAAACCCATCTCGGTCAGGTCTTTCACATCGCGCACGCCACCGTCGATGATCAGGCCCACCGCGCCACGGGCGCGGACGCTGGTGGCCAGCAAGTCACCAAAAAAGCCGTCTTCGTTGTCGGTGGTGCAGGCGGCCACCACCACATCGCCGGTCTGCAACTGCTCGGCCGCCACATGCATCATCCAGTTGTCACCGGGCTGCAGCAGCACGGTCACTGCCGTGCCGCAAACGTGGGCGCCGGTGTAGATGCCGCGCATATAGGGCTTCATCAGCCCGACCCGGCCCATCGCCTCATGGATGGTGGCCACGCCAAAGTGCGAGAGTTTTTCAACTGCGGCACGATCAGCACGGGTGATGTTGCGTTTGACAACGCCGAGTTGGTTCATGGGCAGGCTCATTTGTGAGGTCACGGTCACAGTCCTTTGGCAATCAGCGCGGCATTGAGACGCGGGAAGACTCGGCGGGCATTGCCCTCATAAATGGCGTGCCGGTCATTGCCCACCACGATGGTGGACGCCTCGATGTAGCGCTTGGTGTCATCGAAGTAGTGGCCGGTCTCGGGGTCAATGCCGCGCACCGCGCCAATCATCTCGCTGGCAAACAGGATGTTCTTGACCGGGATCACCTTGGTCAGCAAATCAATGCCGGGCTGGTGGTACACGCAGGTGTCAAAGAAGATGTTGTTGAGCAGGTGCTCCGTGAGCAGCGGCTTTTTCAGTTCTTGCGCCAGACCACGGAAGCGCCCCCAGTGGTAGGGCACCGCGCCGCCGCCGTGCGGGATGATGAAACGCAGCGTGGGAAAGTCTTTGAACAAATCACTGGTCAGGCACTGCATGAACGCCGTGGTGTCGGCATTGAGGTAATGCGCACCGGTGGTGTGGAAACAGGTGTTGCAACTGGTGGACACATGCACCATGGCCGGGATGTCGTACTCCACCATTTTTTCGTAGATGGGGTACCAGCCGCGGTCGCTCAGGGGCGGTGATGTCCAATGGCCGCCCGAGGGATCGGGGTTCAAGTTGATGCCCACATTGCCAAACTGCTCCACACACTTGACCAGCTCAGGGATGCTGGTGGCCGGGGCAACGCCCGGGCTTTGCGGCAGCATGGCCGCAGGGACAAAATGGTTGGGGAACAGTTGCGCCACCCGGTAACACAGCTCGTTGCAGATGGCCGCCCAGGTGCTGCTGATGTTGAAATCACCAATGTGATGCGCCATGAAGCTGGCGCGTGGGCTGAAGATGGTCAGGTCACTGCCGCGTTCTTTCATCAAGCGCAACTGGTTGGCCTCGATCGTCTCGCGCAGCTCGTCGTCGCTGATCTTCAGGTCGCTCACTTTGGGCATCAGCGCGGCGTCTTGAATGCCTGCGATCTGCTGGTTGCGCCAGGCCTCCAGTGCCTTGGGCGCGGTGGTGTAGTGGCCGTGGCAGTCGATGATCATGTTGGCTCCCGGGGTGTTTTGAGAGATTGACAATGGCGGCTCAAGCCGGGTCCATGCCTTGTTTGGTTTTGGCGGCGGCGCAGGTGGGCGATGTCAGATAAGCCAGCAGCGCCCGCACCGCTGGCGCCTGGCTGGAGACCACACACAGCCCGGCTGAAAACGTGGTGTTGATCTGGATGGCCGGTGGCAGCGGGCCGACGATTGCGATACCCGGCACATGCAGCAACTCACTCAATTGCTGAAAGCCCAGGTCCACCTCACCCCGCGCCACCAGCGCGCCCACCGGCACGCCGGGTGGTGCTTGCACGGTGCGCGCCCGCAGCGCTGCCGCAATGCCCCAGCGGTCAAACAGCTTGGCCAGTTGCACCCCGCTGGGGCCGGTGGAATAACCAATCGTGCGCGCCGCCAGCACGGCATTGCGCACTGCGTCTTCGCTGCTGATGTCGGGCCAGGTGGCGCCGGCCGGCACGGCCACGGCCACGCCCGAGTGCACCAGGTCCACCCGGCTGCCGGCCACCACCTGGCCGCTGCTGATCAAGCGGTCAATCGCGTCAGACGCCAGCACCACCAGATCAAAGACCTCACCGGCCTGGATGCGCTTGGCAGCGTCCACCCCGCCCACCGAGGTCATCAACACGGCCACACCGTGCTGCGCCTGGTAGGCGGTGGCCAAATCGGCCAGCAGCGCCCGAGTGGCCATGGACGAAATGCCTGTCATCGTGGTGCCCATGTCAGCCTGTGGTGGGGATTGGGTGGGTGGCGGCCATCGGCTGGTGATGGCCGGATGGCGAGCATTCTGGCGGCCCCAACGCGTGCAATCCAGGCATGGCCGCAAATAGCAGCCAGATCATTGCGGCATCGCTGATCTCGCCAGGCCAACGCGCCCTGCCCTTAACCCTGCGCTTAACCGTGCCCTCAACCCAGGCATCAACCCGGCTGTGATGGTGCCGCGGCGCCTTGCGGCAAGGCCTTGACCAACGCCAACAATGCCGCACAGGCCAAACGGCAGCAGCAGGGTGATGGGGTGTTGCGGGAATGGCGGTGTTTGCGCGCCGGTGGCCCATGAGGTGAATGGGGTCGCTGCGACCAAGACGCTGCGCCTCGACACACGCTGCCGGCTTGTGGGTGGCGGTGGGCTGGGGCTGCCATGGTGGAGGGCGGTTACAGCGGGCGGTTACAGCGGGCCGTTGCAGCGCATGGATTGTCTTGCAGGCGCCAGCGTGGCCGCGGTTGCGCCGGGATACTGGTGACCGCCGCAAACACCGCCGCAAGCACCTCCCCAACCACCGCCCCGCCCTCCCCACAAAGGCTGCCATGCACTACCCCACCTCTGCCCGCGCGCCGGGCTTGAAATTTGACCCGTTCAAGGCGCTGGCGGTGCCGCGCCCCATTGGCTGGATTGCCAGTGTTGACCGCAACGGCGTGCCCAACCTGGCGCCCTACAGTTTTTTCAACGCCATCAGTGACCGTCCGCCGATGGTGATGTTCAGCTCGGGTGGCCGCAAAGACAGCCTGCGCAACATCGAGCAGACGGGTGAGTTCACCTGCTCCATCGCCAACTGGGATTTGCGCGAGGCGATGAACCTCAGCTCCGCGCCGGTGGCGCACGGGGTGGACGAGTTTGCGCTGGCCGGGCTGGCGCAGCGCAAGTCGCTGCTGGTCAAGCCGCCGTTTGTGGCCCAGGCACCGGCCGCCTTTGAATGCCGGTTGTGGAAGACGATTGAGCTGCCGGCACCAGCGGCCCGCCCCGGGTCCAGCGTGGTGCCTGAGGGCTACACGCTGGTGATTGGTGAGGTGGTGGCGGTCTACATCGATGAGCAATTCATCGTCGATGGCCTGGTGGACACCGGCAAGATGCGGCCGCTGGCGCGGCTGGGTTACATGGATTTCTCGGTGGTCACGCCGGAGAGCCTGTTCACGCTGAACCGGCCGACTGCCAGTGAAGACGGCTTGACGGCCCAGGTGCAAGCCGGGCCGTGGGACGGCGTCTATCGCTAGACGCCGTCAGCGGCCCATCAGGCGGCGGTTTTTGCTGCGGCCCGCTTGCCCAACTCGATTTTGGCAATGGCGTTGCGGTGCACCTCGTCCGGCCCATCCACGATGCGCACGGTGCGCTGGTGGGCATAGGCCTCGGCCAACCAGGTGTCCTGGCTGACACCGGCGGCGCCGTAAGCCTGGATGGCCCAGTCCACGATCTTGCAGCTCATGTTGGGCGCCACCACCTTGATCATCGCGATCTCGGCTTTGGCCGCCTTGTTGCCGGCCACGTCCATGCGGTGGGCGGCGTTGAGCGTCAACAGCCTGGCCTGGTCGATCATGCAGCGGCTCTCGGCAATGCGCTCAGCCCAGACCGATTGCTGCGACAGCGCCTTGCCAAAGGCGATGCGGTTTTGCAGCCGGTCACACATCAGCTCGAGCGCCCGCTCGGCCGCGCCGATGCTGCGCATGCAGTGGTGGATGCGCCCGGGCCCAAGCCGGCCTTGCGCGATCTCGAAGCCACGGCCCTCACCCAGCAGGATGTTGGCCACCGGCACGCGCACGTTGTCCATCACCACCTCCATGTGGCCATGCGGTGCGTCGTCGTAGCCAAACACGCTTAAATGGCGCAGCACCGTGACGCCGGGCGTGTCGCGTGGCACCAGCACCATGGATTGCTGGGCGTGGCGGGCGGCGTCGGGGTCGGTCTTGCCCATCACGATGAAAATGGCGCAGGTGGGCACACCAGCCCCTGACGAGAACCACTTGGTGCCGTTGATGACGTAGTGGTCGCCGTCGCGGCGGATGCTGCACTGGATGTTGGTGGCGTCACTGCTGGCCACCGCCGGCTCGGTCATCAAGAAGGCCGAGCGGATGTGGCCGGCCAGCAGCGGCTCCAGCCATTGGTCTTTTTGCGCGGCGCTGCCGTAGCGCTCAATCGTCTCCATGTTGCCGGTGTCGGGCGCCGAGCAGTTGAACACCTCACCCGACCAACTGACCCGGCCCATCACCTCGCACAGCGGGGAGTAGTCCAGGTTGTTCAGGCCGGTGGGCGCACGCTCGCTGTGTGGCAAGAACATGTTCCACAGGCCGGCAGCGCGGGCCAGGGGTTTGAGTTCTTCCACCAGGGCCGAGGGCTGCCACTCCTGCCCCAGCTTGCGGCGTGCGGCCAGTTCGTCGTGGTGGCGCTTCTCGTTGGGGTAGATGTGAGCATCAAAAAAGGGGTTGAGCTTGTCAAGCAGGGCCTGGGTGCGGGCAGAGGGTTCAGCGAACATGTTGGAGGTCTCCTGGTCGGGTGGCGGCTGTCAATGCAGGGCGTCGGGATTGAAGCACTGGGCCGGCGGCCGGCCGGTCGCCTTCGTGACGTGGCGCAAGCCCGGTCGGCCAGTGGCGGCGCAGGATCAGTTGTAGGCTGTCAGCCCGCTGCAAAGCAGCGAACTTATGCTGGCTGCACCACCACCACCGCCGCCCACCTGCCCCATCCACCATCCCGTCATCAGGAGACCCACCATGTCCAGCCCCCGTGATGTTTTTGTTGTCAGCGCCGCCCGCACCGCCATCGGCACCTTTGGCGGTACGCTGAAGGACACCCCACCGAGTGATTTGGCCACCACCGCCATCAAGGCCGCCATCAGCCGCAGCGGGGTGGATGCGGCCTTGATCGGCCATGTGGCGATGGGCACGGTGATCCCCACCGAGGCGCGTGATGCCTACCTGGGCCGGGTGGCCTCGGTCAATGCCGGTGTGCCCAAGGAGACCCCGGCCTTCAACGTCAACCGGCTGTGCGGCTCTGGCCTGCAGGCCATCATTTCAGCGTCACAGGCGGTGATGCTGGGTGACTGTGAACTGGCCATCGGCGCCGGGGCTGAGTCGATGTCGCGTGGCATTTATTTCATGCCCGCTGCACGCTGGGGCGCACGGATGGGCGATACGCAGCTGCTGGACTACATGGTCGGCATCCTGCATGACCCCTTCCACAAGATCCACATGGGCATCACGGCCGAGAACGTGGCCGCACAGTTCAACATCACGCGTGAGCAGATGGACGCGCTGGCGGTACTCAGCCACCAACGCGCTGCAGCAGCCATTGCGGCGGGGCGCTTTGCGGAACAAATCGTGCCGGTGGAGATCACCTCCCGAAAAGGCACGGTGCAGTTCACCACCGATGAGCATGTGAAGGCCGATACCACGCTGGAGACCCTGGGCAAGATGCGCTCAGCTTTCAAGAAAGATGGCCTGGTGACGGCCGGCAATGCGTCGGGCGTGAATGACGGCGCCGCTGCGGTGGTGCTGGCCAGCGGTGATGCAGTGAAAAGCGGCAACCTGAAACCGCTCGCCCGCTTGGTGGGTTATGCCCACACCGGGGTGGAGCCCACCATCATGGGCATCGGCCCGGTGTCGGCCACACGCGCGGTGCTCAAGCGGGTGGGGTTGAAGATCAGTGACCTGGACGTGATCGAGGCCAACGAGGCCTTTGCCGCCCAGGCCTGCGCCGTAAGCAAAGCGCTGGATCTGGACCCGGCCAAGGTCAATGTCAACGGCTCGGGCATCTCGCTGGGCCATCCGGTGGGTGCCACCGGCGCCATCATCACCACCAAGGCGATTTATGAGTTGCAGCGCACCGGCGGCCGCTACGCGCTGGTGACCATGTGCATTGGCGGAGGCCAAGGCATTGCGGCGGTGTTTGAGCGCTGCTGATTGGCCCGCAGCAGGTGACGCGGTGCAGCCCGGTTAAGCTGCTGCATCGCAGCAATCAATCGGGATTTCAGCCATGAGCATTCAAACCATCGGCGTGATCGGCGCCGGCACCATGGGCAACGGCATTGCCCAGGCCTGCGCCACCAACGGCTTCGATGTGGTGATGATCGACATCGACGCGGCCGCCGTTGCGCGGGGTTTGGCGGCGGTGGCCAGCAGCCTGGGTCGGCTGGTCAAGAAGGACAAACTGGCCGCCGCTGCGCGGGATGCCGCGCTGGCCCGCATCACCACCAGTACCGACTACGCCGCGCTGCTGCCGGCGCAACTGGTGATTGAGGCAGCCACCGAGAACGAAGGACTGAAACGCAAGATCCTGGCACAACTGGACGCCTTGCTGCCGGCCGAGACGCTGGTGGCCACCAACACCAGCTCGATCTCCATCACCCAGTTGGCCGCAGCCACCCAGCGGCCTGAGCGTTTCATCGGCATGCATTTTTTCAACCCGGTGCCGATGATGGCGCTGGTGGAGGTCATCCGTGGCCTGCAAACCAGTGATGCCACCCACGACGCGGTGCGCGACATGGCGCTGCGCCTGGGCAAGACCCCCATCACGGTGAACAACGCACCGGGCTTTGTGGTCAACCGCATCCTGATCCCGATGATCAACGAGGCATTTTTTGTGCTGGCCGAGGGCCTGGCCACGGCCGAGGACATCGACGCCGGCATGACGCTGGGCTGCAACCAGCCCATCGGCCCGCTGGCGCTGGCCGACATGATCGGCCTGGACGTGTGTCTGGCCGTGATGCAGGTGTTTGTGGACCAGTACAGCGACAGCAAGTACCGGCCCTGCCCGCTGCTGCGTGAGATGGTGGCCGCTGGCTGGCTGGGCCGCAAGACCGGGCGCGGCGTCTACCGGTACTGAGTGCTGGCACGGCGGTTTGCGTGCTGTCGCGGCGGTGTGACGGCGCGGCTGCGCCATTGGGCCGGGCCGGCAGCCGACGTGTGGCTGGCACCAGCACATCACCAGCACATCACCAGCACATCATCAGCACATCACCAGCGCAGCGTGCAGCGCCACAATCCGCGCCATGCTGCCAACCGCACCCACCACCCTCCACCCGATGGGCGACGCCCTGCCCCAGCGCATCGTCTGCCTGACCGAAGAGCCCACCGAGGTGCTGTATGCGTTGGGCCAGCAGCAGCGCATCGTCGGCATCTCGGGCTATACCGTGCGGCCACCACAAGCGCGGCACGAGAAACCCCGCGTCAGCGCCTTCACCAGCGCCAAGGTGGACAAGATCCTGGCGCTGCAGCCGGATCTGGCCATCGGGTTCTCCGACATGCAGGCCGACATTGCCGCCACGCTGATCAAGGCCGGCGTGGAGGTGTGGATCAGCAACCACCGCTCGGTGGCCGGCATCCTGGGCTATGT
>JANPOW010000472.1:0-9311 GCA_031428185.1 Betaproteobacteria bacterium | reverse complement strand
GGCACCGCCCGCACGGCCCGCACCAGCGGCCAGGGCGAGTGGCGTGCTGAGCCCCCGAGCAACCGCTACGACGCCGTGCGCCTGGCAGGCCCGGGCGGTGGCGCCCGCAGCGCCGGGCGCGAGGTGGGTGAGGAGACCCGCATGATGACCCGGCCGGCGCCGATGTCGCGTGGCAGCGACCATGCCGAGGCGGTGATGGGCCGCCTGAACCGCCTGGTGGGCCGCCACCTGCCGGGCTTTGCCGATACCAGCCAGGCCAGGCCGGTGACCAACGCACTGGCGCAGGCCATTGACAACGCCCAGCAAAACCTGCGCAAGCGGTTCTTGCCTTCGGGTGAGGCTGGTGCGCCTGGCCAGCAGGCAGGCGCGGGCCAGCACGCGGCGGCACCGTTGCCCACCGGCCCGCTGCTGCTGGAAGAACTGCAGGCCGGCAAGCAGGCCCTCAAAAAGGCCGCCAGCACCCCGGCCGAGCGCGCCACCATCGAGATCGTGGCCATGATGTTCCAGAGCATCCTGGCCGAGGACAGCATCCCGGCGGCGATGCGGGTCTGGTTTGCCCGGCTGCAGATGCCGGTGCTGCGGGTGGCGGTGGGTGAGCCTGACTTCTTCGCCACGCTGGACCACCCGGCGCGCCGCTTGATCGACCGCATGGGCGCCTGCGTGATGGGCCTGGACAGCGCCAGCCGCAATATCGGCGACGCGCTGGAAAAAGAGATCAAGCGTGTGGTGCAGGTGGTCGAGGCCTACCCCGACACCGGCCGGCGCGTGTTCCAGACCGTGCTGGTGGAGTTCGAGAAGTTTCTGGAGCACTTTTTCAAGAACGAAAACGAGGCCAGCAAGCGTGGGGTGTCGCTGGCCCAGCAGGTGGAACAGCGTGAGACGCTGGCCATCCAGTACACGATCGAGCTGCGCCGCATGCTCAACGAGGTGCCGGTGCAAGAGGGTGTGCGCCAGTTCCTGTTCCAGGTCTGGGCCGATGTGCTGGCCACGTCCGCCGTGCGTTTTGGCGCCCAGGCCGCCGAGACCAAGACCATGAAACGCGCGGCAGCCGACCTGATCTGGTCGGCCAGCGCCAAGGTCACCCGCGAGGAGCGGGCCGAGGTCATCCGCCGCCTGCCACCGCTGCTCAAGCGCCTGCGTGAGGGCATGAGCAGCGCCAACATGAACGCCGAGCGCCAGGACGAGCGCATCAACGCCCTCAACAACGCGCTGGCAGCGGCCTTTACCGCCAAGGCCGCGGTGATCCCGAACGACAGGCTGCAAGACCTGATGGAGCGGCTGGAATCATTGGAAGAACTGCTGCCCGGCGCCGAGGACATCGAGATCGATGAATCGCTGGTGCTCGACTTGTCCGGCCACGAGAGCGCCGGGCTGGAGGTGGTGTCGGACGGTGGCTCGATGCCGTCCGCGCCGATGCTGGCCTGGGCCCGTGAGCTGCTGGTGGGCAGCTGGTACACGCTGGAATACCGCAACCAGCATGAGCCGGTGCAACTGGCCTGGCACGGTCTGCGCCGCCAGTTGACGCTGTTTGTCACACCCAAGGGCCGTTGTGTGTTGTTCCAGAAGCAGCGGCTGGCGGCGTTTTTGCAGGCCGGCTTGTTGGTGCCGGCGCAGGAAGAAGCGCTGACGGTCAAGGCCACGCGCAACGCGCTGGCCAAATTGGACGCCGACCCGTCGCGTTTGATGAACTGAAGGCCAGCTCTTGCGGCCGGCCAGCCGTTCAGTGGATCAACCGCTCCTCGGGCGCCACAAACAACTCGTCCAGGATCAGCGCGTCGGGCTCTTCGCCCAGGCTCCAGAACACCATCAGCACGATGACTTTGAGGTCTTCCAGGGCCAGCGGGCTGTCGCCCACAGCGGTGGCGCGGTCGATCACCATCTCGCGCATGGCCGGTGGCAGCACGCCGGCCGATTCAAGAAACGCGACAAAGCCGATGGAGTCTTCACCCAGCCGGTCAATCTCGGCGCTGGAATAAACCCGCAAGCTGCCCTCGGATTGCTCACCGGCATGGGCGCTGGCGGTTTCGGCCAGGCCGTCCAGCCAAGTCAACGCGTCGGCAATTTCGTCGGTTTCGAAGCCCACGGCCGACAGTTTGCGGGTGAGCTGGTCGTGGTCCGGGCAGGCGTCAGGGCGCCAATACGTCTCATAAAGATAAACCAGAACCTCGAACATGAAACCACTATACCGCAGGCATTTCAGCCAGCAGGCACGGTGTTGCATGTGGCTTTGCGCGCTGTGGTGCATGGCACGCTGGCCGGGCGTGGCGCTGTCAGGGGCAGCTTGAAGCGTGGGCGGAGCGGCACTTGGAAGGGCGGCCTGGCGGGCCCAAGATCAACCGCGTTCAGGCCCCCTGGCGGCGCTGGTACAAACCGCCCGGCAGGCGCGCCACCTGGCCGCCTAGCTCCAGCGTCAGCAGGTGGGCCGACAGCGCCGGTGCCGGCCAGCCGCAGCGGTGGATCAGGGCGTCGAGGGATTGTGGGTCGTGCCCCAGCGCTTGCAGCACCGGGTCGGTGGTGGTGGCGGGCTTGGCCGGCGTTGCCGTGGCGGCGGGCAGCGCCAGTGCTGGCAAGCTGTTCAGCTCCTCCAGCACCTGCGCGGCCGAATCCACCAGCGCCGCGCCCTGGCGGATCAGCGCATGGCAGCCCTGCGACTGCGGCGACAACACCGATCCCGGCAGCGCCATCACCTCGCGGCCCGCCTCGGCCGCCATGCGGGCGGTGATCAGCGAGCCCGAGCGCAGCGCCGCCTCCACCACCAGCGTGCCCCGGCTCAAACCGGCGATCAGCCGGTTGCGCTGCGGGAAATTGGCTGCCAGCGGTGGTGTGCCCAGGCACAGCTCGCTCACGATCAAGCCGTGCGCGGCGATGCGCCGGGCCAGTGTGCGGTGGGCCGACGGGTAGGTGCGGTCAATGCCGGTGCCGATGACCGCGATGGTGCTGGCGCTGCCTGCAGCACCATCCCGCTCGGCCACGACCAGCGCGCCGGCATGGGCCGCGCCGTCAATGCCGGCGGCCAAGCCGGAGGCGATGGTCCAGCCGTGCTCGGCCAGCGTCTGGGCAAAACTGCGGGCGTTGTCCAGCCCTTGCGCGCTGGGCTGGCGGCTGCCGACGATGGCCACCGATGTGGCGCTCAACAACTCGGCGCGGCCCAGCAGGTACAGCAGCAGCGGTGGGTCGGCGCTGTGCAGCAGCAGGGGCGGGTAGTCGGCATCACCCAGCACCATCACGCGGCGGGCGGGGGCGGATGCAAGCGCGCCGCTGCGCCAGGCCAGGGTGGTGGCCAGGCGTTCGGCATGGCCGTCGGGTGGCTGGCCCAGCGCGGCGGCGCTCTTGCCGTCCACCACCTGGGCGCGGTCAACGCTGCGGGCGTCCAGTACCGCTTGAGGGCTGCCAAAGCGTGTCAGCAGCCGGCGCGCGGATTCGCGGCCAATGCCAGGGCTGTGCAGCAGGTGCAGCCAGGCGCCCAACTCGTCATCGCCCAGCGGGGCAGCGCAGACAGGCAGCACGGCGTGTGGTGTTGTCAGGCCGAAGCCGGCGTCAAGGCTGGGTGACCCGGTCACCACGCCGCACCGGGTCCAGTGCCGACAGGATCAGCGCGTACGACACCCGCTCAAAAACGCGGAAGACAAATACCAGCCCGGTGCGCTCGTCGGGCAATTGCAGGGCCTGGGGGCGGGCACCGGTGCGGTCGACTGCCGGTGCACCGGCGCGCCACAGTGCCATCACGTGGCCACGCTCCACGCCGTCGCGCTGGCCGCGGTTGATGGCCACGATCTGGTTTTGCCCGGCAACCAGCGATTCACCGTAGACCGACAGCACCTGCGCGGCCAGCGGGGTGGCGGGCGGGTGCGGCACGTAGGCGGTGTAGTCGCGCGGCGCCACCGGTGCCAGCCGGTCACCCACACCAGCCTCCTGGCGTGCGCTGCTCATCACAAAGGTGGCAGGCACCGGCAGGCCGGCGCTGGTGGTGGGGCCTGTACTTGTTCCTTCAGCCCGCACAAAATCGGCAATGCCGACGTAGCTGGCCTCGTAGCCCAGCACTTCATCGGTGCTGGGGTCTTTGAGCGGTTTGCTTTCGCGGAACAGGGTGAAGCTGCGGGCGCCGCGCAAATCACCGCGCACATAGGCGATTTCACCGCGCGAGATCATCACCCGGCCCTCCTGGCTGGCAACGATGCGGGGGGCGTTGGCCAGGCTGTCCTGGTCCAGCACCAGCGCTTCATTCAAGAAGGGGGCGATCAACTGCAGCGGGATGGACGCGATGGCGCCGTTGTCCAGCAGCTGGCTGCGCACCCGGGGTGACAGGCGCACGGTATTGGTGGGCGCCTGGCCCGCACCATCCGCACCGCCGGTCTGGGCCAGACGCAGCTGGGCGCGATCACCGTTTTTGACCAGCACCAGGGTCTGGCCGGGGTAGATGAGGTGTGGGTTGCGGATGTCTTGCAGGTTCATGCCCCACAGCTCGGGCCAGCGCCACGGGCTGGTCAGGAACAGGCTGGCGATGGCCCACAGCGTGTCGCCGGGCTGCACGGTGTGCGCAGCGGGCGCATCGGCCGCCAGCGCCGACAGCGGCACGCCGTTACGTGCCACTTGCTGGGCGGCAGCGCGCTGGGCTGGGCTGATTGTCTGGCTGACAGGCTCATTGGCTTGGCTGGGCAGGGCCAGCAGCAAGCCACCGCTGCCCACGCCGGCCAAAGTGCCCAGGCCGCCCAGCACGCAGGCCCGCCGGGTTCCGCTGACGGGGCGGGCAAGGCGGGGCGGGCGTGAACTCATGGTGTGTCTCTCCGGATGGGCCGGTGCCACAATCCGGGTCCGGTGGACAAAGGTTGCAACACCCGCAGCAGGCCCGGCGGACGCGCCGGATCATGTTCATGCTGCGCCGCAGATTCTGCCGGTAAACCCTTGTTGCCGCAAACAAAAGCGCTGGCGCTGCTGGCCCGGCCGGCAGTCGCGGCTGTGGCTGTGTGGGCAAAAGCTGCACCTATTGGCCCGCCGCTGCGGCACGCCGCCCATTCATCTCTCGATTCACGCCCATCCCTGACTGTCCATGGCCTTGCTGACCATCCTGCGTTTCCCCGATCCCCGCCTGCACACCGTGGCCAAGCCGGTAGCGCAGGTGGACGCCCGCATCCACCTGCTGGTTGACGACATGCTGCAGACCATGTACGCGGCCGACGGTGTGGGCCTGGCCGCCACCCAGGTGGACGTGCATGAGCGGCTGCTGGTGATGGACACGTCGGATTCACGCGACAAGCCGCAAGTGCTGATCAACCCGGAAATCATTGCGCGCAGTGTTGAGACCAAGCGCAATGAAGAAGGCTGCTTGTCGGTGCCCACCATTTACGACGAGGTGGAGCGGGCAGCCCGCGTCACCGTGCGGGCACTTGGCCGTGACGGCCAGCCATTCGAGTTTGACGCCGAGGGCCTGGCGGCGGTGTGTGTGCAGCATGAGATGGACCACTTGCTGGGCAAGGTGTTTGTGGAGTATTTGAGCCCGCTCAAGCGCGAGCGCATCAAGACCAAGATGCTGAAAAAGTCGCGCGACGAGCAAGGCCGGCGATGACCCACGACCAAGGTGTCTTGGTGCGCGCCACGCTGCGGCTGCGGCTGCGGCTGCGGCTGCGGATGGCCTGACATGCGGGTTGTTTTTGCCGGCACGCCGGACTTTGCCGCCGCCGCCCTGCAAGCCCTGTTGGCCGCCGGCCACAGCGTGCCGCTGGTGCTGAGCCAGCCTGACCGCCCCGCCGGCCGTGGCCTCAAGCTGCTGCCCTCACCCGTCAAGGCGCTGGCGCTGCAACACGGCCTGGCGGTGGCCCAGCCACGCAGCCTGCGGCTGGACGGCAAGTACCCCGATGACGCCACAGCCGCCCGGGCCGCGCTGCAACATGCCAACCCAGACGTGATGGTGGTGGCGGCCTACGGCCTGATCCTGCCGCAGTGGGTGCTGGACTTGCCGCCGCGGGGCTGCCTCAACATCCACGCCTCGCTGCTGCCGCGCTGGCGTGGCGCGGCGCCCATCCACCGCGCCATCGAGGCGGGTGATGCCAGCACCGGTATCACGCTGATGCAGATGGACGCCGGGCTGGACACCGGTGACATGCTGCTGACCGCGGTTGAGCCCATCCAGCCCGACGACAGCACGGCCACCCTGCATGACCGGCTGGCCGCGCTGGGCGCACAACTGGTGGTGCAAGGCCTGGCCGCAGCCACCCTGGCCCGCACACCGCAACCGGCAGACGGGGTGACTTATGCGCACAAGATCGGCAAGGCCGAAGGTGTGATCGACTGGCGCCAGCCCGCCGCACTGACAGCGCGCCGGCTGCGGGCGTTTGACCCCTTCCCCGGTGCCAGCTTTGTGCTGGACGGTGAGCCGATCAAGCTGTGGCGTGCCCGACTGCGGCCGGAGTTGGCCGGCCCGCCCGGCCTGGTGCTGGCCGCGCAGGATGGCCGCTTGAGCGTGGCCTGCGGCAGCGGCGCGCTGGATTTGCTGCAATTGCAACGCCCGGGTGGGCGGCGGGTGGACACGGTTGGTTTTCTACAAGCCAAGCCCGGCCTGGCCGGGCGCCAACTGGATGTGCCGACAACAGGCGGGCCTGCAGCGGATTGAACTCCGCATCGCCGGCCGCATCTGATGGCTGCCCGCTACGGGCTGCACACAAGGATGCAACACCATGTTCAACCTGATGAAGACCGCCATCCTGATGGCGGCCATCACCGCCTTGTTCATGCTGCTTGGCCGCTATCTGGGTGGCCAGACCGGCATGCTGTTGGCGCTGCTGGTGGCCATTGGCATGAACTTCTTCAGCTACTGGTTCAGCGACAAGATCGTGCTGAAGATGTACAAGGCCCGCGAGGTGGACGAGACCAGCGCGCCGCAGTTTGTGGCCATGGTGCGCGAGCTGGCGCAGCGCGCCAACATCCCCAGCCCGAAGGTCTACCTGATCGACGAGGACGCGCCCAACGCCTTTGCCACCGGTCGCAACCCGGCGCACGCGGCGGTGGCCGCCACCACCGGCATCGTGCGCAGTTTGAGCGCGCGTGAGCTGCGTGGCGTGATGGCGCACGAGCTGGCCCACATCAAGCACCGCGACATCCTGCTGTCCACCATCAGCGCCACCATGGCCGGCGCCATCGGCATGCTGGCCAACTTCGGCATGCTGTTCAGCGGCCGCAGCAGTGATGGCCGGCCCAGCAACCCGATCGCCGGCATCGTGGTGGCCATCCTGGCGCCGCTGGCCGCCGGCCTGATCCAGATGGCCATCAGCCGGGCGCGTGAATTTGAAGCTGACCGGGGTGGCGCCGAGATCTCGGGTGACCCGCAGGCGCTGGCCTCGGCGCTGGAAAAAATCCACCGCCTGGCCCAGGGCCATCCGCTGGAAACCGCCGAGCGACACCCGGAGACCGCGCAGATGATGATCATGAACCCGCTGTCTGCGGGGGGTTTGCGTGGCTTGTTCTCCACCCACCCTGCCACCGAGGAGCGGGTGGCGCGGCTGCTGGCGATGGCGCCGGGGCGCTGAGGCCGCCGAGGCCGCTGAAGCGGCTGAGGCGGCCTGCCCGCTGGCGGCACCGGCGGCCAGCGCCGCCGCTCAAGTCAGGGCCTGCGGCGGCCGATACCCTGGCATGCGCCGCCCGATCACCCCCGTGTTGCTGCTCGCCCTGGGCGGGCTGCTGGCCGGCTGTGACCAGTTGGGCATTGAGTCGGCCGTCACCCTCAGCGCCAAAAAAGAGTCGGACGGCAAAGCCATCGGCGGTGCCTGCCGCCATGCCGACCGGGCGATTGAAGACTGCTACACACTGAACAAAAAAGCCGACAAATCGGCCATCTACGCGGGCTGGCGCGAGATGAGCGAATACATGCGTGAAAACAAGCTGGAGCCAGTGCTGCCGGTGCTCAAGCCCGAGCCACCCAAACCACCGCCCAAACCACCGTCAGCGCCGGGGGACGCGGAGGCCGATGAGCCGGCCGGCGGCAAGGCCACCGAGGCCAAGCCGGCGGCCAAGCATCACTGAGTCTGCAGCGGCACGGTGACCTGGTGCGCCGGCAGGCCGGTGCGCGGAAACTCCGCCAGCGCGGCGGCATAGAGCGGCTGCAGCAGGGCATCGGACCGGCGCTGGTAGCCCTCGCTGCTGGCGTGGGCCTCAAACAGCGGCTTGCCGGTGGCGCGGTCACGGATCAGCAGCGCCACTTCGCGCTCAAAACGTGGGCTGTCCAGCCGGATGGTGCCGTTCCAGCGCGCAGCGCCCCAGTAGCCGCCGCGCCACGACGGGTGCTGCCAATAGCCCACACCACCGCCCCACCACAGCGGGTCATCCCAAGGCGAGCGGTCGGCCCGGCCGACACGCGCCCCCAGTTGCACCAGCACGTCCGGTGCGCTGCCGGCCGCAGCCGGTGTGAAGCCGGCACGCGCCAGCGCCGGCATGGCCGCGTCTTCCAGCTGTTGGGCCTCGCTGGCCTGGGCTTGTTGTGAGGGCAGGCGGTCAAACGCGTAGCTGCCGCCGCTGCGGCCGGCAGGCCAGTCACCAAAGGTGCTGACCTCAGCCGACAACTGCTGCAGTGATGCACAGCCAGCAACCAATGCCAGCGCGGCCAAGCTGGCCAGGATGGGACGCAGAGGGCGGCGCTGCATGGGGAGTCCTTTCAAAGGCTTGACGGGGGCTTGCCCAGCCCCATCACGGCTTGCTGTGCCAGCGCATGGGCTGCGCGGCTTGTGCGTTGCTTGCCGCCGGTGCGGCTGCGGCGCAGCCCTCTTCATCATCATCAAACGCCTTGTCCCCGGTGGCATCTGGTTGACCCGTGGGCACCAGCGTGGTGAACGGGAACAGCTTGCGGTCCATCAGGTGCGACAGGCTGATGTTGCCCATCGCGGCGGCCATGTTTTCGACCCGGCCGGGGTATTGGCGTTCCCAGTCGTTGATCATTTTCTTGAGTTGCACCCGCTGCAGGTTGTCCTGGCTGCCACACAGGGTGCAGGGGATGATGGGGAACTGGCGCTGCTGTGCCCAGCGCACCAGGTCGGACTCGGCCACATAAGCCAGCGGCCGGATCACGGTGTGGCGGCCGTCATCACTGACCAGCTTGGGCGGCATGCCTTTCATCCTGCTGCCAAAAAACATGTTCAGCAGCAGCGTGACCACCATGTCGTCGCGGTGGTGGCCCAGCGCAATCTTGGTGGCGCCAAGTTCACCGGCCACCCGGTACAAGATGCCGCGCCGCAGCCGCGAGCACAGGCTGCACATGGTTTTACCTGCAGGCACCAGCTTGGTGACGATGCTGTAGGTGTCCTGGTGTTCGATGTGGAAGGGCACAC
>JANPOW010000471.1:0-7509 GCA_031428185.1 Betaproteobacteria bacterium | reverse complement strand
CAACAGCCGCCGCATGATCTTGCCGCTGCGGGTCTTGGGCAGGTTGTCGCCAAAGCGGATGTCCTTGGGCTTGGCGATGGGGCCGATCTCCTTGCCCACCCAGTCGCGCAGTTGCTTGGCGATGGCCTTGGCCTCCTCGCCGACCGGGCGGGAGCGCTTCAACACCACAAAAGCGCAAATCGCCTCGCCGGTGGTGTCGTCCGGCCGGCCCACCACGGCGGCCTCGGCCACCAGCTCGGTGCAGCTAACCAGCGCGGACTCGATCTCCATCGTGCCCATGCGGTGGCCTGACACGTTCAGCACGTCATCAATGCGGCCGGTGATGGTGAAGTAGCCAGTCTCGGCATCGCGGATGGCACCGTCACCCGCCAGGTAATACCGTCCCTGAAAATCGTCAGGGTAGTAGCTTTTCTTGAAGCGCTCCGGGTCACCCCAGATGGTGCGGATCATGCTGGGCCACGGCTGTTTGACCACCAGGATGCCGCCCTGGCCCCAGGGCACATCTTTGCCGGTTTCGTCCACCACTGCGGCCATGATGCCGGGGAAGGGCAGGGTGCAAGAGCCCGGGATCAGCGGCGTGGCGCCCGGCAGCGGGGTGATCATGTGGCCGCCGGTTTCGGTCTGCCAGAAGGTGTCCACGATCGGGCAGCGGCCGCCGCCCACATGCTTGTGGTACCACTCCCACGCAGCAGGGTTGATGGGCTCACCCACCGAGCCCAGGATGCGCAGACTGCTCAGGTTGTAGCTCTTGGGGTGTACCGCGTCATTGGCCTCGGCCGCCTTGATCAGGCTGCGGATGGCGGTGGGCGCGGTGTAGAACACCGTCACTTTGTGGTCCTGGATCATCTTCCAGAAGCGGCCGGCGTCGGGGTAGGTGGGCACGCCTTCAAACACCACCTCGGTGCCGCCTAAGGCCAGCGGGCCGTAGGTGATGTAGGTGTGGCCGGTAACCCAGCCGATGTCGGCCGTGCACCAGAACACGTCATCCGCCTTCAAATCGAAGGTCAGCTTGGTGGTGAGTGCGGCATGCAGCAGGTAACCGCCGGTGCTGTGCTGCACACCCTTGGGCTTGCCGGTAGACCCCGACGTGTACAGCAAGAACAGCGGATGCTCGGCACCCACCCACTCCGGCTCACAGGTGGTGGGCAGGCTGCTGACGAGGTCGGCCATCCACACATCACGCGGAGCGGTCATCGCGATGGGTGAGCCCGAGCGCTTGACCACCAGCACGTTGGTGACCGATTCGCAGCCGCCCAGCGCCAGTGCTTCATCAACGATGCTCTTGAGCGGCAACTGCTTGCCACCCCGCACTTGATGGTCTGCGGTGATCACGATCTTGGCGCCGGTGTCGGCAATGCGGTCGCGCACGCTTTGCGCCGAGAAGCCGCCAAACACCACCGAATGGATGGCGCCGATGCGCGCGCAGGCCTGCATGGCCGCCACACCGTCCACCGACATGGAGATGTAGATGATGACCCGGTCGCCCTTGACCACGCCCAGGTTTTTCAAGCCGTTGGCGATCTGGCAGGTCTTGACCAGCAAGGCGCTGTAGCTGACCTTGGTCACCTCACCACCGTCAGCTTCAAAAATGATGGCGGTCTTGTCGCCCAGGCCACGCTCGATGTTGCGGTCCAGGCAGTTGTCGCTGGCGTTCAGGGTGCCGTCGGCAAACCACTTGAAGAAGGGTGGGTTGCTGTCGTCCAGCACCTGGGTGAAGGGGGTTTTCCAGCGCAGCAACTCACGCGCCTGGCGGGCCCAGAAGCCCTGGTAGTCGGTCTCGGCCTCGTCCACCAGTGCCTGGTAGGCCGCCATGCCCTGCACATGCGCACCGGCCACCGACGCGGCCGAGGGGAGATAGGTTTTCAAGACGGTGGGGCCGTCTGGGCTGGTGTCTGCGCTCATGGGTGTCTCCTGCGGGGTGGATGTTGTGGACTGGTCTTGGATGGCCTGCACCTTAGGCAGGGGCTCTTACGAACCGCTTACTTTGGAGCTCAGTTGGCAACTTTCGGGCCAGGTGGTTTTGTCGGCCTTGACCGCCGTCAAGCTCCAGCGTGACACAGCCGCTGCCTAGAATCCACGGGACTTCCCCTCTTGGCCCGTCCAGCATGGCACAAACGCCCGACATTGCACCCAACACCGCACCCACGGCAGCCCCTCGCCGCATGTCACATTTGTCAGGCCTGATCTTTGCCAGCCGCTGGCTGCAATTGCCGCTCTATCTGGGGCTGATCCTGGCGCAGGGGGTGTACGTGTTCCAGTTCTGGGTGGAGCTGGTGTATTTGATCCAGGCCGCTTTTGGCGACCAGGACGCGCTGATCACGTTGGTCAAGAGTACCGGCTACCAGGCGGCTGCGGTGCTGGGGCCGGACGGCAAAAGCATCGTCGGCTACGAGCCCATCAACCACCTCAACGAGACCATCATCATGCTGGTGGTGCTGGCGCTGATCGACGTGGTGATGATCAGCAACCTGCTGATCATGGTGATCATCGGCGGCTACGAGACCTTTGTATCGCGCCTGCGGCTGGACGGCCACCCCGACCAGCCCGAGTGGCTGGACCAGGTCAATGCGTCGGTGCTGAAGGTCAAGCTGGCCACGGCCATCATCGGCATCAGCTCCATCCACCTGCTCAAGACCTTCATCAACGCGGCCAATTACACCGACAAGGTGTTGATGTGGCAGACCATCATCCACATCGCCTTCCTGTTCTCGGCCATGGCCATCGCGTTTGCCGACCGGATCATGCATCCGCCCGCAGCGCACTGATGGACCTCGCGAGGCGGCTTTAGCGCCGCCGGTGCGCCGCCACCAGGATGGCGGCGCCGGCGCCGGCGGACAGCAGCGAGCCCACCAGCACACCCAGCTTGAGGCGGGTCTCAAAAGTCCCGTCCAGCCCCTCAAAGGCCAGGCCACCGATGAACAAACTCATCGTGAAGCCGATGCCGCACAGCACTGCCACGCCAAAACACTGCAGCCAGCTAGCGCCTGTGGGTCGCTCTGCCCAGCCCAGCCGCACCATCGCCCACAAGCTGCCAAATACCCCCACCCCCTTGCCCAGCAGCAGGCCGGCCGCAATGCCCAGCGGGATGCCCTGGGCCAGCGTGGCCAGTTGCACCCCGGCCAGCGCCACGCCGGCATTGGTGAAGGCAAATACCGGTAGCACCAAAAATACCACCCAGGGGTGCAGGGCGTGTTCCAGGTCTTGCGCCGGTGACAAGGCGGGCGCATGCGCCACGCGCAGCGGGATGGCCAGCGCCGTCACCACCCCGGCCAGCGTGGCATGCACACCCGACTTCAGCACACACAGCCACACCAGCAGGCCCACCGCCAGGTACACATCCACCCGCGCCACGCCGGCCCGGTTGAGTGCTGCCAGCACCGCAATGCCCAGCCCGGCGGCCGCCAGCATGGGCAGTGACAACTGGGCGGTGTAAAACGCGGCGATGACGACGATGGCGCCCAGGTCGTCAATGATGGCCACGGCGGTCAAAAAGACTTTCAGCGAGGCCGGCACCCGCGGCCCCAGCAACGTGACGATGCCGATGGCAAAGGCGGTGTCGGTGGCTGCGGGAATGGCCCAGCCCCGCAGCGCCGCCGGGTCACCCAGGTTGAAGGCGCAATACACCAGGGCGGGCACCACCATGCCGCCCAGCGCCGCCACGGCGGGCAGCCTGGCCTGGCGGCGGTCGGCCAGCTCACCGGCCAGCAGCTCGCGTTTGATCTCCAGCCCCACCAACAAAAAAAACACCGCCATCCACAAATCATTGACCCACAGCACCAGCGGTTTGGCCAGCACCAGCCAGGTGCCCAGGCGCAATTCCAGCGGCGCTTGCACCAGGCTTTGGTAGGCCGGCTGCCAAGCCGAATTGCTGACGAGCAAGGCCGCCAGTGCGGCAAAAGCCAGCACGATGCCGCCCGCCGATTCATGGGCAAAAAAGTGCAAAAACGCGGCAGTGGTGGGGCGGTGGTTGTCAGGCGTCACGCAGGGTGGCTTCGGTAAACTTGGCCGACCAGGGTAACCCAGTACCGTCCTGTGGAGCCCTTCACCGCCCTGTCACACCGCGAGTGCCCATGACCACCACCATCCGCCAGGCCGACCTGATCGAGAGCATTGCCGCCGCGCTGCAGTACATCAGCTACTACCATCCGGCCGATTTCATCGCCCACCTCGCCCGCGCTTATGACCGTGAGCAAGGCCCGGCCGCCAAGGACGCGATTGCCCAGATCCTGACCAACAGCCGCATGTGCGCCGAGGGCCACCGGCCCATCTGCCAAGACACCGGCATCATCAACGTGTTCCTGAAGATCGGCATGGATGTGTGCTGGGACGGCTTTACCGGCTCCATCGAAGACGCAGTGAATGCCGGTGTGCGCAAGGCCTATCTCGACCCCGATAACGTGCTGCGCGCGTCGATCCTGGCCGACCCGATCTTTGCGCGCAAAAACACCGGCGACAACACGCCGGCAGTGATCCACATGACCGTGGTGCCCGGCGACACGCTGGACGTGACAGTGGCCGCCAAGGGTGGTGGCAGCGAGAACAAGAGCAAGCTGCAAATGCTCAACCCGAGTGACTCCATCGTTGATTGGGTACTCAAGACCGTGCCCACCATGGGCGCCGGCTGGTGCCCACCCGGCATGCTGGGCATCGGTGTGGGCGGCACCGCCGAGAAAGCGGTGCTGCTGGCCAAAGAGGCCTTGATGGACGACATCGACATGCATGAGCTGCTGGCGCGTGGCCCGGCCAACAAGCTGGAGGAGATGCGCATCGAGTTGTATGAGAAGGTCAACGCGCTGGGCATCGGCGCGCAAGGCCTGGGCGGCCTGACCACCGTGCTGGACGTCAAGATCAAGACCTACCCCACGCATGCCGCCGGCCTGCCGGTGGCCATGATCCCCACCTGCGCGGCGACGCGGCATGCCCACTTTGTGATGGACGGCTCGGGTGCGGTCTACCTCGACCCACCCAGCCTGGACCTGTGGCCCGATGTGCACGGGGCGCCCGACTACAACAAGAGCAAGCGGGTGGACCTGAACACCCTGACCCCGGCCGAAGTGGCCAGCTGGAAGCCCGGCGACACCCTGCTGCTGAACGGCAAGATGCTGACCGGCCGGGACGCCGCCCACAAGCGCATTGCCGACATGCTGGCCAAGGGTGAGCCGCTGCCGGTGGACTTCACCAACCGCGTTATCTACTACGTCGGCCCGGTAGACCCGGTGCGGGATGAAGTGGTGGGCCCGGCCGGCCCCACCACCGCCACCCGCAAGGACAAGTTCACCGAGATGATGCTCAGCCAAACCGGCCTGATCAGCATGGTGGGCAAGGCCGAGCGCGGCCCGGTGGCCATCGAAGCGATCAAGCAACACAAGAGCGCCTACCTGATGGCCGTGGGTGGCGCGGCCTATCTGGTGGCCAAGGCCATCAAAGGCGCCAACGTGGTCGGTTTTGCCGATTTGGGCATGGAAGCCATCTACGAGTTTGATGTCAAGGACATGCCGGTGACGGTGGCGGTGGACAGTGCCGGCACCAGCGTGCACAACACTGGCCCGGCCGAGTGGAAAGCGCGCATCGCCGGCATCCCGGTGAACGTGGCCTGACGGCGCTGCGCACGGCTGTGGCCGGCCTTGGGGCGTTCAGAACCCCACCACATCCGCCTTCAAGCCGCGCCCGGCCAGCAGCACACGGGCGCGCTCGGCGTCGGCTTCGTTCTCAAACGGCCACCAGGCGGCGTGCCAGGCGCCGTCCTTGTTCAGCAGCTCACCGTGGGTGGGCGCCAGGCCGCTGAGCTTGGTGGCCGCGTTCTTGAGCACCTTCAAGTCATCGGCGGCGGTCTGGCGGAAGCGCCGTGGCCGCACCACCACCGCAAACACCGGCGGGCGGGCTGGTGCGGACGCAGCCGCGCTGGCGGGGCCACTGTGGCTGTCCGCATCCGGCGCCGCGCCGCGCAGCGCAGCGGCGTGCTGGCGTGCGGCCTGGCGCTCGTCGTCGGCCAGGCTGGGCCGGATGCGACCCAGCGGGGCGGACCCGGCGCTGGCCATCCACGGCGCCTGCGCACGTTTGGCGGCTTTCAGGCTGGGCAAGACCGGCAGCGTGGCTGCAGCGTCCGCTGTCGGGGTGGTGGCGGCATCGGTGCCGGCCGGGCTGCCGCGGGCCGCGGGTGACTGTGCCGCCGTGGCCACACTGGCGGCTGGATCGGCAGCCTGGCCGGCGGGCAAGGCCGGCCCAAGCGTCGCAGCCGCTGCTGACGCGGCGTGGTCCAAGGCTGGTGCTGGTGCTGCCGCGTGGGCGTCTGCTGTGGCCGCGGCAGCCAAGGCTGCGGACGCTGCCGGCACTGCGACCGGTGCCGATGCTGCCGATGCCGACGCCGACGCCGACGCCGACGCCGACGCCGATGCCGATGCCGATGCCGATGCCGATGCCGATGCCGATGCCGATGCCACCGCAGCAGGGAGGTCGGCCACTGCGGCCAGCGCTGGCAATGCCAGCGCATCGGGCACGACTGCCGCCGGCCGCCGCATCGCCCAGCCGCACGCCGCCGCTGCCGCCAAGGCCAGTACAGCGGCCGCTGCGGCCACCCGGCTGCGGCTGTAGGCGCGTGGCCCCAGGATCTGGCCATCGGCGCCGATCAGCACCCGGATGCGGCGGTCGCCCACGCCGATGGCGGCCGTCAGCAGGTGCAGGTGTACATCCCGCGCCAGGCCACGCTGGCGCGCAGCGGCGCGCAGCGGCGCGTCCACCTGCACCACGCGCTGTGGCCAGTCTGCCGGCGCCATTGGCTGCACCTGGCCATGCCGACGCGCCCAGCGCGCGACGCGGCTGCTGCGCAGCGGCCAGACAAAGCTGCGGCTGAACACCGGCTGCAGCCTGGCCAGCGCCGGTGCGCCGCTGCGCAGCCGGGCCAGCAGGCGCTGCCACCAACCGCGGCCGCTGGTGGTGTTTGGTGCTGCAGCAGGTGGCGCGGCAGCGGCGGTGGCTGCCGGCGCGACGGGTGGGGTTGTCGCGGGTGAGTCGTCGGCGTGGGGGTGGGCGTCCGCGTCGGCCGACGGGGTGCAAGCGTGTGATGGCGGCGCTGCGGGCTGCGGCGGTGTCAATGACAACGCCAGGTCAACGCCGTCGGCGGCGCCGGGCTGGCCCGTGGCGCTTGCCGTGTCGGCTGCGGTGTCCGCAGCGGTGTTGTCGGCGCTGTTGTCTGCGGTGTTGTCTGCGGTGTTGTCTGCGCGGTCGTCGGCTGAATCTGCAGCGGCGTCGCGCGCCAGGTCGGCTGCATTGGCCTGCGCTGGCGCAAGCGCTGCTGCTGCTGCTGCTGCTGCTGCTGCTGCTGCCTGTGCTGCGGCTTCAGTGGCCATGTCAGCCTCTGCCAGTGCAAATGGGTCGTCGGCCGCCGGCGGTGATGCGGCAGGGTGCGCAGGGCTCGGTGGCGTGGCGGCCGCCGCAGCGGGCGCAGGCAGGTGCGCCGGCAGGGGTTGGGCGACAGCGTCAGCCAGCGCCGCCGCCAAGGCCTCTGCGTCT
>JANPOW010000470.1:0-26926 GCA_031428185.1 Betaproteobacteria bacterium | reverse complement strand
ACTGGACCGGCAACCGCATCACCTGCCGCGACTGGTTCCAGCTCAGCCTGAAAGAAGGCCTGACGGTCTACCGCGACCAAGAGTTCTCAGCCGACATGGCGGGCAGTGCGTCGGCCCGTGCGGTCAAGCGCATTGACGATGTGCGGTCCTTGCGCGCCATGCAATACCCCGAGGACGCCGGCCCGATGGCCCACCCGGTGCGGCCTGACGCCTATGCCGAGATCAACAACTTCTACACCGCCACGGTGTACGAAAAAGGCGCCGAGGTGGTGCGCATGATGGCCACGCTGGTGGGGCGCACGGGCTTCCGTGCCGGCATGGACTTGTACTTTGCGCGCCATGACGGCCAGGCCGTCACCTGCGACGACTTTGCGCAAGCCATTGCCGACGCCAACCCCGGCAGCGCGCTGGCGGCCCACCTGGCCAGCTTCAAGCGCTGGTACGCCCAGGCCGGCACGCCCACGCTGGCGGCCTGCGGCAGATATGACCCGGTCACCCTGCACTACAACCTGACGCTGCGCCAAAGCGCCAGCGCGTCCGCCGGCCAGCCCGCCAAGCTGCCCAGCGTGATCCCGGTGCTGATGGGGCTGGTGCGCGCCGACACGGGTGAGGCACTGCCACTGCGCCTGGCGGGCGAAGCGGCAGCAGCCGGCACCGAGCGGGTGCTGGTGCTCAGTGAGGCCGAGCAGACCTTCACTTTTGTCAACGTGGCCGGCGCGCCGGTGCCGTCGCTGCTGCGCAGCTTGTCAGCCCCGGTGCATCTGGACGACGGACTGGACGACGCGGCACTGCTGGTGCTGCTGCAGCACGACAGCGACGCCTTCAACCGCTGGGAGGCCGGCCAGCGCCTGGCCTTGAACCGCCTGCTGGCAGCGCTGCCGGGCCAGGGTGACCTGCCGGCGCTGGACGAGGCCTTCATCAGCGCGATGCGCCGTGTGCTGCATGACCCCGCGCTGGATGCCGCCTTCAAAGAGCTGGTGCTCACCCTGCCGGGTGAGGGCTATATCGCCGAGCGCTGCCAGACCGTGAACCCGCAGCGCATTCACCGCCTGCGAGAGCAACTGCGCCTGCAACTGGCGCAGCGCCTGCAGGCTGACTGGGTGCAGGTGTTCGAGGCCAACCAGGTGCGCACCGGCTACCGCCCGGACGCTGCGCAATCCGGCCGCCGCGCGCTGGCCAACCTGGCGCTGCAAATGCTGGTGCTGGACGCTGTGCAGACGGGTGATGCGGTGTGGCCCGGCAAGGCCTACCAGCGCTTCAAGGATGCAGTGCAGATGACTGACCGCTACGGCGCGCTGGCAGCGCTGGTGGACGGCCACTCCCCCCTGGCAGCGGACGCGCTGCAGCGCTTCCACACCCTGTTTGCCGATGACGAGTTGGTGATCGACAAGTGGTTCAACCTGCAGGCCAAGGCCTGCGAGCCGCTGCGCCCCGGGATGGACGACGCCGCAGGCAGCGTGCTGCCCAAGGTCAAGGCGCTGATGCAGCACCCCGATTTCTCGATCAAGAACCCCAACCGCGCACGCAGCCTGCTGGCCGGTTTCTGCCGCGAGAACCCGGCCGCCTTCCACCGCAGCGACGCGGCAGGTTATGTGTTCTGGGCCGACCGGGTGCTGGAGATCGATGCCATCAACCCCCAACTGGCGTCCAGGCTGGCCCGCACCATGGACCGTTGGAGCGCCCTGGCCGAGCCCTGGCGCAGCGCCGCCCAGCAGGCCGTGGCACGGGTGGCCGCCAGCAGCAAACTCAGCCCCGACCTGCGCGAGATCGTCACCAAGGCGCTTGAAAACTGACCGCTTCTGACACGCCTCATGAAACGCATCAGCCTGACCCAATACCTTGTTGAACAGCAACGTGAGCACGGCCACATCCCGGGGCAGTTGCGGCTGCTGATCGAGATCGTGGCGCGCGCCTGCAAACACATCGCCATCTCGGTCAACAAGGGCGCGCTGGGCGATGTGCTGGGCAGCAACCACACCGAAAACGTGCAAGGCGAGGTGCAGAAAAAGCTGGACGTGATCAGCAATGAGGTGCTGATCGAGGCCAACGAGTGGGGCGGCCACCTGGCGGCCATGGCCAGCGAGGAGATGGACTCCATCCACGTGGTGCCCCACCGCTACCCGCAAGGCGAATACCTGCTGCTGTTTGACCCGCTGGACGGCAGCAGCAACATCGACGTCAACGTGTCCATCGGCACCATCTTCTCGGTGCTGCGCAAGGTGGGCCACCACCGCGGCGTGAGCGAGGAGGACTTTTTGCAACCCGGCCGGGCACAAGCCGCCGCCGGTTACTGCGTCTACGGCCCGCAGACCACGCTGGTGCTCACCGTGGGTGAAGGCGTGGCCGTGTTCACGCTGGACCGCGAGTTGGGCAGTTGGGTGCTCACCGCCGACCAGCTACAACTGCCGGCCGACACCAAAGAGTTCTCGATGAACATGTCCAACCAGCGCCATTGGGCGCCGCCGGTGCAGCGCTACATCAGTGAATGCCTGGCCGGCAAAAGCGGCCCGCGTGGCAAGGATTTCAACATGCGCTGGGTGGGCAGCATGGTGGCCGATGTGCACCGCATCCTGACCCGGGGTGGGGTGTTTTTGTACCCCTGGGACGCGCGTGAGCCCGACAAGCCCGGCAAGCTGCGCCTGATGTACGAGGCCAACCCGATGGCGTTTTTGGTGGAGCAAGCCGGTGGCGCCGCCACCAATGGCCAGCAGCGCATTCTGGACATCGTGCCCACCAAGCTGCATGAGCGCGTCAGCGTGATGCTGGGGTCCAAAAACGAGGTGACGCGGGTCAGCAGCTACCACCAGGCGCAGGCTGCCGATGCGGCCGATGCTGGCGCCGCCGGCGGCGCCAGCGTCAACCCAGCCCGCGGCTGAAACGTGTGGGCAGCCGCGCCATCCAGCGCGCCAGCTCAGCCCGCGTTGGCGCACCCAGCACCCCTTGCCCACGTGCGCACTTGAACGCCGCTGCAGCGCTGGCATAGCGCAGCGCCGCCTCCGCAGGCTGCAGGCCGGCCAGCGCCAACGCCAGCGCGGCGTGGAACACGTCCCCCGCAGCCGTGGTGTCACGCGCCAGCACCGGCGGCGCCGGGCAATCGGCAAAGCCGTCACCCAGGGTGCGCCGGCTGCCCCACTCCCCGCGTGTCACCAGGGCCACCTGGCAGCCGTGGTGTACCGCGCGGCGCATGGCCTCATCCTGGCCCAGGCCGGGTGCATAACAGGCCAGGCCGGATTCAGAAAACACCGCCCAGTCGACCAGTGGCACCAGGCGCTGCAAGTCCGGCTGTGGGGCCACGTCGGCGTCCAATACCGACAGCACACCGTGACGGCGCGCCCAGCGCAGCGCAGCCTCGGCGCCGGCTACCCACCGTGGGTCCACCAGCACCGCGTCGGCACCCTGCAACTGCCGCAAATCCAGCGCATGGGCGCGCACCAGTGCCGTGCCGCGGTGGTTGAAGACCTGGCGCTGGCCCTGCGCGTCCACCACCACCGCCGCCACTGAGGTGGAGGCCCCGGCCACCGATTGCAGGCCACGCTGCTCGACACCCTCGGCCCGCAACCGCTCCCGCAAGAAATCAGCGCCCAGGTCATCACCCACCCGTCCGATCAGCCGCACGGACGCGCCCAGCCTGGCCGCCGCCAGCGCCGCATTGAAGGCCATGCCGCCACCACGCAGGCAATAGCTGCTGGCGGGTGTCTTGGTGGGGTGTGGGGCAAACGCCTCAATGCCAAAGACATGGTCGATGGCCGCATGGCCCACACAGGCCAGCCGCAGTGGCGTGGCATGCGGCTGGCCGCCGGGCGGGCTGGCCTGGGGCGGGCTGTGCATCACGTGTCTCCGGTGGTGGGCTGGCAGCCCATCATGCCGTGCAGCACGTGCCCTGGCGGCCCGGCTTGCAGGCCACATGTGCAGTTGCGCTCACCTGCCGGGCCGCGCCCGGACGGTCACGCCGCAGGGCCAAGCTATACTCCAAGGTTGTCGCCGGAGTAGCTCAGTTGGTAGAGCAGCGCATTCGTAATGCGAAGGTCGGGAGTTCGATTCTTCTCTCCGGCACCAAGACAAAAGCCCTGTGCATCAAGCACTTGGCAGCAAACGCAGCGCCCCGCCAGCCGGGGCGTTTTGCTGTGCAGGCCCGGCAAGGCTTTGACGCCTGCAGCCTTTGACGCCGCCCCACACGCGCGGCAACACACCGGCAGAGAATCTTGGCCACTGCACAGGTTCAACCCAGGCCCGCCATGACCGATCTCGCCCGCTTCCCCATCACCCACAAATGGCCGGCCCAGCGCTGTTTGGCTCGTGGGCGCCGACTACAGCATTGCCGACATCGCCACCTTCCGGTGGATCAACAACCTGATCGGCTTTTACGGCGCAGCTGACTTGGTGGGCATGGCGGGCTTTGCGCAGGTGCAGCGGGTGCTGCAGGCGTTTTTGGCGCGGCCGGCAGTGCAGCGCGGCTTGCTGGTCCCGCAGCGTCCGGCAGCAACCTGATTTGCCAAATCGGCAGCCAGCGCTGTCGATTTGACCGATTGACCATGCGTTTTGCGGCATTGCATGCGCTTCCGCTTGGCTGTGCCCGTCGCCAAAATTCTGCCCATCGTGGCGCCAACCCGGCGTCAACAACGCTGTGGAGCAGGACATGGTCGACTACATCGGCACCTCGGACATCCGCACCTTGGTGCAGGCGCACGGCGCCGGCAACTTCATCGCCATGCTGGCCGACGAGATTGAAGATTGCTACCGGCATTGGGCTGATTTTGAGAAAACCGCCCGCGTTGCCAGCCATTCAGACAGCGGTGTGATCGAGCTGATGCCCACCAGCAATGGCGCGCAATACGCCTTCAAATACGTCAACGGCCACCCCAAAAATACCGCCGCCGGCCTGCTGACAGTCACCGCGTTTGGTGTGCTGGCTGACGTGGCCACCGGCTACCCACTGCTGTTGTCCGAGCTGACCGTGACCACCGCGCTGCGCACCGCCGCGATGTCGGCGCTGGCCGCCCGCTGGCTGGCCCGGCCAGACAGCCAGGTGATGGCCTTGATCGGCAACGGCGCGCAGGGTGAGTTCCAGGCCATCGCCTTCCACCGGCTGCTGGGCATCCGCAGCCTGCACCTGTTTGATGTGGACCCGGCCGCCAGCGCCAAGCTGGCGCGCAATCTGCGCGCCCTGCCCGAGCTGCGCGATCTGCAGATCCACTGCTGCAGCAGCACGGCTGACGCGGTGCGCGGCGCCGATATCGTGACCACAGCAACCGCTGACAAACGGCGCGCCGTGGTGCTGACGCCCGAGATGATCAGGCCCGGCATGCACCTGAACGCAGTGGGCGGTGATTGCCCGGGCAAGACCGAACTGCACGCCGACATCCTGCTGCGGCCCGACGTGCGGGTAGTGGTTGAGTTTGAGCCGCAGTCGCGCAGCGAGGGCGAGATCCAGCAACTGCCAGCCAGCTTTGCGGTGGCTGAATTTGCCAACGTGGTGGCCGGCCAGGCCGCCGGCCGCCAGTCGCCAGACGATGTCACCATCTTTGACTCGGTCGGCTTTGCGCTGGAGGACTTTGCCGCCCTGCGCCTGCTGCACCGGCTGGTGGCCACCCAACCCGGTGCTGCAGCCCGCCGCATTGATTTGCTGCCCACGCTGCAAGACCCAAAAAACCTGTTTGGTGAGGTGCTGGGGGCCGGCAGCAGCATGCTGTTGCGCCGCGCCGCCTGAAGCAGGGGCCCAAGTTGGCCACGGCAGCTTGAGCAACGCAGCCACCGGCCCCTGAGCCTGGCGCTGCACTGCGCCGGCGCAGCGCGCCGTCCTACAGCCGCATGCGGGTGGCACTGGCGCTGGGCCCGGCCGGCGCCCGGTCCAATGCCAAAATGCGTCGGCACGGAGCCGCCGCGCCTTGCCGCTGCCGCGCACCGCCACTGCCTCCGCCCATGCTTGCACCGCCCACGCCCGACAGTGTGTCCACACCGGATGCCTTGACCACAGCACCACCAAGTACACCGCGCTACGGCGCGCTCACCGCGATGGCTGCGGTGATGGTGGTGGGTGTGTTGTATGTGGGGCGTGACATTTTTGTGCCGTTTGCGCTGGCCGTGCTGCTGGGCTTCATCCTGGACCCGCTGGTCACCCGGCTACGGCGCTGGCGCTTGCCACGCACCCTGGCCGTGGTGCTGGTGATGGTGTTCACCGTGGTGCTTTTGGGCGGCGCGTCCTTGTTTGTGGGTGGGCAAGTGGTGCAACTGGCCAAAAACTTGCCCACCTACCAGTCCACCATCCAGGGCAAGCTGCGTGGGCTGCGTCAAGGGCTGGTGGGGCAAGCTGGCGGCGCGCTGGGCGGGCGTGACATGCTGGCCAGTGCGTCGCGCATGATCGATGTGGTGGGCGGTGAGCTTGACGCCACCCGCCGCGCGCTGGACCAGGCCAACCACCGGAGCACCAGCGCGCCGACCCGGGTGCAGATTGAACCCGCACCGCGCACTGCCGTGCAAGCCGCCGCGGACCTGATCGAGCCGGTGCTGGCGCCGGTGGGCACCGCCGGCATCGTGCTGGTGTTTGTGGTGTTCATCCTGCTGGAGCGCACCGACATGCGCGACCGCTTGCTGCGCCTGGTGGGCGGTGACCTGCACCGCACCACCGACGCCTTGGGCGAGGCCGGTGACCGGGTCAGCCGCTACCTGACCATGCAGTTGCTGGTCAATGCCAGCTACGGTGTGCCCATGGCCCTGGGCCTGCTGCTGATCGGTGTACCCGGCGCGTTGCTGTGGGGTGTGGTGGCGGCCGTGCTGCGCTTTGTGCCGTATGTGGGGCCGGCGATTGCGGCGCTGTTCCCGCTGCTGCTGGCGTTTGCAGTTGACCCCGGTTGGCACATGCTGCTGGCCACGCTGGCCCTGGTGCTGACGCTGGAGCTGATCAGCAACAACCTGATCGAGCCGTGGTTGTATGGCGCCAGCACCGGCCTGTCGGCCGTGTCCATCATTGTCTCGGCAGTGTTCTGGACCGCGCTGTGGGGCCCCGTCGGGCTGATCCTGGCCACCCCGCTCAGCGTCTGCCTGGCGGTGCTGGGGCGCCACTTGCCACAACTGGCCTGGCTTGATGTGCTGCTGGGCAATGCCCCGGTGTTTGACCCCCCGACCCGGCTATACCAGCGGCTGCTGGCCGGTGATGTGGAAGAAGCCATCGAACTGGCCACCGAGCAGGTGCGGGCCCAGTCGCTGGCGCAGTTTTACAGCGACACCGCCGTGCCAGCGCTGCGCCTGGCCGTCAATGACCACACCCGCCTGGCCAGCGTGGAGCACCGCCACCGGGTGGCCACCGGCATGGCCGCGCTGCTGCAGGATTTGCGCGACGAGCATGCCGCCCCACCCGCACCACCAGCGCTGGCGGGCGGCGCCAGCGTGCTGTGCATCGGTGCACGCTGGGAGATGGACACACTGGCGGCCGAGATGCTGGCCCACGCGCTGGGCCATGCCGGGCTGCGCGCCAGCGTGTTGCCGCCCAGTGCGGTGACGGCGCAGCAGATCGGCGCGCTGGATTTGACCGGCGTGCAGGCGGTCTGCCTGTCCGCGTTCAGCCCCACACCACAGGCGCAATTGCGCTATGTGGCGCGGCGCCTGCTGCGGCGCCAGCCCGGCCTGCACATCGTGGCCGGCTTGTGGTCGGCGCCGCCTGATTTGTTGGTGCCGGACGCGGCGCTTACCGTGGGCGTGGCAGCGGTGGCGCAATCGCTGGCTGAGGCCCAGTTGCGGCTGGTCACCGGCTGCGCGCAGCACAGCGCTGCCAGCTTGCCAGCGGGCAGCCCGGCCGCCGGCTGGATGGCCGCACCGCTGGCGGCTGACGAGGCTGCCCGCCTGCAAGCCCTGCTGGCCAGCGGCGCGCTGGACCCGGCCCTGCGTGCCCCTTTTGACCGCGCCGCGCAGCGTGTAGCTGACATCTTCAACACCCCGGCCGCGATGGTGTCCTTGATCAACGCGCAGTGCCAGGTCTGGCACGGCGCCAGCGGGCTGGAGGGCATTGCCCCTGGCCTGCCGCGCAGCTCGCCGCGCGAAACATCAATGTGCGCGCATGTGGTGGCAGCCGACCAGACGCTGGTGGTGGACGACACTGCCCGCGACCCGCGTTTTGCCACCAACCCGCTGCTGCAAGCCGCAGGTGTGCGGTTTTATGCCGGTGCCCCGCTGCGCACGGCGCAAGGCCTGGTGATCGGCACCCTGTGCATCATCGACACCAAGCCGCGCAGCCTGAGCAGCAGCGAAGTGCGCCTGCTCGAAGCGATGGCGCAGGATTTGATGGGCCTGGTGGATGAAGCCGGCAGCGCACGGCGCGCCGGTGTGGCCAGCGCCGACGCACTGCAGCGCCTGGCCACCGCCAATGCAGCGGGTGATGGCAACACCACCCACAGCCCGCTTGGCCTGCCGGCGATCGTGCCACCCGACGCGGCACCTGCATGAGCCACCCGCCGCCCGCCAACCTGGCCCAAACGCTGCCCGCTGCCGGGCCTGCGCCGCTGCCGCCCACCACCACGCTGCCACTGCCGGCAGCGCCAGGCTTCAAGCGCCTGCTGGCCCTGCCCTGGTTGCTGCTGCGGCGCTCGGTCAGCGCCTGGATAGACGACGACGCCGCCAGCCTGGGCGCTGCACTGGCCTACTACACCCTGTTCTCGCTGGCGCCGCTGCTGCTGATCGTGATCTCGGTGGCCGGCATGGTGTTTGGCGCCGATGCGGCACGTGGCCAGATCGTTGGCCAGTTGCAAGGCCTGATGGGGCCAACCGGCGCTGCAGCGGTGCAAGGCTTGCTGGAGAGTGTCAACCACCCGGCCGGTGGTGTGCTGGCCACCGCCGTGGGCGTGCTGCTGATGCTGGTGGGCGCCACCACCGTGTTTGCCGAACTGCAGAACACGCTGGACCGCATCTGGCGTGCCCCGGCGCGCCCGGCCGGGGGGCTGTGGTCGCTGTTGCGCGCCCGGGTGCTGTCGTTCGGGCTGATTCTGGGCCTGGGCTTCTTGCTGATCGTCTCGCTGCTGGCCAGTGCGGCCGTGGCGGCACTGCAAGCCTGGTGGGCGCCGTTGCTGGGCCAGGCCATGCTGCCGTTTGCTGGTGCCACATCAGCGGGTGCAACACCAGCCGGTGCAAGCTGGCTAGGCACGCTGATCACCACCTTGCCGCTGGCCGCCGTCAACAGTGCGTTGGGGTTCGGGCTGGTCACGCTGGTGTTTGCCATGATCTACAAGGTGATGCCCCGGGTGCGCATTGAATGGTCGGATGTGTGGGTGGGCGCATTGGTCACCTCGGCGCTGTTTGGCGGTGGCCGCTGGTTGATCGGGCTCTACCTGGGCACCGGTGCGGTGACCAGCGGTTTTGGCGCCGCCGGTTCGCTGGTGGCCGTGCTGGTGTGGGTGTATTACTCAGCGCAGATCTTTTTGCTGGGGGCCGAGTTCACCTGGGTCTACGCCCACGCGCTGGGCTCACGCCGGCACAGCCCCATGCCGGCAGCGCGCCCGGTTTGAGGCCGGATGACAGTGCGCTGCGCCGCTGTCCTACAGCCCGATCGCGGCTTTTCCGATGGCCTGTTGCGTGGCCGGTTTTTAGAGTGGCGGCATCGGTTGGGCAAGCCACACAGCCCGCCGTCCACCACTTCAGGAGACCCTCATGTTTGCACGCACCACACTCGCCGCTGTCATCACCGCCGTGGCCGCCCTCAGTCTGTTGCCCGGTTGCGCGGTGACACGTGGCCAGTCCAGCGTGGGCGCCTACATCGACGACGCCACCATCACCACCCAGGTCAAGGCCCGCATGGTGGAGGACAAAACCGTGGACGCTGCGGCCATCAGCGTAGAGACGCTGAAGGGCACCGTGATGCTGTCCGGCTTTGCCAAGAGCATGACCGAAAAGGCTGGCGCTGAGCGCATCGCCCGTGGGGTCAACGGTGTCAAGTCGGTGAACAACCAGATTGTTGTGCGTAGCTGATCTGCCGCTGCAACCGGCTTGACCCCCGCAACCCGCAGGACATCACCATGACCGACCCCCAAGATCTGCGCACCGATGACCAGCGCCAATTGGCCAAGCTGATCGGCAAGCAACGTGTGGCCATGCTGGCCATGACTGCAGCCAACGGCCTGCTCGAGGCCAAGCCCATGACGCTGCTGGAGCATGACGCCCACGGTCACCTCTGGTTTTTTTGTGAGGCCGAGCCGCAGGACGCGGTGATGCGCGAGCGCTACAAGACAGCCAACCTGTCCTTCAGCGACGAGCCGCACGCCACCTACGTATCGATCTCGGGCCGGGGGGAGTTGCTGCATGACCGGGAGCGCATCCACGCCTTGTGGTCGTCCATGGCCAAGCCGTGGTTCCCGGACGGGCCGGACTCGCCGCGCCTGGCACTGCTCAAATTCATCCCCAGCCAGGCCGAGACCTGGGACGGGCCGAGCAGCAGCGTGCTGCGCTTGCTGGCACTGGCGGCCTCGGTGGTGTCGGGCAAACCGGTGGGCATGGGTGAACACGCGGTGCTGACGCAAGTGCACACCCCACACAGCACGCCGGAATCCACCGCGTGAGCCCCGGCGGGCCGGCCGCCGCCCCACCGCTGGGTGCTGGCCGGCCCGTGCGCTGGGCCGGTGCGCGGCGTCTGGCCCTGGGTCTGGGCTTGGTGATGGCGCTGCTGGCCGGTGCCGTCTGGTGGGGTGAATCACGCGCCTGGCCATGGCTGGCCGGGCCGACTGAGCGCTGGCTGGCGCAGCGGCTGGGCCGCAGTGTCAGCTTGTCCGGGCCGGCGGGCTTCCGCCTCACGCTGCTGGGCCAGCCCCAGCTCAGCTTGAGCCACGCCACGCTGGGCAACGCCACCTGGGGCAGGCCGCTGCCCATGCTGGACATCGACGGCCTGCAATTGCAATGGCGCTGGGCAGACTTGTGGCGGGCCTATGCCCAGCAGCAACCTTTGCGCATCAAATCGCTGGTGGTGCAGCACCTGGCCATGCAACTGGAACGCGGTGCCGACGGACGCGCCAACTGGCAAGACATCGGCGCGCCGGCAGACTTGGAAAACGCTGCGCAAAACACGGCACGACCCAATGTGCGCTTTGACCGCTTGCAGCTGGGCCAGAGCAGCGCCGAGTTGCACGATGCCATGCAGCAACTTGAGTTGCAGGCCCAGTTGTCGGTGCAAGGCAGCGGCCAGGACCAAACCCCAGGCGCCACCGCGCCCGCTGCCGCTGCTGCAGCCAGCCGGCCCACCATTCCGGCCACCAGCGCACGCACCAGCCTGCCCACCACACCGGGGTTGCCGGCCGGTGGGCTGCAGCTCAGCGCCACGGGCAGCTACCGCAAGTTGCCGGTCAGCGCCAGCCTGCGCACCGGCGCAGCACTGCCACTGGGTACGGCCGACAGCGCTGCAGGCACTGGCATGCCGGTGCAACTGGAGTTGCACGCCACCGTCGGCCGCGCCAGGCTGGACTTCAGCGGCCAGGTGCAAGACCCGCTGGCCACCCAAGACCTGCGTGGCCACTACAGCGTCAGCGGCCCGTCGCTGGCTGCCGTGGGTGAACCCCTGCACCTGACACTGCCGGCCACCCGCGCTTTTGCCATGACCGGCCGCCTGGTGCGCCAGGGCACGCGCTGGTTCACCGTGGTCGACAAAGCCACCGTTGGCAGCAGCCGGCTGGCCGGTGAATTCACCTTTGACAACCACCCGGGTGGCCGGCCGCTGCTGGCCGGCCGCCTGCGTGGCGCGGCCCTGCTGCTGCAAGACCTGGGGCCCGCACTGGGCCTGCCCACCGAGCCGGGTGCGCCAGACCCCCGGCGCGCGGGCCGGGTGCTGCCCGACCGCCGCTTTGACCTGCCCTCGCTGCGCGCCATGGACGCCAACATCCTGATCAAGCTGGACCGGCTGGACCCCGGCACCAAGGTGCTGCAGCCGGTGGCGCCACTGCAAGCCCACCTGTTGCTGCAAGACGGTGTGCTCGACCTGCGGGACATCGACGCCCATCTGGCGCAGGGCCGCCTGCGTGGCCATATCCAGCTGGATGGCCGCAACGCCATCGCGCGCTGGCAAGCCCAGTTGGCCGGCAGCGGGCTGGACCTGGCGCGGTGGGTAACACCGCTGCAGCGCCCCGGTGGCCCACCCTGGGCCAGCGGCCGGCTGAGTGCGCGGCTGAATTTGCAAGGCCAGGGCCGCTCCAGCGCCGAGTTGCTGGCCGGCGCCAACGGCCGCCTGCTGCTGTACCTGGCCAAGGGCAGCATCTCGCACCTGGCGGTCGAGGCCGCCGGGCTGGACATCGCCCAAGGCCTGGGCCTGCTGCTGCGCGGTGATGACAACCTGCCAGTCACCTGTGGCGCGGGCGACCTGTTGATCAAGAACGGCCTGGTCACGCCGCAAGTGCTGATGCTGGACAACCGCGACTCCACCATCTGGGTGGCCGGCAGCGTCTCGCTGGCCACGGAGCAACTGGCCCTCACGGCCAACGTGGCACCCAAGGACTGGAGCCCCATGGCGCTGCGTGCGCCGCTGCATCTGGACGGCAGCCTGGCCCACCCGGTGCTGTCGCTGGACAAGCCCGCGCTGCTCAAACGGCTGGTGCCGGCGGCGCTGCTGGCCCTGGTCAACCCCCTGGCCGGCTTGCTGCCGCTGGTTGACCTGGGTGGCCCGGCCGATGGCGTGGCCGGCATCAGCGCCTGCCGTGACGCCGCCGCACGCCAACTGCGTGGCCGCGCCGCCAAGCTGTAGGACACGGCCTACACAACGGCCCGCCTGGCGCACAGCGCTGCGGCCGGCCCGGTTGCTGATAATCGCCCCACCCTGCAGCCACCCGCCCACATCACCCCGGTCACCCAGCGCAAGCCGCCTGGCCCATCCCATCTGCCGATGCTTGCCACCCTCACCCACTGGACCCAACGGCTGCGCCGCAGTTCACTGGCCCTGCCGCTGGCCGTGCTGGTGAGTGCGCTGATGATCGGCATCAGTGAGCTGTCCTACCACGAAGCGCACGGGCAACTCGAGCGGCTGATCCTGCGTGGCCGGGCACGGCTGCAGATCACCCACACCTTGCAGCGCATCACGGACGCCGAGTCTGGCCAGCGTGGTTACCTGCTGACCGACCGTGACGACTACCTCGTCCCCTACCACAACGCGGGCCAGGATGTGCAGCGAGGCCTGGTGCAACTGCAGGCGCTGTACCAGCAGCTTGGTGAGGCCAACAGCCAGACCGCCCTGGCCGTGCTGGCCACCGAATTGCGCGCCAAGCTGAGCGAGCTTGACGCAATCATCAGCCTGCACCAGGCTGGCCGGAAAGCAACTGCGCAAGAGCTGCTGCTGACCGGCATCGGGCGTGACCAGATGGACCAGATCCGCCAACAGTCCGAACAGTTGCTGGCCACCGAGAACCAGCGCGTCAGCGTCGGCCTGGCCAACATCTTCAACATCCTGATGCGCACCCGCGGTGGTGTGGCCGGCATGACCTTGCTGAGCCTGCTGCTGCTGGCCATGTTTTTGCAGCAGAGCCGGGTGGTGGACCGCCAGCGCGCCGAAGCCCAGGACCGGATGCTGGCCGAGCGTGACCGGCTGGAAACCGAAGTGCGCCAGCGCACCGCCGAACTGACCGAGCTGGCGCGCCACCTGGAGACCGCTCGTGAGGACGAACGCGCCCGCCTGGCGCGTGACCTGCACGACGAGTTGGGCGCGCTGCTGACCGCTGCCAAGTTGGATGTGGCACGCATGCGGCCGCGCTTGCAGCAAGACCTGCCCGACCTGCTTCCCCGGGTGGCCCACCTGATTGAAACCCTGAACAGCGGCATCGCGCTGAAGCGCCGCATCATTGAAGACCTGCGCCCGTCCACCCTCAGCAACCTGGGCCTGCTGCCTGCGCTGGAGGTGCTGTGCACTGAATTTGCCGAACGGCTGGATCTGCCGGTGGTCACCGCATTTGAGCCGGTCAAGCTGGCGCCGGCCACCGAGCTGACCGTGTTCCGCATGGTGCAGGAGTCGCTCAACAACGTGGCCAAACATGCCCGGGCCACGTCGGTGCAGGTGTCGTTGCAAGACCGTGGCAGCACCGCCACGGTGACGGTGCAAGACGACGGCAACGGCTTTGACATGGGCCACACCGGGCTGGCCCGGCACGGCCTGGTCGGCATGCGCTACCGGGTGCAGGCCGAGGGCGGGCAACTTAGCCTGCAGTCGGCCCCGGGCCAGGGCACCCGCCTGTCGGCGGATCTGCCCCAACTGCCGCTGGCGCCAGACCAGCCCGACCTGCCCGCCCAACCCGCGCTGCCGCTGCCGGCCTAAGCGGTGCGCCGCAGCGTGAGCGCTGTCCTACAGGCCAAACCCACAGCCGCCGACAACCAACAGCGGCACACACTGGCCGGTGCGGCGCAGGCCGCTGCCTAGAGTGGTGGTGATGGCGCAAACAGGTTGCCTCATCCGTGCGGCACGCTTGCCGCAGCACCATTTGCAGGTCACAACATGCCTTCTGATGCCTCTCCCCAACGCCGGCTTAGCCCGGGCAAGCGCGTTCACAACCATGGCCGTCTCACCCCAGGCCGGCGTGCCGGGCTGCCCGCCCTGGTGATGCTCAGCGCCGCCCTGCTGCTGGCGGCCTGTGGCAAGGGCGACAGCCGCAGCGCCGGGCAGCAGGTGGACGCGGCCATCGCCCAGGCCGGCAAAACCACCGACAACGCCACAGCCACTGCCAAGAAGGAGTTGGAACAGGCCAAAACCAGCACTGAGGCCGCCGCCGCGCAGGCCGGCAAATCCATCGACAAAGCCACCAGCGAAATGGCCACCAAGGTGGAGAACAGTGCCGACACCGTGGGCATCAAGGTGGACGATGCACGCATCACCGTCAGCGTGAACGCCGAGCTGGCCAAAGACCCGGCGTTGAGTGCATTGCGCATTAACGTGGATACCAGCGCCGGCCGGGTGCTGCTCAAAGGCAGTGCACCCGACAAGGCGGCGCGTGATCGCGCTGGCAAACTGGCTGCCGGCGTGCGCGGCGTCAACAGCGTGGACAACCAGTTGGACGTGCGCAGCTGAACTGGCGCAACACCAGCCCAGGCGTACAGCGTGCGGCTGGGTATCGTGCGGCTGCAGCCAACAGCAGCAGTTGGTCAGCGCGGCGGTTGCTGCTGGTCAACCCGGTGGGCTGGTTTGCACGGGTCCGACGCCATGCATCAAGCCCTGCACCGCGCAACAGCGCTGGATTTACAGGCGACGGCGGTGCGGTGCGTCCGCACACCACTGCTGGCTGTTGTAGCGCAATGCTGTCAGCACATCGGTCTGCAAGTCGGCCGGCACATCGCACACCAGCACGGCCCACGCGCCTTTGGACAGACGCGACTGCACCACCCGGTCAAAGCGTTTGGGCCGTGGCCGCAAGGCAATCACCAGCGCCCCGGCCAGCGCCACAGCCGCCAGTCCGGCCAGCAGTGCGCCGACCTGCAGGTCCAAGGCCAGCAATGCCACCACCGCTACCAAGCCCACAGTCAAGGCCCAGACCCCTTGCCGCTGGTCGGACTTGGGCTGAGCCCGGCCCCAGCGGCGCGACACCTCGGCAAACCGGTGCGCCAGCCCATCGGCCGGCGCCAACACACTGACCTGCCGTTGGTCCAGCCCAAACACCAGCCGCAGGTCTTGCGCCACCTGCTGCGCCGCCACATCGGACTGCAAAAAACCGGCGGCGCAACTCAACCTGCGTTGACCCGGCAGGGGCAGTGCAGACGCCATTGGCGCTGCGCCCGGCAAGGGCATGGGTAGCGTCGACCGGGCTTTGCCAGCCGGGGCCGCCGGTGACCAAGCCCGTGCGTATATCGGTCTGACCGTCGGGCCATGCCGACCGAGCGCTGCGCCATGCATCGCATTCTTGGCATGCATCGCATTTTTGGCATTCATCGCATTTTTGGCATTCGTCGCATTCGCGGCGAGTGGCGGCATGGCAAGCTCCTGGGCTGTGGTTGCTGGCATGCACCAACCGGCCATCGGTTGGTTGGCGCAACACCATCGTGCAACCATGCTAGGCAGCACGCGGCGGCAAACCTGTCATCCCGCTGCGTACGGCCTTGTCAGACAGCAGGCCGCTGCCAGCCCGCCAAGGCCACGGCCGCCGGCAACGCTGACGCCCAGGCCGCCCACAGCCGATTGCGGCACAGGCCTACAACCGGCCAGGCCAGCACGCGGCAGCATGCCAACCATGACCGATGCCCGACCCAGCCAACCCAGCCCACCCAGCCCACCAGACACCGTCACGCCCACAGCCCTGGCGCCGTGCAACAGCGGGGCGCACCCACCGTGCAACACGCTTGCCGGCAGGCGGGCCGGCGTGGTCGCATTGGCAGGCCTGGCCTTGTCCGCCCTGGCGGGCTTGTCTGGCTGCGCCGAGGCACCGCTGGCCGACAGCGTCACCACCATCGGCCCCAACCCGGTGTTGGTGGCCCCACACAGCCCGCTGATCCCTACGGTGCGTATCGCGCCGGCAGTGGGCTGGCCCGCCGGCACCATGCCGCAGCCCGCGCCCGGGCTGGCGGTGCAGGCCTTTGCCAGCGGGCTGGACCACCCACGCTGGTTGTATGTGCTGCCCAACGGCGATGTGCTGGTGGCCGAGACCAACGCCCCGCCCAGGCCGGACGAAGCTAGCGGCCTGCGCGGCTGGGTGATGGGCCTGGTGATGGGCCGTGCCGGTGCCACCGTGCCCAGCGCCAACCGCATCACACTGCTGCGCGACAGCAACGGCGACGGTGTGGCCGACGTGCGCAGCGTGTTTTTGCAAGGCCTCAACTCACCGTTTGGCATGGCCTTGGTGGGGCAGACGCTGTATGTGGCCAATACCGACGGTGTGCTGGCCTTTGACTACACGCCAGGCGCCTTGCAGGCCAGCGGCCCGGGCACCCTGCTCAGCCCATTGCCCGCCGGCCCGCGCAACCACCACTGGACCAAGAACCTGATCGCCAGCGCCGACGGCAAGACGCTGTACGCCACCGTCGGGTCCAACAGCAACGTGGGTGAAAACGGCATCGCGCTGGAGGTGGGCCGCGCCGTGATCGTGCAGATCAACCGCCAGACCGGTGCCATGCAGCCCTTTGCCACTGGCCTGCGCAACCCCAACGGCATGGCGTGGGAGCCATACACCGGTGCGCTGTGGACCGTGGTGAACGAGCGTGACGAGCTGGGTGATGACCTGGTGCCCGACTACCTCACGTCGGTCAGCCCGGGTGGCTTTTATGGCTGGCCCTACAGCTATTTTGGCCAGCATGTGGACCGCCGGGTGCAGCCGCAAAAGCCCGATCTCGTGGCCCACGCCCTGGTGCCTGACTACGCGCTGGGCGCCCATGTGGCCGCACTTGGCCTGGCCTTTGCGCGGGGCAGCGGCATGCCGGCACCGTTTCTGGCCGGCGGCGCCTTCATCGGTGAGCATGGTTCGTGGAACCGCTCACCACGCAGCGGCTACAAGGTGGTCTACCTGCCATTTGCCAACGGCCGCCCGGCCGGCCAGCCGCTGGACGTGTTGACGGGTTTTGTCAATGGTGATGGCCAGGCCCAGGGCCGGCCTGTGGGGGTGGCCGTGGCCCAAGACGGCGCCCTGCTGGTGGCCGATGACGTGGGCAACACCATCTGGCGGGTGCGCAGCGCAACACGCTGAAGGTTCAGCTTGACCGGCCGCGGGTCTGATCACCAGATCGCATCATTTCCGCATGCCAAGCATGCACCAGCGCGCCCGACCCGCCGCCCTCCCCACGTCCATCCCCAACAGCGCACCGGGTGTGCGCCACGTCAAACAGCAGCGCAGCCTGCAGACCCAACAAGCCTTGCTGGCCGCCGGGCGCGAATTGCTCAAGACGACGCATGATCTGCCGGGCCTCAGCGTGGCGCAGGTGGCCGCTGCTGCCGGGGTGGCAGTGGGCTCGTTTTACAGCCGCTTTGACGACAAAAACGCCTGGTTTGCCGAGCTGACCCACCAGGCCGCGCTGGCCGCCGTGGCTGACCGGCAGCACCTGCTGGGCGCCAGCGCCATGCACCGCGCTGCACCGGCGCGCAAAGTGTTGTTGCTGATGCAGTGGCTGGTGCAGGTGCACCGGGACCACCAGGGCATCTTCCGCGCATCCGTCAGTGACCCGGCCCGCACCCACCTCTACTGGGTGCCACTGACCCGCTTGTGCGCCCAGGTGGATGACCTGGTCTACGCACTGCTGGCGCCCGACCTGCCAGCCGGCCCCGGCAGCGCACGGCCAGCCAACCTGCACAGACCCCAGCGCAAGCCCGACCGCAAACCAATGGGCTTTGCGCTGCAGATGGTGTTTGGCACCCTGGTCAACGCGGTGCTGCATGACGGCGGCCCGGTGCGGCTGCAAGACCCCACTCTGGCCGCTGCGCTGGCGCGCAATTTTTTGGCGTCGGCGGGCTTTGCAGCGCCAGCGGCGCCAGGCGTCAGAGCGCCAGCAGGGTGACGGGCAAGCCGTCTTTCGGCCGTGCAATCGGCACCAGTTGATATGGCATGCGGTAGTTTGGCGGCAGGCTGAAGCGCAAGCGCCGCTGCAACTGGTGCAGCACACGCTTGACCTCCATGTCAGCAAAGTGCTGGCCGATGCACAGGTGGGCGCCACCACCAAACGGCAGGTCGCTGTAGGCATGGCGGCGGTGCTCGGCGCGGCCGGGTGAAAACCGCTCCGGGTCAAAGGTGTTGGGCGCTGTCCACCACTGCGGCATGTGGTGGGTGTGGATGGGCGAGATGCCCACCGGTGTGCCTTTGGGGATCTGAAAGCCGCCAAACTCACAATCGCGCGCCGCCTTGCGCGAGATGGACGTGAGCGGTGGATACATGCGCAGGCATTCCTTCATCAGCCACTCGGTGCGCTCACAGCAGGCCAGATCGGCATATTTCAGGTGTGCGCCGGGCAGCGCCTGCGCGTCCTGACGCAAGCGGTCTTGCCACTCGGGCTGGCGCGCCAGGCAATACACCATCGTGGTCAAGGTGGACGTGGTGGTGTCGTGTGCCGCCATCATCAAGAAGATCATGTGGTTGATCACCTCGTCGTCGTTGAAACGCTCACCGTCCTCAGCGCGGGCGTGGCACAACTGGCTGAACAGATCAGGCCCCTCGCTCGCGCGTTTCTCAGCCAGCTTGGACCGCATCAGCCCCACCAGGTAGCGGCGCGCCCGCACACCGCGCCACATCGCCAGCGGTGGCAGCGGCTTGCGCACCAGCGCCAGCGACGCGGCCACCGTGTCCACAAAGGCCTGGTTCATGCGGTCAGCCTCAGGCCCCAGCGCCATGCCCATGAACACCCGTGCGGCAATGTTGAGCGTCAGCGTCTTGAGCGGCTGGAACACCTGCAGCGAGCTGCCCGCAGCGCTGGGCCAGGCGGGCCGCTCAACCCGCCGCAGTGCTGCGCAGCAGCGCAGGCAGTTGCGCCATCGCACTGAACACCACCGCCGCACCCTGCGCCCGCAAATCCGCCGCCAGGGCCGGCGTGGCGTGGCTGCCGCCCACAAAACCGAAGCAGCGCATGCCGGCTGCCACCGCCGCACGCACACCGGCCGTGCTGTCCTCCACCACCAGGCAATCTGCCGGGTTCACCTGCAATTGCGTTGCTGCAAACAAAAACAGATCGGGCGCCGGCTTGCCGCGCGCCACTTGCATGGCGCTGTACACCTGCGCGCCAAAAAACCGTGCCAGTCCGGTGCGTGCCAGGCACAGGGCCAGCCGGCCCGGTGCACTGCTGGACGCCACACACAGCCGGTACTGGTGGGCCAGGGTGGCCAGCACCGCATCCACCCCCGGCATGGCCTGCACCCTGGCGCCCAAGGCAGCCTCCACCGCCGCACCAATGGCTTGCTGCTGCGGCGGCGAGACCACCAGCCCGGTTCTGGCCTGAATGTCGGCATACATGGACCCCGCGCTGACACCGGTGTAGCGCTGCAGGATGTCATCCAGCCCGGTGTCCAGCCCAAGGCGGCACAGGCTGTCAGCCACCGCGCCGCAAGCGATGCGCTCGCTGTCGATCAGCACACCGTCGCAGTCAAACACGATGAGCTGAGGTACCCACGCCGCTTGAGCGCTCATGGGCTCAGGCGCTCAGCCCCCGCAATAGCGGTAGGCACCAGCGGCCAGCCAGGCAACAGCCGCCACCAGCGGCACTGAGGTCAACAGCAGGTTGGACCGCACCTGCTCATACCAGCGCAAATGCATGGAGTTGAACAGCTGCTGATAGTCCAGCCAGCGCTCAAGCTGTTGCCGCAGATGACGCCGGTACGCGCAGGTGCGGGCGATCGAGAAAAAAGCCACACACGACACGATGACCCCGCACAAGCACAAAAAGGCAATCGCCTGTTCGTCGGTGGCGTCCTTGAAGACCGCTGCAATACCGGCATTGACCGCCGTGAAGTAGGCCGTTTTCTGGTTGACGACGCTGTTTTCATTGGTCCAGAGTTTGGCGATCTCTTCTGCCTTCACCAAAGCGGGTGCGGTGCTCATGGGGTCGCTCCTTCAGGTTGATCGCGCGCCGGCCAGCGCGGCATCAGGCGCCAGGCTGCGCCCACACCCGCACCAGCCAGCGGTTGAGGTCGTCCACCTCCTCCATGCAGACCGAATGCTCCATCGGGTAGTCGTGCCACTCGGTTGGCTGGCCCAGTGCCAGCAGTGCATCGCGCGCGGTCTGGCCACGCGCCATGGTCACCATGCCGTCATTGCGGCCGTGGCCCAAAAACACCGGCGCGTCGGCCATGGCCGGGCTGCGCTCAGCCGCCGTGCTGGTGGCCAGCGGCAAATAACCTGACAGCCCGGCCAGCCCGGCCAGGCGCTGCGCGTAGCGCAGGCCAGCCAGCAGGGTCAGGGCACAGCCCTGTGAAAACCCGGCCAGCACGATGCGGTGGGCCGGCATGCCACGCGCCACCTCGCGGTCCAGCAGGGCATGCACCTGGGCCACAGAGGCCCGCAGGCCGGCTTCGTCCTCACGCCGTTGCAGGTCCGACCCCAGGATGTCGTACCAGGCGCGCATGCGGTGGCCGTTGTTCAGGGTGACAGGCCGCTCGGGCGCACGCGGCAGGATGTAGCGCACCGGGCCCACGGAGGCCAGCTTGAGGGCGTCACACATGGGCAAAAAATCAGTGCCGTCGGCACCCAGGCCGTGCAGCACGATGAGTGTGGCAACCGGCGTGCCGGCGGGGTGCAGTTCAATGGTTTCCAGGGTCATGGCGGGGCTCATGGTGTGGCGGGTGCAGCAATGATGGGCAGGCCGCCATGGTAGCGGCGGCCTGTCACCGGCGGGACGGGTGCCACCCGTGAAAACACGCGCCGGGCCTGCCATTGCTGCAGCGCAAAATCCACCGATTGACGCACTGAAAGCCCCCATGAAAGCCGCTGTTCTGCACGCCCCCCGCACACCGATGACCATTGAGGACATCCAGATCGACAAGCCCAAGCGGCGCGAGGTGCTGGTGCGCACCGCCGCCGCCGGCCTGTGCCACAGTGACCTGCACTTTATTGACGGCGCCTACCCCACGCCCGTGCCGGTGGTGCTGGGCCATGAATCGGCCGGCATCGTGGAGGCGGTGGGCGATGACGTGACTTACCTCAAGCCCGGCGACCACGTGATCAGCTGCCTGTCGATGTTCTGCGGCCACTGTGAGTTCTGCCTGTCCGGCCACTTGTCACTGTGTGGTGACCCGGAGGTCAAGCCCGCGCCCGGCAAGGCAAAACGTCTTCACTGGAAGGGCAACCACCTGAACCAGTTCTTGAACCTGTCCTCGTTTGCCGAGCAGATGGTGGTGCATGAACACGCGCTGGTCAAAGTGCGTGAGGACATGCCACTTGACCTGGCCAGCCTGATCGGCTGCAGCGTGATCACCGGTTACGGCGCGGTGGCCCACACGGCCAAAGTGGCACCGGGCAGCACGGTGGCCATTTTTGGCGCCGGTGGCATCGGCCTGGCCACCATCAACGCAGCGGCACTGACCGGCGCCGGCCGCATCATCGTGGTCGACAAAGACCCGTTCAAGTTTGACCTGGCGCGCGCCTTTGGCGCCACCGACATCGTGGACGCCAACCTGGGCGACAGCGTCAAGCGCATCCGCGAGCTGACCAGCGGCGGGGTGCATTACTCGTTTGAGTGCATCGGCCTCAAAGCCACCGCCGAGCAAAGCTTCTCCTGCCTGCGCCCGGGGGGTGTGGCCACGCTGATCGGCATGATCCCGGTGGGCACCAAGATCGAGCTGCACGGGGTGGACTTTCTGGCCGAACGGCGCATCCAGGGCTGCATGATGGGCAGCAACCGGTTCCGCACCGACATGCCACGGCTGATCGACTTCTTTTTGCAAGGCAAGCTGCACCTGAAGGAGATGGTGTCAGCACGCTTCAAACTGGAGGACATCAACGCCGGTTTTGAGCAACTCAAGACCGGCGGCACGGCACGCAGTGTGATCGTGTTTGACCATTGAGGGCGTGTTGATGAACAAGCGTCTTGAGGGCAAAGTGGCGGTGGTCACCGGTGCCGCGTCCGGCATCGGCCTGGCCACGGTGGCGTTGTTTGTGGCTGAGGGCGCACAGGTGCTGGCCGCCGATGTGCAAGACGACGCCGGCCACGCGCTGGCGGCCCGCTACCCCGGCCAGGTGCAGTTTGCGCATTGCGATGTGACGCAGACGGCGCAGATCAATGCGGCGATTGACGCTGCGGTGTCGGCATTCGGCGGGCTCGACATCCTGTTCTCCAACGCTGGCGCGGTGGGCACGCTGAACGGTGTCGAAAATTTCGACGAGGCGGCCTGGGACGCAACCCATGCGCTGCTGCTGCGCTCGGTGGTGGCCGGTGCAGCATTTGCAGTGCCACACCTGCGGCGGCGTGGTGGTGGCGCCATCATCAACACCTCATCGGTGTCGGCGTTGCAAGCGGGCTATGCACCGCTGGCGTATTCGGTGGCCAAGGCCGGGGTGTTGCACTTCACCCGGCTGGCGGCGGCCGAGCTGTCGGCCCACCAGATCCGCATCAACGCCATCGTGCCGGGATTCATCGCCACCAGCATTTTTGGCGGCATGTTCAAGCTGGACAGCGCCGCAGCGCTGGAGATGGCCGGCCGCATCGAGGCCAAGAGTGGCAGCGCCAACCCCATCGGCCGCTCGGGCCGGCCGCAAGACATTGCCGAGGCGGCGCTGTTCTTGGCGTCCGATGCCGCAGGCTTCATCACCGGCACTCACCTCACGGTGGACGGTGGCCTGACCATCGGCCCACGCCATGCCTGGGACCCCAAGACACCCGGCCCGATGTCGGCCGTGCTGGGCTTGACGCCCGAGCAGCGCCAGGCCTACCGCGCTGGCCGGCCGGCTTGAGCCGCAGCCGGTCCATCTGCATCATTTCCTCCATCAAACCTCCCAACGAGCCCACCATGCCCAAGGTCACCTTCATCGCCCACAGCGGCCTGCACACCACCGTGGATTCACCCGCCGGTGTGTCGCTGATGCAGGCCGCGGTGGACAACAACGTTGCCGGCATTGACGGCGACTGCGGCGGCCAGTGCGCCTGCGCCACCTGCCATGTGTTCATCACCGCGCCCTGGGCCGCCGTCACCGGCCCGCGCACCGCGCATGAAGACGAGATGCTTAACTTTGCCGCCGAGCTGCACAGCAGCTCCCGCCTGGCCTGCCAGATCCCCCTGACCGACGCGATGGACGGCCTGGTGGTGACCATGCCAGAAGGCCAGCATTGACCCCCGCTGATGCGCCGCAGCAGCCGGCTGGCGCGAGAGAGTTCAACCCTGAAACGGAGCCCACCATGAACGCTGTGCTGAAACCCACCACCGCCGCCCTGCCCGCGTTGCAGGCCGCCGCCCGCGAGCGGGCCTGGGCGATGCCGCTGGACCAGTTGAACCCGGCCGATGTGCAGCACTTTGTGGACGACACGGTGGGCCACATCTTTGACCGGCTGCGGGCTGAAGACCCGGTGCACCGCAGCCACAGCGATGTACCGGGCGTGGATGACTACTGGTCGGTCACCCGCTACCAGGACATCATGTATGTGGACACCCACCCCGAGCTGTTTTCGTCGGATTGGTCCAAGGGCGGCATCACGCTGTTCAACGCACCCGAGAGCGACCGGCTGCCGATGTTCATCGCGATGGACCCGCCCAAGCATGATGACCAGCGCAAGGCGGTGAGCACCATCGTGGCGCCGGCCAACCTCAACAACTGGCAAGCCGAAATCCGCGCACGCACCGGCAAACTGCTGGACAGCCTGCCGCGCAATCAGACGTTTGACTGGGTGGACAAAGTGTCCATCGAGCTGACCACCTGCATGCTGGCCACGCTGTTTGACTTCCCGTTTGAGGACAGGCGGCTGCTGACCTGGTGGTCTGACGTGGCCACCATGAACAAGGCCACCAACCCCGATGCGCTGGAGCCGGCCGAGCGCATGGCCGAGCTGGGCAAGATGCTGGGCTACTTCACCAAGCTGTGGAATGAGCGTGTCAACGCGGCGCCGCGCACTGACCTGGTCAGCATGCTGGCCCACGGTGCGGCCACCCGCAACATGCCGCCGATGGAGTACATGGGCAACCTGGTGCTGCTGATCGTGGGCGGCAACGACACCACCCGCAACAGCATGACCGGTGGCCTGCTGGCGCTGCACAACAACCCGGACGAATGGGCCAAGCTGCGCGCCAACCCGGCCCTGGTAGACAGCCTGGTGCCCGAGATCATCCGCTGGCAAACCCCGCTGGCCTACATGCGGCGCACCGCGCTGCAAGACACGGTGTTGGCGGGCAAACAGATCAAGGCCGGCGACAAGCTGGCGATGTGGTACTTGTCGGGTAACCGGGATGCGTCCGCCATCGACCGACCCGACCAGTTCATCATCGACCGGGCCCGGCCGCGCCAGCACCTGAGCTTTGGCTTTGGCATCCACCGCTGCGTGGGCAACCGGCTGGCCGAGCTGCAACTGAAGATTTTGTGGGAGGAGATCCTCAAACGCTTCCCGGTGATCGAGGTGGTGGGCGAGCCCACACGCATCAAGTCCGCGTTTGTGCGCGGTTTCAGCCAGTTGCCGGTGCGCATCCCGGGCTAGGCTTCGCAAACGCCGCCCTGCCGAAGTCCACATGAAGAAAGCCGTCATCCCGGCCGTCAAACTTTTGGGCCCGCTACTGAATCGAAGAAGCGCCTACTCCAAAGACCATGCAGTGACGCTTGAGGCCGCTGACAAGAATCTGTACTTTGAAGTCCTTTCCGCCCACCTCGGCGAGGCCTGACGCTTCGCTCAAGCAGCGCGCCAACGACAGGCCAAAGGGCCACCGGCCCAGCATGCTCAACGCAGCTTTTTGCCTTTGAGCACCTGCTGGTTGACGTTGGCCGCCGCTGGCGGGGTGCCCGGCACATCAAACGTCACACGCTGGTTGACGCGGTGGTGCGGCCAGTAGTCGGCCACCGCGTAGTGTTGGGTGCTGCGGTTGTCCCACACCGCAATCTCACCGGCCGTCCACGCGTGATGCACCATGAACTCGGGCTTTTTCAGCCACTCCAGCAAGAACTGCAGCATGCCGCGTGCCTCATGCCGGTCAATGCCAACGATGTTGCGGGTGAAGTCGGCGTTGACAAAAATGCACTTGCGGCCCGAGTCGGGGTTTTTGCGCACCACCGGGTGGAGCACCGGCTTGAAGGCCTTGATGGCGGCAATCAGCGCGTCATCCCCGCGCCGGCCCAGCACCTCTCGAAAACCCGAGACCTCCCAGCTGTGCACCGCGCTCAAACCCTCCAGGTATTTTTTCAGGCCCGGTGACAACCAGTCGTAGGCCTTGCTGGTGCTGGTCCAGCAGGTGTTGCCACCGGCCGGTGGGGTGTGGGTGATCTGGATCGCCGTGCCCAGTGGTGGCTGCGGCTTCCAGCTGATGTCGGTGTGCCAGTTGTCGATGGCCGGTGGGTGCTCACGGTCGGAGACGATCAGCTCCAGCTCAGGCGCGCCGGGCTTGCGCTCAAAGTACGAGCCTGCGGAGACCGGGCCAAACACGGTGGCCAGCGCAACGTGATTCGCCGGGCTGATCGTCTGCGGATGGAAAAAAATCACCTCAAAGTCAAACAGCGCCTGGCGCAGCTCGGCTTGCACAGCGACGCTCAAGGGCTGGGTCAGGTCCACACCCTCGATCCAGGCCGCAAAGTTGGGCATGCGTGGCACCGGTGTGATGTGCTTGTAGCGGCGTTTGATGTTGATCAGCTTGAGCGGTGTGGTGTTGGCCATGGGCGGGTCTCCTCGGGGGTGCTGTGGCGGTCAATGGGCAGTCCGCTGGGGCGTTGTCACGGGCGCGCCATCTCGGCCTGGCCCAGCGCCTGCCCGTCCAGCGCCAGCAGCGGGTCCAGCGTTACCACCACCCGGTGCAGCCGGCCTGTCGATGCAAATGGCGCGCGGTAGTGGGGTAGTGGGGTAGTGGGACACCGGTGAACCCCGGTCCAGCCCGATGTCCAGGCCCGACCAGGAGATCAACGTATGAACGCCGTGCGGGCTGTCCTGCGTGCCGGCAGGCTGGCCATCGATCAGCAAGGTGGCACGCCGATAGGAGCCTGTCGGACTTGGGGCGTCGATAGCGAGAAACGGCCCCAGCGAGGATAGTTTTTGCCGGATTTGCAGGCCCATAGTTCAACTATGGGACAAAAAGCCGGTAAAAAATGGACCGCTGAGGCCGTTTCGCAGCCGACGTTCCCCAAGCCCGACAGGCTCCTAGCGCCGCGTGATCATCCAGCGTGGCGCCTTGAAGCGCACGATGCGCCAGTACAGCCAGGTGTAGGTGACCCCGAACAGCAGGATGAAAACCAACAACACCGGTGTGTTGTCCCAGAACAAGGCGGCTGGGATGACCGCAACCGACGACAACACCCACAAGTAGAGTGAAGTGACCGGGTTGCCGTGCGTGCGCCCCTCGCCCTTGCCCGAACGAAGCAGGCGGCGGAAGATCAGCGAATGCAGGTGCGAAGCATCGGGGCTCGAGATC
>JANPOW010000469.1:0-3654 GCA_031428185.1 Betaproteobacteria bacterium | reverse complement strand
TCTGGCGGACAGCCGGGCGTGTCTACCAGGTGTCCACAAAACGCGCGGCCGGGCCGGGCAGGCCAGCAGCGCGGGCAGAGGCGCAGCCCGCCAGCCCACGCAGCAGCCAGGCGCGGGTTTCGGCCGGATCGATCACCGCGTCAATCTCCAGCGTGGTGGCCATGTTGATGGCCGAGCCGTTGCTGTATTGGCGCGCCACCAGTTCGGCATACAGCGCGGCGTGTGTGCGTTCGGCATCGGGCCCGGCCGCTGCGGCCTCCAGCTCTTTGCGGTAGCCCAGCTTGACGGCGCCCTCCAGCCCCATGCCACCAAACTCACCGGTGGGCCAGGCCACGGTGAACACCGGCGCGTCAAAACCACCCACCGCCATCGCTTGCGCGCCCAGCCCGTAACCCTTGCGCACCACCACGGTAAAGCAGGGCACTTGCAGGTGCGCGGCGGTGACAAACAGCCGGCAGGCATGGCGCACCTGGGCCGCCCGCTCCACCTCGGGGCCCACCATGAAACCAGGTGTGTCGCACAGGCTGATCAGCGGCAGGCCGTGGGCATTGCACAGTTGCATGAAGCGGGCGGCCTTGTCGGCGCCGTCCGGGTCAATCGCGCCGCCCAGGTGGTGCGGGTTGTTGGCGTACAGGCCAAAAGGCCGGCCTTCGATGCGGACCAGCGCGGTGAGCATGCCGTGGCCAAAGCCGCTGCGCAGCTCCAGCACCGACCCGGTATCGGCCAGCGCGTGGATGACGGCGCGCATGTCATACACCCGCTGCCGGTTCTGTGGCACCAGGTGGCGCAGTGCGCGGGCATCACCTGTTGTCCAGCCTGTGGTGCGGCCCTGGAAATAACCCAGATACTGCTTGGTCGCAGCCACTGCCGCGGCTTCATCGGCCACCAGCACATCAATGACGCCGTTGTGGTGCAGGTCGGCGGCCGGGCCAATCTCCTCGGGCCGGAACACGCCCAGCCCACCACCCTCGATCATGGCCGGCCCACCCAGGCCGATGTTGGCGCTGCGGGTGGCAATGATCACGTCGGCACAGCCCAGCAGCGCGGCATTGCCGGCAAAGCAGCGGCCGTGCACCACACCCACCACCGGCACCTTGCCCGAGAGCGCCGCAAACTGGCTGAAGGTGTGGTTGTTCAAGCCCGCCACGATGGGCATGTCCACATCGCCCGGCCGGCCGCCACCACCCTCGGCAAACAACACGGTGGGCAACTGCCACTGGTGGGCCAGGCCCAGCAGCCGGTCTTTTTTGTGGTGGTTGCGCCAGCCCTGGGTGCCGGCCAGCACGGTGTAGTCATACGCCATCACCGCGCAGCGGCTGCGCTCGGGGCCAAAGGCGGCACTGTTGATCGCGCCGATGCCGGTGACCATGCCATCGGCCGGGGTGTTGTGGATCAGATCGTCCAGTGTGCGGCGGCGGGTCTGCGCGGCGATGGCGTAGCCGCCGTATTCAGTGAAGCTGCCGGGGTCGCACAAATCGGCGACGTTCTCGCGTGCGGTGCGGCCACCGGCGGCGTGGCGGCGCGCCACGGCGGCCGGTCGGGCGGCGTCTTGCAGCAGGGCGTCACGGTCATACACCCGCTGCAGGTCCGGGCGGATGTGGTCGGGGTCTTGGGCCTGGATGTCGGCCGCGCCGGCGATGGCCTCGCTGGCTGCGGCCAGCTGCATCAGCACTTGGCCCTCGGCCACAAAATCACCCGGCGCGGCGCACAGCGCGGCGATGCGGGCGGCGACTGGGCTGTCCACCCCGTGCTGCATCTTCATCGCTTCCAGCACCAGGGCTTCAGCACCGGCAGGCAGCAGGCCACCCACCGCCGCGTTGAACTGCACCAGCCGGCCGGCCATCGGCGCGCGCAGGGCGGTCTGGCCCTCGGGCAGGGCGTCTTCTTGCGGTGCGGCTGCCACGGGCGCGTGTGGGGCATTTGGCGCGGCATGTCCTGCGGCATGCGGCGCTGCATCGGTGAAGCCGGGCAGGCTGGCCTGCAGCGTGGGCCAGTGCTGCTCCAGCCAGCGGGTGTGCACCTGGTTGTGGCGCACTGCGCCATCGGCGGCCAGCGCACGCAGCAGCGGCAGGTTGGTGGCCAGGCCGTCGATGTGGCATTCGGCCAGCGCGCGCTGTGAGCGCCGCAGCACATCGGCAAACACGCCGCTGGGGTGGCTGACGATCAGCTTGGCCAGCAGGCTGTCATGGTGGGGTGAGGGTGCCAGGCCACTGCGCGCATGGGTGTCCACCCGCACACCGGGGCCTTCGGCCAGGTCGCAGCGGGTGATGCGGCCTGAGGCCGGCCTGGCGTTGCCCGCGTTGTCCAGCACCTCGGCGTTGATGCGCCACTGCACCGCAAAACCGCGTGGTGGCGGCGGGTTGTTGGCATCCAGCCCCAGCCCGGCCAGCGTGCTGCCGGCAGCAATCGCAATCTGGGTGGCCACCAGGTCCACCCCGGTGACGGCCTCGGTGACGGTGTGCTCCACCTGCACACGCGGGTTGGCCTCGATGAACACAAACGGCAGGTCCACCGAGTCTTCGTCCACCAAAAACTCGAAGGTGCCCAGGCCCTGGTAGGCGGTGCTGCGCGCCAGCGTCAGCGCGGCGTGGATCAACTGCTGGCGCAGTGCCGGTGCCAGGCTGGGGCTGGGCGCGATCTCCACCAGTTTCTGGAAGCGGCGCTGCAGCGTGCATTCCCGCTCGCCCAGTGCCATCACCTGGCGGCCGTCACCAATCACCTGCACCTCGATGTGGCGGGCCTGCGGGATCAAGCGCTCGGCGTAGACATCGCCCACACCAAACGCGGCCAGCGCCTCAGCCGTGCAGCGCTGGTAGGCGGCGGGCAGCGCGGCCGGGTCTTGCACCGCACGCATGCCACGCCCGCCGCCACCGGCCACCGCCTTGAGCATCACGCCGCAGTGCGGGTCGCGCTGGCGCTGCAGCGCAAAAAACGCGGTGATCTGGTCCAGCGACGCGGCGGCAGTGCCCGGCAGCAGTGGCACGCCGTGCTGGGCGGCCAGTTGGCGGGCGCATGCCTTGTCGCCAAACAGCCGCAGTTGGGTGGGTGTTGGGCCGATGAAGATGAGGCCGGCATCCAGGCACGCCTGGGCAAAGTCAGCCCGCTCGCTCAAAAAGCCGTAACCCGGATGCACGGCCTGGCAGCCGTGTTGCCGGGCGATGTGCACCAGCGCTGCGATGTCCAGGTAGGCGGCCGGGCCGGTGGCGCCCAGCGGCACGGCGCTGTCAGCCAGCGCGGTGTGCAGCGCGCCGGTGTCGTCTTGCGAAAACACCGCCACCGTGCTGATGCCCAGATCCTGCGCAGCACGGACGATGCGCACGGCGATCTCGCCCCGGTTGGCGATCAGCAGTTTTTGGATGCTCATGCCGGCCATGCTACGGGCCGGCATGGGCGCTGGGCGTCACCTCGGTGATGGGGTGGCGGGGTGGCCGGCGGGTCTCAAGCGCTGTGGCGCACCTCACCCGCACCGGTCAAGTTGCTCACGCAGCGGCCGCAAATGGTGGGGTGGGCGGCGTCCACACCCACGTCAGTGCAGTAGTGCCAGCAGCGCTCGCATTTGGTGGCGGTAGAGGGCGTCACGTTGATTGCTAGCGCGTCACCCGCGAGCAGCGTGACCTGCGAGGCGATCAGCACAAACTTCAGGTCATCGCCCAG
>JANPOW010000468.1:0-2328 GCA_031428185.1 Betaproteobacteria bacterium | reverse complement strand
GCTGCGAAACGGCCTCAGCGGTCCATTTTTTACCGGCTTTTTGTCCCATAGTTGAACTATGGGCCTGCAAATCCGGCAAAAACTGTCCTCGCTGGGGCCGTTTCTCGCTATCGACGCCCCAAGTCCGACAGGCTCCTAGTGCAGCCAGGTGGCTGCGGCAATTGCCGCCGGTCCGGTGTGGCGTGGCTTCTTGAAAGGGCTGCACCTGGCCCAGGCCTGCCCTTGAGCCGCAGCAGCCTGCCTGGCCCGCTGGGCAGCACAACCGGATGCTGCGATATGCCGCGCAGCCAAATGCCACTGCCGTAAAGTGCTGGTTGAGCGGCCGCCGTCGGCGTGCCGGCCAATCGGCTTTGCCCACCCCGATCCCCATGACCACACCATTGACCCTGCCCGCGCCGCAGCGCCGCCAATTGCGCCAGCCCGCACGGCGCCCCGCCGGCCGCGCTGCCGGCCACCCTGCCGGTCACCACATCGCACGCTGGTTGTGCAGCCTGGCCCTGGCAGTTGCCACCTGGCCGGCGCTGGCCTGGGAGCCCACCGCCCCGGTTGAACTGGTGGTGCCCGCCGGCACCGGCGGTGGCGCGGACCAGATGGCGCGCCTGATCCAGCAATTGGTGGTCAGCCACAAGCTGATGCGCCAGCCGCTGAACGTGGTCAATCGACCGGGCAACTCGGGGCTGGACGGCCTGATGGACATCAAGGCCGCACGCGGCAACCCGCACAAGTTGCTGATCAGCTTGTCCAACCTCTTCACCGCGCCGCTGGTGGCGGGCGCCGACTTCCAATGGCGTGACATCACCCCGGTGCAACTGATGGCGCTGGACCAGTTTGTGTTGTGGGTCAACGCCGCGTCGCCCTACAAAAGCCCGCAAGAACTGCTGGCCGCCTTGCGCAGTGGCGCGCCCGGCAGCTTCAAACTGGGCGGCACCGGCAGCAAGCAGGAGGACCAGTTGATCAGCGTGTTGCTGGAAACCGCAGCCGCCACCCGCATCAGTTATGTGCCACTCAAAGGCGGTGGTGACGTGGCCCGCGCGCTGGCCGAGCGCGAGGTGGACCTGACCGTCAACAACCCCATCGAGGCCGAGCAACTGTGGCGCAGCGGTGCCGTGCGCCCACTCTGTGTGTTTGACGGCCGCCGGCTGGACACGGCAGCCAAGGCCGCAGCCGGTGGCGCTTGGGCCGATCTGCCCACCTGCATGTCCGTGGGCATCCCGGTGCAATACCTGATGATGCGCGGCATCTTCACCAGCCCCGGTGCCACGCCCGCGCAAGTGGCCTACTACAACCAGTTGCTGGACAAGGTGCGCGCCTTGCCCGAATGGAACGACTTCATCCAGCGTGGCGCCTTCAACCCCACCACGCTGCAAGGCCAGCCCTTTGTTGACTGGTTGGACAAGACCGACAAGTTCCACCGCGTGCTGATGCGCGAGGCCGGCTTCAAGGCATTGCCGGCGGTGGCGGCCACGGCCAAAGGCAAATGAGCGCAGCAGTCAGCACCCCGACGCCCGGCCTGCGCGGCAGCGCGCGGCTCGGGCGGATCGGGCGTGCATGCTAAAACCGCTTGGTGGCCAAACGGCTGGCAGCTGAGTGCCTGATCGGCCTTGATGGGCACCTGACCTTCATCACCCCACCCCACAGGAGTTGGCATGACAGGCACTGTTCAAATCCACCGCGTCCTGCGCAGCACACCCGACAAGGTCTACAAGGCGTTTCTGGACGCTGACGCCATGGCCAAATGGCTGCCGCCGTTTGGTTTTACCGGCAGGTTTCACCACTTTGAAGCCAAAGTCGGCGGCACGTTCAGGATGTCGTTCACCAACCTGTCCAGCGGCAATGTCCACAGCTTTGGCGGCGAGTATCTGGAGCTGCTGCCGTTTGAGCGCATCCGCTACACCGACAAGTTTGATGACCCCAACCTGCCGGGCGAGATGCAGGTCACGGTGGTCTTGAAACCGGTGTTGTGCGGCACCGAGGTCCACATCACCCAGGCTGGCATCCCCAGCGTCATTCCGCTGGAAATGTGTTACCTGGGCTGGCAAGAGTCGATGCTGCAGTTGGCCAACCTGGTTGAGCCCAACATCCCAGGTTGACAGCCACTGGGCGGGCTGCTGCCAGCCCGGCGTTGGCAGTGCGTGTTCCACAATCGCTGCATGCCCACCGATCCCAGCGCCCAAGCCGCCAGCCAAGCGTCCACCAAGCCGGCCACCCAAGTGGCCAGCCAAGCCGCCAGTCAAGCCGCCATCAAAGCGGCTGTTGATGCCCTGCCGCAGCCACCCGGCCCGCCATTGGCCACCCGCGCCGCTGAGCTGCGCACCCTGCTGCGCCACC
>JANPOW010000467.1:0-3443 GCA_031428185.1 Betaproteobacteria bacterium | reverse complement strand
GGGGGGGTTTAGGCCGCGTGGCTGCGCTGGCGGGCCGCCGCGGCGCATGCCGCGGTGCCGGCGCCGGTGCTGCCGCTGGTGCAGCTGGCGCCGGCACCGCTGGTGCAGCAGGCGCCGCAGCCGCCGGCAGCAGCCGCACCGGGTGCGCTGACCCGGGCACTGCAGTGCATCCCTGGCCTGGACCCGACTGCCGCACTGCTGCGGCTGGCCGGCCGTGAGGACGTGCTGGCCCGGGTGCTGCGCGGTTTTGTGCGGCAATACCGCAACGGTGTGCCGGTGCTGGCCGACCCGCCCGACCAGCCCGTGGCACTGGGCCAGGCCGCCCATTCGCTGCGGGGTGCGGCGGCGGTGATCGGGGCGGACAGCCTGCAAGCACTGGCCATGGCACTGGAGCAGCGCTGCAAGCTGCAAACCGTGCCGGCCTTGGCGCAACTGCAGGCTGAGGCGCGCGTCCTGCAGCAACAACTGCTGGCCTTGGTGGCGGCGCTGCAGGCGTGTGTCGGCGACACCGACTGACGGGGTTGCTGCGGTGGCCAACAGCAGCGCTGGCTTTGGCTTGGCGCGCTACAACACCCGGCCAAACCACCACACGCTCAGGCCGGCGGCCAGCAGCGCCAGCAAGGCGCCGGCGGCAGCCAGCAGGGCGGTGATCTCGGTCTCTTTGGTCTCCACCACCAGCCGGCTGGAGAGGCCCTGGTAGACCTGCTTCAAATCCTCCGCCGTGCCGGCGTAAAAGTAGTTGGCGCGGGTGGCATTGGCGATGTTTTTCAGCGTCTCCTCGTCCAGCTTGACCCGCATGCTCCAGCCCTCAAAACCGATCACCTCGCCGGTCTTGGTGCCAACGCCAACGGTATAGACCTTGACCCCACGCTCGGCCGCCATCTTGGCGGCCTCCATCGGGTCGGGCCCGGTGGTGCGCTGGCCGTCGGTCAGCAAGATCACGGCGGCCGATGCGTAGCTGCCGGGCTCCACCGGCACGAAGGGTTTTTTTTCTTTCAGCTCACCCGGCGCAGGGGGCATGGCTTTTTGGCCGGTGATCTGCGAGATGTCGATGCCGTCATCCGGGAACAGCGTGGCCAGCGACAGCACCAGGCCCGAGCCGATGGCCGTGCCACGCTGCAGCTGGAAGCGGTCAATCGCGGCCACCACGTCCTCGCGGTTGAAGGTGGGCGGCTGCACCACAGCCGCCGCGCCGGCAAACGACACCACCGCAATGCGCACCGTGCGTGGCAGCCCGGCCACAAAGGTCTTGGCCGCTTCTTGCGCCGCCACCAGCCGATTGGGCTGCACATCGGTGGCACGCATGCTGCCGGACACATCCATCGCCAGCACGATGGTCTCTTGCTGGCTGGGCAGCTTGATGCGGGCGGTGGGCCGCGCCGTGGCCAGCAACAGCACGGCCAGCGCCGCCAGCAACAGCAACGGTGGCACATGGCGGCGCCAACCCGGCCCGCGGCCCAGCGCCTGCTTGACGATGGCCACACTGGCCAGCCGCAGGCGGTGTTTTTTGCGCCGCGCCAGCAGCACCAGGTAGGCGGCCACCAGCGCTGGCAGCAGCAGCAGGGTCCACAGCCATTCGGGCCAGAGAAAGTTCATGGTGCTGACCTCTCAGCGCGTCGTGTCATGCCGATGCCGCCTGGGGTGGCGCAGCCGGCAACCGGTGGCCAGGTGCCAGCCGGGCGCGCTGGCGACGCAGTGCCACAAAGCGCAGCAGGGCGGCCAGCAGGTCGTCGCTGGTGGCCAGCTCCAGCACATCCACCCCGGCACTGGCCAACTGCCCACGCAGCGCGGTTTCATGGCTGGCGGCGAGTGCGGCAAAACGCTGGCGGAAGCCGGCATCCTGGGTATCGACCAGCAGCTGTTCGCCGGTCTCGGCGTCTTCCACCGTCAGCAGGCCGATGTCGGGCAGGGCCAGCTCCAGCGGGTCAAACAGGCGCACCGCCAGCACCTCGTGGCGCCTGGCCAGCCGGCCCAGCGGCGCGGCCCAGCCCGGCTCGCTGATGAAATCGGACAGCACAAACACCAGCGAGCGGCGGCGGATCAGCGCTTCCGCGCGGGCCAGCAAATCGGCCAGGCGGGTGCCGGGCAGGGGTGGCGCTGCACCAGCCCTGGCGGCAGCCCGGGCCGGCAGTGCAGCGGGCGCAGCCGGCGCCTGCAGCCGCGCCAGCAGTTGCAGCACCTGGGCGCGGCCGGCGCCGGGTGGCAGCACGCTGCCCGGCTGGGCCGTGCCGGGCTGGTACAGCAACGCCCCCACCCGGTTGCCGTGGCGTGTCAGCAGCCGGGCCAGCGCGGCCACAAAACCCTCACTCACCGCACGCTTGCTGCGGCCCGCCGAGCCAAAGTCCACACTGCCCGACAAATCCAGCAAAAACCAGCCGGTCAGCTCGCGGTCTTCGGTGAACTGGCGCACATGCGGCACCTGCAGCCTGGCGGTGACATTCCAGTCGATGTGGCGCACATCGTCGCCATGCTGGTATTCACGCAGGTCGGCCAGGTCCAGCCCGGCGCCGCGCCACAGCGTGCGGTAGTCGCCTTGCAGCAGGCCGTCCAGGCGGCGCAGCACGGTCCATTCCAGCTGCTGCAAGAACTGATCGGCCGATGTGGCGCTGCCGGGCATGGCGGACCAGCTCATCCCGGGTGTTGTAGCGGTTTTGGCGGCAGCGGCAGCCGCGCCAGCACTTTGGCGATCAGCGTGTCGGCGCTCAGGCCTTCGGCCAGCGCCTCGTAGCTCAGCACCAGGCGGTGGCGCAGGCAATCTGCGGCCAAATCACCCAGGTCCTCAGGCAGCACATAAGCCCGGCCGCGCATGAAGGCCAACGCGCGCGCCGCCTCCACCAGCGCGATGCTGGCACGTGGGCTGGCGCCGTAGCTCAGGTATTTGGCCAGCTCGGCCAGGCCGTTTTGCGCCGGCCGGCGCGTGGCACCCACCAGCTTGACGGCGTACTGGATCAGGCTGGGGTCGACATAGACCTGGCGGCAGGCTTGCTGCAGCTCGGCCAACTGGCTGGTGCTGGCCACCGGATTGGCCACGATGGGCGGGCCGATCACCCGCTCGACGATCACAAACTCTTCCTCGTCGCTGGGGTAGTCGACCAGGACCTTCATCATGAAACGGTCCACCTGCGCCTCGGGCAGCGGGTAGGTGCCCTCGGTCTCGATCGGGTTTTGCGTGGCCATCACCACAAACGGCGTGGGCACCTTGTGTGATTCACCAGCAATCGTCACCTGCCGCTCCTGCATCACCTCCAGCAAGGCGCTTTGCACCTTGGCCGGTGCGCGGTTGATCTCGTCGGCCAGCAGCAGGTTGGCAAACACGGGGCCCAGCGAGGTGCTGAAGTCACCGGTCTTCTGGTTGTAGATGCGCGTGCCCACCAGGTCGGCCGGCACCAGGTCGGGCGTGAACTGGATGCGCTTGAAGCTGCCGCGCAGCGTGCCGGCCAGGG
>JANPOW010000466.1:0-13796 GCA_031428185.1 Betaproteobacteria bacterium | reverse complement strand
GCAGCGGCTTGCCGGCAGCTTGCCAGCGCGCGGGCGCCGGGCTGGTGGCGGCTGCTGCTGCGCCCAGACGCTGCCCCCGCTCGGCGGACTCGGGCAGGGCGCCGGCGGCCAGCGGCGCGGCATCGCCTCCGGGGCTGATCCAGTCAAAGCGCCAGGCGTTGGCGGGCACTGTCGGGCCGGCCGCTGCAGCCCAACATTGCGCACAGTCGGCGCTGAACAAGGCCTCGGCCACGGCGGCTTGTGGTGCCGGGCAGGCCGGGGCTGCGGCCGCCGCAGGCAGGGCTGCGCAGACCAGCCCCGCCACCACCCCGGCTCCTAGAATCAATGGATGCATGAACAGTATTCTCAGCCGGCCGCACCCGATGCGCCAACCCTGCCCGGCACCGGGTCTCTGCTGCAAGGCCTGAACCCTGAGCAATTGGCTGCTGTCACGCTGCCGGCCCGGCCGGGGCTGATCCTGGCCGGGGCCGGATCAGGCAAGACCCGCGTGCTGACCACCCGCATCGCCTGGCTGCTGGCCACCGGCCAGGTGTCACCGGGCGGGCTGATGGCCGTCACCTTCACCAACAAGGCGGCCAAGGAGATGCTCACACGCCTGTCAGCCATGCTGCCGGTGGCCGTGCGCGGCATGTGGATTGGTACTTTCCACGGCCTGTGCAACCGCTTTTTGCGGGCGCACTGGAAGCTGGCGGGGCTGCCGCAGTCGTTTCAGATCCTGGACACGGCCGATTCGCAATCGGCTGTCAAACGCATCATCAAGGCGATGCAGCTGGACGAAGAACGCTTTGTGCCCAAGCAGGTGAGCTGGTTTATCGCGGCGCGCAAAGACAACGGTGAGCGGCCAAAAGACGTGCAGGCGCAAGACCCGCAAAGCGCCAAGATGGTCGAGATCTACCAGGCGTATGAAGACCAATGCCAGCGTGAAGGCGTGGTGGACTTTGCCGAGCTGATGCTGCGCACCTATGAGCTGCTGCGTGACAACACCGCACTGCGTGAGCACTACCAGCACCGCTTTGCGCACATCCTGGTGGATGAGTTCCAGGACACGAATCGCCTGCAGTACGCCTGGCTGAAGATGTTCGCCCCGCCCGAGAACGTGGCAGGTGGGCCTGACGGCCGCCCGGGACAGAGCATTTTTGCGGTGGGCGACGACGACCAAAGCATCTACGCCTTCCGTGGTGCGCAGGTGGGCAACATGGCCGACTTTGAGCGCGAATACCGCGTCTCGCATGTCGTCAAACTGGAGCGCAACTACCGCAGCTTTGGCAACATTCTGGACAGCGCCAACGCGCTGATCAGCCACAACACCCGGCGCCTGGGCAAGAATTTAAGCACCGAGGCCGGCCCCGGTGAGCCGGTGCGGGTGAGTGAGGCCACCAGTGATTACGCCGAGGCCCAGTGGCTGCTGGAAGAAGCCCAACACCTGCACCGCAGTGGCACCGCGCGCAGCCAGATCGCCATCCTCTACCGCAGCAACGCGCAAAGCCGGGTGATGGAGAGTGCGCTGTTCAATGCCGGTGTGCCTTACCGCGTCTACGGCGGGTTGCGCTTTTTTGAGCGGGCCGAGGTCAAGCATGCGCTGGCGTATTTGCGGTTGCTTGAAAATCCAAATGACGACACCTCCATCCTGCGGGTGGTCAACTTCCCCACCCGGGGCATTGGCGCCCGCACCATCGAGCAATTGCAAGACGCCGCCCGCAGCAGTGGCCGCAGCCTGTACCAAAGCGTGGCGGCAGTGGCGGGCAAGGGCGGTGGCAACCTGGCAGGTTTTGCGGCGCTGATTGACAACTTGCGTGACGCGACGCGCGGCCTGACGCTGCGCGAAATCATCGAGCGCATGCTGGATGCGTCGGGTCTGCTGGATTTCTACCGCACCGACAAAGAAGGCGCGGACCGCATCGAGAACCTGCAAGAGCTGGTCAATGCGGCCGAGGCGTTTGTGACCCAAGAAGGCTTTGGCAAGGATGCCGTGGCGCTGCCGGTGGATGAGCACGGGCCGGGTGTGCTGGCCGCCGGCAAACCCGCCAGTGCCGGTGCAGCGGCCACGCCGGCCGCACTGGCGGCAGTGGATTTGGCGCCGGATGCCGAGACCGGTGAAATCGTCTCGCCGCTGGCCGCGTTTTTGACCCACGCTGCGCTGGAGGCGGGTGACAACCAGGCCCAGGCCGGGCAGGACGCGATCCAGCTGATGACGGTGCATTCCGCCAAAGGCCTGGAATTTGACTGCGTGTTCATCACCGGGCTGGAGGAATCGCTGTTCCCGCATGAAAACGCGATGAGCGACGCTGATGGGCTGGAGGAGGAGCGCCGGCTGATGTATGTGGCCATCACCCGCGCCCGCAAGCGGCTGTATTTGAGCTTCAGCCAGACCCGGCTGCTGCACGGCCAGACCCGCTACAACGTCAAAAGCCGTTTTCTGGACGAGTTGCCCGAGGGCGCGCTGAAGTGGCTGACACCACGCAACCAGGGCTTTGGCTCGGGTTACGCACGCGAGTACCAGCAGGCCTGGAAAAAAGGCAGTGGTCTGGGGTCGGTGGTGGGGGCGGGCCGGGTGGCGGGGCGGCCGGCGTTTGTATCGCCTCCTGCGCCGCCGGCCATGGTCAGCAAAACCCCGCCGTCCCACGGCCTGCGGGTGGGCCAGTCGGTGTTCCACACCAAGTTTGGCGAGGGCGTGGTGCTGACGCTGGAAGGCAACGGCACGGACGCCCGGGCGCAAGTCAACTTTGGCCGGCACGGCGCCAAATGGCTGGCGCTGGCGATTGCCAAACTCACGCCGGTAGATTGAGCCGGCTTGGCCGGCTTGGCTGGCGGGCCGCCGGTCAGTGGTTGTTGAGCGCCCGGCAGCGCTTGATGTCGCAGGCGGTGGGCAGGCTGGCGCGGTATTGCGGCACGGCGCGGTAGTTGCTGCCGTCACGGGTGCTGCAGTGCTCACCGCGGCCGTTGTCGCAGTAGGACATCACATCCACGCAGCGGCGTGAATGCGCCATCAGGCCGTAAAAGTGGCCGATCTCGTGGCTCAGCGTCATCTGCAGCGTGTCCAGCGCCACCAGCCGGCCACGCCGCTGGCTGAGCAGCTGGAATACCGCCGGCCCCAGTGTCAAGCTGCGCAGGCCCAGGTGGCTCAGTCCAGCGTTGCCGCGGCAGTCAAGCGCGTTCCACTGCACCCGCACCAGGCTGCAGGCATCGTGCGTGGCAGCGGCGGCATCGCTCAGCACCTGGCCCGGCACACCGCAGGCCGACCAGGCCAGCAGCGCCTGCTGCAAGGCCAACTGCACGCTGGCCTCGTCCAGCGCGGCAAGCCACCCACAGCACCCACCTACACTGCGCCGCGCGCCGGCTTGCGTCGCGCCCCTGCTGATTGACTGACCTGCGGCCCTGCCGCCTGACACCCATGCTGAGCTGGCTTTTCAAGATTCGTGGCGGCAAGGCTGCGCCGGCCGTTGCGGCGGCAACGGCCAAAACAGTGGCACCAAAACCCGCTGCGCCCACCAAGGCCGACCAGCGCCAAGCCGAGCTGGCCCGCGCTGATGACCGCGCCCGCCTGGCCGATACCGCCCAGGCGCTGTGGTTGCCCCAACTGCAAGCCGCGCTGGGCGATGACAGCGCGCTGTTGCGCATCGCCCAGAGCGCCCCCGCCCTGGCCACCAAGCTGGCGGCAGTGCAGGCGCTGCAAGGCGAGGCGGCGCTGCGCGAGGCCGAGCGGGCCTTCCGCAGCCACGACCGGCGGGTACACCGCGTCGCCCGCCAGCGGCTGGACGCGGCAGTGGCCCAGCGGGAGGCGCGCACCACTGCGGATGGCTTGATCGGCACGGTGACCACCCTGCTGGGCACGCCCGATGTGCCACTCAACCACCTGGTCAAGCTGGACCAGGCGTGGTCGGCCATCGGCAACGGTTTGCTGGACGCCGAGCGCAGCACGCAATTTGCCAGCCTGCGCCAGCAACTCGACAACGCTGTGCGCCAGCACGATGCCCTGCAGCAGCAGGTGCAGCGCTGGCGCGCCGATGTGGTGCCCGCGCTGGCCGCCTGGCCCGCAGCCCTGGCCCAGGTTGCCATGCAGGGCCAGGCTGGTGCTGCCACGGTTGCCGCGCAACCCCTGCTGGCCTTGTTGGCCGGCGCACCGCTGCACCACACGCTGCTGGCCCAGCGTGCCGCGCTGGGCGCTGCCGTGCAGGCAGCCGCGCAAGTCGATGCGCGGCTGGCCTGGTTGGCCCAGGCGGAGGCACACGCCGCAGCCCAGGCCGCCGCTGCCACGACCAGCGACAACGCCGACGCCGACGCCGACGCTGACGCTGACGCTGACGCCGACGCTGACGCTGACGCTGACGCCGACGCGGCGGCCGCTGAAGCCGCCGACGCGGATGCCCGGCCCGCCGCGCCGCGCCTCGCTACGCCGCCACCCGCCCCAGCCTCAGCCCTGGCGCGCTGGCAAGCCCTGCCGCCACTGGCCGATGCCAGCCTGGCGTACCAACTGGACCAGCGCTTTGCGCAGTGGCTGCGGGCCAATACACCGGCCCTGCCGACGCCACCACGCGCTGCCGCGTTGGCCCAGCCCCGTCCGGCCCAGCCCCACCCGGCGCCACGCAGCCCCCAGCGCCAGCCAGCCACGCCGGCCAGCCCGGCACAGCGCCAGGCCATCCTGGGCCTGCTGCAGCAAGCCGAGTCCGCCGCAGCCGATGGCCAATTGGCCAGCCTGCAAACCCGGTTGCAAGCCATTGACGACGCGCTGGCCGGCGCCGCTGGCCACACCCTGCCTGACAGCCTGCAGCAGCGCCGCCAGGCCTTGCAGGCCGAGCGCAGCCGCCTCCAGAGCTGGCAGCAGTGGGGTGGTGGCCGGGCGCGTGAAGACCTGGTGGACGAGGCCGAATCGCTGGCCCGCCTGACCTTGGCCGCTGCGCTGGCCAGCCAGGCCGGTGACCGCGACGCGCCCAAGCTCAGCCCAAAAGCCCACGGCGAGACCATCCAGGCCCTGCGCCAGCGCTGGAAAGACCTGGACCGCCTGGGCGCCGCTGCGGCCCAGCCGCTGTGGCTGCGGTTGGATGCCGCCCTGCTCACCGCCTACCAGCCGGTGGCCGCCCACCTGGCCGTGCTCAAGGCAGCGCGGCAAGACAACCTGGCCGCGCGCCAGGCGCTGCTGGACACGTTGGACGCCACGCCGCTGCCTGGCGGCGCAGCGCCACCGCCGGCCGCTGCGGCAGACAGCGCCGCAGCACACACCAGCGCACCAGATACCACCGCACCACACACCAGCGCACCCGACAGCGCCGCACCCGACACCGATGCCGCACCCTGGCGCCGCACGGTGCGCGCGCTGGACCAGTTCCACACCGCTTGGCGCCAACTGGGGCCGTTGGAACACACGGTGCCGCATGCGGCCCGCGCCGCGCTGCAGCAGCGCCAGCAAACCAGTGTGGACCGGCTGACCCAGCCACTGCAGCACGCCCGCCAGGCCGCCGAGGCTGGCCGTGAACGGCTGATCCAGCAAGCCCAGGCACTGGCCGAGGACAGCCGCCGCCAGCCGCCAGCGCGTGACATCAGCCCGCGCCTGCGTGATCTGCAAGCCCAGTGGCAGCAGCAGGCCCGCGCGCTGCCGCTGGCCCGGCCGGCTGAAGTGGCGCTGTGGGACCGTTTCAAGGCCGCCGGTGATGCCGTGATCGCCCAGCGTGATGCCGCCTTCAGCGCCCGTGATGCTGAATTGGCCGCCCAGCGCAGCGCCGGTGAGGTGCTGCTGCAGCGCGTGCTGGGCCTGGCTGCGCTGCTGGACGCGCCAGCACTGCCGCTGGACGCACCCACCGAGCCGGCCGCAGCCACGCCGGCCGAGCTGCGCCGCAGCCTGGCCGAGATCGACCGCGCCTGGCGCCAACTGGGTGACTGGCCACGCGCCGCCGCCGGTGCCATCGAAGCCCGCTATGCCGATGCCCGCGCCACCGTGCTGCGCCACCTGGCCCAGCGCCAGCAGCAGCACTGGTCCGGCGTGGTGGATGTGCTCACCAGCCGCCTGCTGCAATGTGAACAGCGTGAGGACGGCGCCGACCCGGCTGCGCCCGCCGCGAGCACCTGGGCCGCCTTGCCGCCGCTGCCGGCTGCCTGGACCGACGCCCTGGCCACCCGCTGCGCCGCCGCACAGCCGCCGGCTGCCATACCGACAGACGCCGGCTTTGACGACTTGCTGCTGCAGATCGAGGCGGCGCTGGATTTGCCATCGGCCCCGGAATGGCAAGCCGCCCGCCACCAACTCAAGCTGCTGGCGCTGAAATCAGCGCTGGAAGCCAGGCCCAGCGCCGGCCGCACCACCCGCAACGCGAAAGGCCCGCTGCATGACCTGGCCACCGCACTGCGCCACAGCCCCACCAGCCCGGCCCAGCGTGTACGCCTGCACAGCCTGCTGGTGGCTTTGCGCCAGTCATCACCCGCCGCGCTGGGGCTGTTGATGCCCTGAGCGGCCGTGAGCGCCGCCGTCACGCGGCGGTGATCAACCGCCAAGCCGGCAAGGCGATCAAGCCAAAAACGCTGCCAGCGCCGCCGCCAGCGCCTCGGGCTGGTCGTGGTGCAGCATGTGGCCGGCGTCGTCCAGCAGCACTTGCTGCACATCGGGCACATGGGCCAGCCTGGCCTGGAACTCGGCCAGGGTGTAGCGGCCTTGCCAGTGGCTGTCGATGCGGCTGCTGCGCCCCTGCACCCACAGCAGCGGCGCGCTGATGTTGGACCAGGTGGCAATGGCTTCAGTGGCCCGGTTGGGCACCGGGTTGATGCGTTTGTGGGCGGGGTCGGCCAGCAGATGCCAGCGGCCGTCGTCAGCCGGTGCGGCCCAGTGGCCGGCCAGCCAGAAGGCTTTGTCCGGCGCCAGGCGTGGGTTGGTGTGGCACAGGCGCTCAGCCACCTGGGCCTGGCTGGCGTAGGCGCGCAGGTGCTGCGGCGCTTTCAATTCATCCAGCCAGGTGGCCAGGCGGGCCGGCACCTCGGCCGGTGGCAGGTCGGGCAGGCCAAAACCCTCCAGGTTGACGAGACGGCGTACCCGTTCGGGCCGCACCCCGGCATAGGTCATCACCACGTTGCCGCCCATGCTGTGGCCCACCAGGTCCACCGGCGTGTCGGGCGACAGTGCATCCAGCAGCGCATCCAGGTCACCCAGGTAATCGGGGAACCAGTAGCTGTCGGCCGCCGGGCTGCTGGTGCGGCCAAAACCGCGCCAGTCGGGCGCCACGATGCAGCGCTCACGCAGCGGGCCACCCTGCTGCGCTGCCAGCGCGTCCACCACAAACTGGAACGACGCGCCCACGTCCATGAAGCCGTGCAGCAGCAGCAGCAGCGGTTCACCGGGTTGGGGGCTGCCCCACTGCGTGAGGTGGTACTGCAGGCCACGCAGCGGCAGGTGGCGGCTGTGGCCGGGGCGGCGCACGGGGTAGGCATTGCTCATCGCCGCACTGTAGGCGCGGGTGCGCCAAGGGCCTGTCGGTGCTGTGACAGCGGTAGCGGGCGGTGCCGCCCGGGACGCTGCCAGAATCTGGCCATGACCCCGTTCACCCTGCGCCCTGCCACCCCCGCCGATGCCCCCGCCATCGTTGGCCTGATCACCGAGCTGGCTGAATTTGAGCACCTGGCCCACCTGGTGCAGGCCACACCCGAGGCGCTGGTGCAGCACTTGTTTGGCGACCGGCCGGTGGCCGAGGCGGTGGTGGTGGCGTTGACCGGCGAGGCAGGCAGTGAGACAGGCGGCAGCCTGGTGGCCTTTGCGCTGTTCTTCACCAACTTCTCCACCTTCCTGGCCCAGCCCGGCTTGTATCTGGAGGATTTGTATGTGCAGCCGGCGTGCCGGGGCAAGGGCATCGGCAAGGCCTTGCTGCAGCATCTGGGCGCGCTGGCGGTGGCGCGTGGCTGTGGCCGGTTTGAATGGAGCGTGCTGGACTGGAACGAGGCCGCGATCCGCTTCTACCAGGGCATGGGTGCCAGCGTGATGCCCGATTGGCGCATCTGCCGCATCGCCGGCCCGGCGCTGCAGGCTTATGCCGCAGCGCCGCAGGCCGACGCCATCAGGCGCTGAGGCTGTCGGCCGCCACGGCCATCAAGGCCTCGGGGCTGATGCGCAGCGTGCCGGCTTGCGCGGCCAAGACCGAGTGCACCGCAAAACCGGCCAACGCGGTGTCACGCCGCAGCGGCTGGGCCAGGCTGGCGCCGGTGGGCGATGTCATCACCGCCACCACCGGGGTCATCACCGTCAGGCCACGCTTGACCACCAGGCCGGTCTCGCCCGAGGCCAGCCGCACCATGCAGCCGGGTGGGTAGACGCCAAATTCCTTGACCAGCGCGGCCGTCATCGGGTGCCCAGGGTCTTGCATGAACATCATGCGGCCGGCCTTGTCGGCCGCCACCGCGTCGCGGCCGATGCGTGGGCTCAGCTTGGCGGTGTAGACGTCGGCCCGGTGCACCAGCGCGGCGATGTCGCCAACATCGCGCCGGCCCAGCGGGTAACCCCGGCCGTCGGCGGTTTCATGGTGGCTGGACACGGCGTCCAGCCAGTCGAGGTCATTGACCCCGGACAGCTCCAGCATGCGGCGGCTGAAGTCGGGGTGGGCCAGGATGGCGGCCCGCTGCTCGGCCGTGGGCGCTGTGGTCTGCACTGCCAACTGGCCTTGCAGCTCCAGCATCGAGATGTTCATGGTCAGCGCGGCCTTGAACACCCGCTCGGTGTCGTCGCTGTTCCAACCCAGGCGTTGCGCCACCAGGCTGGCGGTGATGGCGGCATGCATCGAGTGGTCCACCCCGTACTGCACCTGCGCATTGCCGGGTTGGCGCAGGATCTGAAAGATGGCCAGGTCTTTGTCACGCTCGATCAGCGCCAGCACCGGGGGTGCGGCCTCGTCCAGCGCGTCCACAAAGCCTTCTTGCGCCGACTCACGCAGCGTGTCGCCCAGGCGGCCCAGGCAGGCCGTCCACAGGCCGGGCAGTTGATGCGGTGCGGCCTGTTGCACGTTGCTGGTCGGGTTGCGCAACTCGTCCAGGTCCACCAGCGCACCGCGCTCAAACAAGGCCTGGCGCAGCGCCAGTGACGCAATGATCTGGCCACGTGCCAGCAACAGCGTGCCGTCGTTGTCGCGGATGTTGAACGGCAGCGGTGCACCGACGCTGATGCGCTGCTGGACAAGTGACAGGGGCGTGTACTGCATGAGGTCTCCAAGACGGCTGGCGGCGGCTGGGCCGGGGCTGCAACAGCGCCTGCGCTACTGCAGCATTTATCGGGCGCTGCGCACAAGACTTGAGGGGATTTCTCGACCTGATGGTCAGCCGCGCAGCCCGGCGTGGCGGGCGCGGCGGCTGCGGTGGCCAGCGCCGCCGGGGTTTGACCGGGCGGCCACGTTGGGTGCAGCGCTTAAGCTGCCGGCCATGCCATCGGTCCCCGTCACACCATTCGCCACACCCCCGTCCAGCCGCCGACCCCGCAGCCGGCCCGGCAGCCGGCCCGGCAGCCGATTGGCCACCGAGGCCACCGGGGCCACCGGGGCCACCGGGGCCACCGGGGCCACCGAGGCTACCGAGGCCACCGAGGCCACCGGGGCCTCCCGGCTGCAGGACGGTTATGCCGCCCTGCACCACGGCCTGGCCTGGCAGGTGCCGGCGCAGTTCAACATCGCGCAGGTCTGCTGTGGCCGCTGGGCCCGCAGCACACCACGCCAGGTGGCCATCCGCTGGCAGCATGAAGACGGCCGCCGCGCCAGCATCACCTACAGCCAACTGCAGCGCCAGGCCAACCGCCTGGCCCACGCGCTGCGCGGCCTGGGGGTGCAGCCGGGGCACCGGGTGGCCATCGTGATGCCACAGCGGCTGGAAACCGCCATTGCCCACATCGCCGTCTACCAGCTGGGCGCGGTGGCCATGCCGCTGGCCATGCTGTTTGGCGCCGACGCACTGGCCTACCGGCTGCAGGACAGCGGCGCACAAGTGGCCATCGTGGATGAAAGCGCCATCCACAACCTGCTGGCCGCACGCGCCGATTGCCCGGACTTGCGCACGCTGCTGGCCGTGGGCGATGCGGCGGGCCAGGGTGACCTGGACTGGGACAGCGCGCTGGCCGCCCAGCCCGCCACGTTTGATGCGGTCAGCACCCAGGCCGATGACCCGGCGGTGCTGATCTACACCAGCGGCACCACCGGCCCGGCCAAGGGGGCGCTGATCCCGCACCGGGCGCTGATCGGCAACCTGAGCGGTTTTGTCTGCAGCCAGAACTGGTTTCCGCACACCACGCCCGACCCAACCACGGGCGTGGCCCCACCGGCCGTGTTCTGGAGCCCGGCCGACTGGGCCTGGACCGGCGGCCTGATGGACGCGCTGCTGCCCACGCTGTACTTTGGCCGCACCATCGTTGCCTGGCAGGGGCGCTTCTCGCCCGAGAGCGCGTTTTTGCTGCTGCAGCGCCACCGGGTGACACACACCTTCCTGTTCCCCACGGCGCTCAAGGCCATGATGAAAGCCGTGCCGCAGCCGCGTCAACACTACCGGCTGCATTTGCAGGCCGTGATGAGCGCCGGTGAGGCGGTGGGCGACGCGGTGTTTGCCTGGTGCCGCGACGCGCTGGGCGTGGCCGTCAACGAGATGTTTGGCCAGACCGAGATCAACTACATCGTCGGCAACTGTGGCCGCTCATTTGATGTGCTGGGCCGGTTGCAGCCGGGCTGGCCGGCACGCCCGGGCAGCATGGGCCGGGCCTACCCCGGCCACCGGGTGGCGGTGATTGACGACGCTGGCCAGCCTTGCCCGGCCGGCACACCGGGTGATGTGGCGCTGCACCGGCTGGATGTGCACGGCCAGCCCGACCCGGTGTTTTTCTTGGGCTATTGGCGCAACCCGGCGGCCACCCTGGCCAAGTACACCGGCGCTACGGCCAGCAGTTGGTGCCGCACCGGCGACACGGCGGTGATGGATGCCGACGGCTACCTGTGGTACCACGGCCGCAGCGACGATGTGTTCAAGGCCGCCGGTTACCGCATCGGCCCCAGCGAGGTGGAAAACTGCCTGATCAAACACCCGGCGGTGGCCAACGCGGCGGTGGTGCCCAAGCCCGACGCGGCACGCGGCGCGGTGGTCAAGGCCTATGTGGTGCTGGCGCCGGGTGTGATTGGCGACGCCGCGCTGGTGGCCGCGCTGCAGCAGCATGTGCGCAGCCGCCTGGCGCCGTATGAATACCCCAAAGAGATTGAATTCATTGACGCGCTGCCCATGACCACCACCGGCAAAGTGCAACGCCGATTGCTGCGCCTGCAGGAACAAGCGCGGGCCAGTCTGGCGGCTGCTGCAGCGGCTGCTGGTTGATCCCACCACACCACCACTGATCCCGGCTCAACCGCCATCCACAACACCATGCCTCAGCCCCTGATCACCGCCGCCGCGCTGCGTGCCCTGCTGTCCAGCGCTGCCCCGCTGCTGCTGTGCGACTGCAGCTTCGAGTTGTCCGACCCGACCGCCGGTGCCAGGCTGCATGCGCAGCGCCACCTGCCCGGTGCCATCCACATCGACCTGGACCATGATCTGGCCGCGCCCAAGGTGGCTGGCGCCGGCAGAGGCCGCCACCCCTTGCCCGATGCCGACGCCTTTGCCAGCCGCCTGGGCCAACTCGGCTTTGCCGATGACCTGCCCGTGGTGGCGTACGACAACGCCGGCGGCATCTACGCCGCCCGCTTGTGGTGGATGTTGCGCTGGCTTGGCCACGCCGCCGTGCAGGTGCTGGATGGCGGCCCGGACGCTTGGGTTGCGGCCGGTGGGGTGATGGCGTCGGGCGTGCCAGCCACCCGGCCCACCGGCCGCTTCACACGCCGGCCGGCGCTGGTGGCGCAAGTCGACTTTGCCGGCTTGCTGGCCCATCTTGGCCGGCCGCCCCGGCTGATTGTTGATGCCCGCGCGCCGGACCGGTTTCGCGGCGAGAACGAGACGCTGGACCCGGTGGGCGGCCACATCCCGGGTGCTGCCAACCGATTTTTCCGCCACAACCTGGCGCCCGACGGTTGCTTCAAACCAGCCGCGCAACTGCGCGCCGACTGGCTGGCCCTGCTGGCCGGCCGCGCCGCTGCCGACGTGGTGGCGCAATGCGGCTCGGGCGTGACCGCCTGCCACAACCTGCTGGCGCTGGAGGCGGCCGGCCTGCCCGGCGCGGCGCTGTACCCGGGCTCATGGAGCGAGTGGTGTGCACAGCCCCAAGCGCCGGTGGCCACCGGCGCTTGATCCGGGGCGTCGCCGTTGGTGGGGCTGCGGCGTGGCTGGTTGATCCAGCGCAAAACGCGCACGGCGCTTCGGGTCAACAGTCAGGCTTCCCCGGCCACCCGCTTGCCGACTTGCATGACCCCTCGCACCAACCTCACGGCAGCAGCGCCGGCCGCGCCGGCCACTGCAGCCTTGTCCCGTCTGGGCACAGGCTGGGCGCTGCCGCCGCCCAATGACACGGTGCGGGGCAGCCCCAGCCTGCACGCTGACCCGGCTGCCGGCGCGGCGGCGGCGTTGACCTGGCAGGCGTTGCTGGGCGGCGCCAGATCGGGCGGCGACGGCCTGGCTGCAGGTGACACCTTGTCCGACGATGAGTTGCTGGCCTTGCACAGCCTTGCGCGGTTGCGCCTGGTGGCAGCAGGCCAGCCGGTGCTGCAGTGCGGCAGCCCGGCCACCACCTTGGTGGCGCTGCACAGTGGTGAGGTGGCATTGGGCCTGCGCCGCGCCGACGCTGTGATGCGCACCGAGCGCATCCTGCGTGGCCCGGCCTGGCTGGACCTCAGTGCCGCCTGGCTGCGCCAGCCGCATGCGGTGGACGTGCAGGCGCTGTCTGCCGTCAGCGTGCTGGACTTGCCGTGTGGCGCGTTGCGCAGCCGCCTGCCGCGCTGGCCCGGGCTGGCGCAGCGCCTGCTGACGGCATTGGCGCTGGAGTTGCGGGCGCTGGTGCTCAACACCCAGGAGTTGATGCACAAGGACGCGCCGGCCCGCTTGGCGCACTGGCTGCATGCCCGCAGCCTGCCCTTGCCGCTGCCCGGCGCCGACCCGCAGCCCGGCCGCGCCAGCGCGCAGGCATTGGTCCGGCTGCATGAGCGCAAGCGTGATGTCGCGTCACAGCTGGCGATCACACCCGAAACCCTGTAGCGCCTGATGCGCAGCTTCAGCCAGGGCGGTGTGATCGAGGTCTGTGGTTATGACGTGCGGGTGCTGGACCCGGCCGCCTTGGCCCGGCTGGCACAAGGCTGAAGGCCAGCCGGGCCAGCCGTGCGGGCCGGTCGGCAGGCCGGCCGGCCGTGCGGGTTGGCGCATTGGCCGGCCGCCTGGCTGACCCGGTGGCCAACCCGGCGCCTGCCTTCATTTGCAGGCCATCAATCGGTGCAAGCGCTCGTACAACGACACGCAAGTAACGAAGCATTAATACACTTCACTCGTTGTCCATTCAAGGGGCCTGGAGGTGTAGTCATGCGCCAGACGAAATTGCAATTGTCCGAAGAGGATCGCGCCGTGATCCACGACATCCGAATGAAGGGCTTGCATCAAGCGCGCGAAGTGAATCGAGCGCATGTCTTGGCCAGTCTGGATCAAGGCGTGCCGGAGGCGCAAATCATGGCCGTGCGCGGGATTGGACGTACCGCTGTGTGGCGCATGTACGCCCTGCTCGAACTGTATGCCCGGCCACTGCGCACGGCTGAACCGGTCATCTACCGCGACGAGAAGAGCTTGCAACTCATTGCTCACAGTCGTCCGCCGCTGCCGGGCACTATGCCGTTTCGTGTGGAACACAGCCCGACCAAACAGGATTGCGAGTACGTACGCAACGGCACGACCAA
>JANPOW010000465.1:0-10323 GCA_031428185.1 Betaproteobacteria bacterium | reverse complement strand
CGTGGAGCCGTTTGGCGGCGACCAGATCGGTGCACCGCCCGAGCCACGCTGGCTGCGGGCGCCGCCGGCTGCTGCTGCCGCTGCGGCGGCATCGGGCACCGCTGCGGCCACAACCCCGGCCCCCGCCGCCAGCGCGATTGGCACGCCGATCTACTTCGAGCACCGTGTCCACAATGCTGGGCACCAACTCATCATCTGCCGCAATCGGGACAGCAAGGACGTGTGCCTCAGTGTTGCAAGGCTGGGCGAGGACCACCAGGAGCAGCCTTTCCTGCGCTCGCCCGACCGGCGTTACCTGTTCTGGCCGTTTGGCGGCGCGGTTTATGACCTGGACACGCTGCGCCCGCTCACGGCGGCGCTGGCCATCCCGCAGACCAAGGGTGCACTGTTCGACTTTGACGCCGATCGCCCTGCGTTCACGCTTGTCAATGACGGCCGCCTGGTGACCTTCGCGCCGCCAGCGGCTGGTGGCGAGTGGACACGCAGCGACGACCAGCGCGCATCGCCGCGCTTCGGCATCCTGGGTGGTGAGGCCGACGCCCCGCCACTGCTGCTGTTTGCGTCGGTTGGCAGCCGCCAATACCTCGTGGTGCGGCGTGACGGCGTGCTGGCGCGCCTCGACGCGGCAAACGGCAGCGAGGTCTGGCGGCTCGCGCCTGTTGGCCTGGGTGAGATCACCGATGTTCAGCTCAACGTCGAGCGCAGCCACGTGCTGCTGATGGGCAAGGCAGCGTGGCGCATGTTCCGACTCGCCGACGGCTTTGCGCAGTCAGGGTTGCTGGCCCCGCCCGAGACGGTGGCGGGGCGTGCGTTGCGGCTTGCGGTCGAAAAACAGGCGCTGCAGCCGTCGGACGCTGCCAGCGCGCCGGTGGCAGCGGCCCGGGCCGCCCGCCTGGCGTCGGCCGCCGCAGCGTCCACGTGCCGGCTGGCCGACGCGCTGGGCGCCGACGGCAGTGTGCTCGTGCGCTGTGGCCGGCGCACGCTGCTGTGGCAGCCTCGTCTGTTCACGGGTGACCTGGAGCCACAGCTCAAGCATTTGACCTGCACCGCCGACGTGAAGGCGTCAACGCTGGACACCATCCGCCGCTGCTACGTTGCCGCGCGGTGACATGGCATGGACAAAGCCATGCAAGCATCACCGGCCGGCTTGCCCTGACCCGGCCCAACGGCCTACTGAAACGCCACCTCCGCAAAGCTGCGCAGCTTGCGGCTGTGCAGCTGGTCCAGCCGCTGGCGGCGCAGCAACTCAATGGCGCGCATGCCGATGCGCAAATGTTGATCGACTCTCTCGCGGTAAAACGCATTGGCCATGCCGGGCAGCTTGATCTCGCCGTGCAGGGGTTTGTCGCTGACACACAGCAAGGTGCCGTAGGGCACGCGGAAGCGGAAGCCGTTGGCGGCGATGGTGGCGCTTTCCATGTCCAGCGCTATCGCCCGGCTCTGGCTGAAACGGCGTTCGGGGCCACGCTGGGGCAGCAGCTCCCAGTTGCGGTTGTCGGTGCTGGCCACGGTGCCGGTGCGCAGGATTTTTTTCAGCTCGAAGCCTTGCAGCTGGGTCACATCCGCCACCGCTTGCTCCAGCGCCAGTTGCACCTCAGCCAGGGCGGGGATGGGCACCCACAGCGGCAGCTCTTCGTCCAGCACGTGGTCCTCGCGCACGTAGCCGTGGGCCAGCACGTAATCACCCAACTCCTGCGTATTGCGCAGGCCGGCGCAGTGGCCCAGCATCAGCCAGGCATGCGGCCGCAGCACGGCGATGTGGTCGCTGATGTTCTTGGCATTGGCTGGCCCGACGCCGATGTTGACCATCGTGATGCCCGACCGGTCTGGCCGTATCAGGTGGTAGGCCGGCATTTGCGGCAGGCGCGGTGGTGCCAGGCCCAGCGCGTCGTCTGGCTCAGCGGCCAGGCCGGCGCGGCGCGTCACCACATTGCCGGGCTCGATGAAGGCGCAGTAGTTGTCGCTCTCCGCCGCATGCTTGGGCCAGTTGCCCAGCAGCCCGCCCTGGCCCAGCGGCCTGGCCATCATCTCGTGGCCCAGGCGCACAAACTCGTCGATGTAGAACTGGTAGTTGGTGAACAACACAAAGTTCTGAAAGTGCTCGGGCGATGTGCCGGTGTAGTGGCGCATGCGCTGCAGTGAGTAGTCCACCCGCGGCGCGGTAAACAGCGCCAGCGGCTGTGCCTCACGCGGGCCGGGCTCATGCGTGCCGTTGGCAATGCCGTCGTCCATCGCGGCCAGGTCGGGCAGGTCAAACACGTCGCGCATCAACTGGCGGCGCTCAGGCGTCATCGTGCCTTCCACATGGTCGTGTTGCGCAAACGAGAAGTGAATGGGGATGGGCTGCTTGCTCATGCCCACCTCCAGCGCACCACCGTGGTTGCGCAGCAGCAGCGCAAACTGCTCACGGAAATAATCCGCAAACAGATCAGGCCGGGTCAGCGTGGTTTCGTAGGTGCCGGGGCCGGCCACAAAGCCGTAGCTCAAGCGGCTGTCGGCACGCGCCACGGTGTCGGTGCGCACCCGCACAAACGGGTAACAAGCGCGTACGCGGCCGGGCGGTGTGATGCCTGCGACAAAGCCCTGCAGGCTTTGCCGCAAGTGGTTGATGCCCGAGCTGTAGATGGTGGTGGCATGGGCCAGCGCCGCTTCAGCGTCAGTGAACGACTGGGTGACGATCAGTGTGGGGGTTGTCATGGCTGATTGTCTACTGCAGCTTGTGTCCTTGGCATGACCGGTTTTGCCCTGACCACGCGCGCGATGCCCATCAATGCAGCGCTGACAAAAACTGCTTCAACTGCGCTGTTTGCGGGCTGCCAAACACAGCGCAAAGTACATCCGCGCCACAGCGGCGTAGACGGTGAATGGGCGAAAGGTGGCGTTGGTGATCATGGTGCGGCCTTGGTCAGCGCAATAAAGCCGATGACCGATGCCAGTGCCGTGCCCTTGAGCACCACCAACCGCAGGCCAAAGCAGGCCAGCAACAATTGCATCAGCAGCGGTGTGCGTTGCAACAGTTGCCCATAGCCCGCCACAAAACGCTGCGCGCCCGGCCAGTGCGCCAGCCGGGCCAGCAGCAGGCCCAGGCCCACCAGGCCACCACCGATGTAGGCGATGAGGGGCCGCGCCACTGTCCAGCGTGCGGCCAGCAGCAGGTTGCGAAAGATGTCCCAGACAGTGAAATTGACCAGCGACGGCCACACCTTGCCCAGTGCGGGTGGCAGCAGCGCGCGGGTGAACTTGTGCGCCTCGGTCATGGCCAGCCTGCGCGCCCCGTCCAGTTGGCCCCGCGGTGTGCCCTCGATGCCGGCGCGCACGATCTGGGCCGCGTATGCACCCGGATTGACCACCATCGCGCGGATGGACGCCACGTCGGGCGACCGCTTGACCCCCAGGTTGGGCAGGCCGAAGACGATGAAGAACAGCTGCGCGATGAAGGGTGTGTTGCGGATCAGCTGCACAACCACCCCCACCACCGCCGCCAGCGGTATGGCCACCAGGCACGGGCCCGGCCGCAGCCCACGCCCAGGCCGACACCCAGCACGGCGGCCACGGCGCTCAGGCCCAGCGTGACGCCGGCGCCACGCAGCAGCGCGGGCCACAAAGTCGTCGGGGTAGCAGCGCAAAGTGGATGCGTGGGTCGTGGTTGCGGCGGGCGTGGGGCCGGATCACGTCGTTCGGCCGGTGTGCTGCAGGCACCAGCGCATGCAGCACACCGGGTCAGGCAGAGGGGGCGGCCTGCGGCTTGATGTGGGCCGGATCAACTGCAGCGGTCACCTGCAGCGGTCATGAAGGCCAACCTTTGGATCAGCGCGGGCCGCAGTGTCAACGCAGCAGCTTGCGGTCGGTGCGCAGGTCCGCAGCGGCCGTGCCGGCCACCTACCAAAGCACCCCCACGCCATACGCCGAAAACACCGGATCAACCGTCACCACCCAGGCCCGCTCCAACTGCGCCTGCGCCATCAGCATCCGATCAAACGGATCGCGGTGCGGGCCAGGCAACTGGCCGGCGGCCAATGCATGGTCAAGGCTGATGGGCAATGGCTCAAAACGCTGCTTGCGCAGGTATTGCGCCAGGTTGGCCACGATGTCCTGGGCGTCGGGCAGTTTGCCGATGCGGTATTTGGTGCCCAGCTCCCAGGCGCTGGCTGCGCTCACCAGTACACGTTGATCGGGGGCGGCAATGGCGTCTCTGGCGGTGCGGCTCAGGTCCGGGCTGTCCAACAGCCACCACAGCAGCGCGTGGGTATCCAGCAGCAGAGGGCGCACTGACCTGGGCTGCATCTGCGCGCCGGGCTGCGTCAATGCCGCCCCACCTGCCAAGCGTGGATTTGGCTCAACGGCCATCCCAGGCTTTCAGTTCGGCCTCTGGCAGGGGGTCAAAAAATGCCGCCGTCAGCGCTGCCTTGCCTTTGGCTGACCCCGGTTGCCGGGCCGGTAAATCCAGCGGGACCAGCCGCACACACGGCTTACCGGCCTTGGCGATGATCACCTCATCACCCATCATCGCGGCGTCCACCAGCCGGGACAGCTGGGCTTTGGCTTCTTGCACGTTCATCTTCATTTTCGGACCATCCTTGGCGACCAGACCAGCTAGGGAGCTTAGCCGGCGGATGACGGGTCCGCAAGGCGCACCGTTCGTTAACGCCTGCCGCCGCCGTGGTGGTCGTCTGCCACCCGCCAGCTACCGCAACCTGCGGCTGTTGGCCACCGTCCAGTCATAGGGCGTGAAGCGCACCGCAAAGTCAAGCGGCGCGGGCTGTGGGGCGTAGCGGTTGGCGTAAGCCAGCAGGCTGGGGGCGGGCTGGGGCACAAAGTCTTCGGGGTAGACGTTGAGCAGTTCACTCAGCCACACGGTGCGGGCCGCCGTGTCCACCCGGTAGTTGTGCGCTTGGGCAAAAAACGCCCGGGTTTCGCGCTCCAGCGCAGCGTCCAGCGTGTCGGGGTTGACGGGCTGTTGCGGCAGCACCGGGCAGGACACGGCCGCGCAGTTGAGCGCAAAGTGGATGCGGGGGTCGTGGTTGCGGCGGGCGTGCGGCCGGATCACGGTGTTCTCAAAGGTGTACAGCGACAGTGCCTGGCCGCCAATGGCCAGCTTGCGCAGCAAAAAAAAGTCCACCTTGCGCCAGCCGCTGTGGCTGGCCGGGATGCCGCTTTGCAGCACGTTGAACAGGGCCAGCGCGTTGTAGGCGTTGATCATGTGGGCCAGCCGCACGGGGCCGTCGGGCAGGCTGTCCAGCGGCTGATCGGCCACGTGGCGCAGGTACTGGTCCAGGTCGGCCCGGTCTTGCGCCAGCGCGGCAAAGTCCAGCTCACCGGCGGTGTTGACAAAACGGGCCAGCACCCTGCGCCAACGCCGCATCATGGTGCTGCCCTGTCTGGTCTGTCCGCCCTGTTCGGTCTGTCTACCCTGTTGGGCTTGTCCGGCATGTCAGACCAGACCGGCCGGTCAGGCCCACCAGGCCGGCCGGCAGCGTGGCTTGCACCACCCGCCTTGCGTGCTTGCAGCGCGTCCGCACGTGGCCTGCCCTTGAGCCACTTGATGGGCGCGCTGGCCACGCCACCCGCGCCGCCCGCGCCGGCACGCAGCGGCTGCCAGGTGCCTTGCGCGGTTTGCAGCGGGCGCAGCAGGTAGTGGTCACGTTGGGCGTTGTAGGCGCACATGCTCATGGGGCCGTCCTGGGTGATGGCCATGAAAACGCAGGCGTCAATGCGTTGGGCGTCCAGCGCACAGGCGTCCATGACGTTGTGGGGGAACAGCGTGAGCTTGTGCACCCGGCGCGTGTGGCGACCAGATCGTGGCGCAGCCGCCAGGCCAGGGCCAGCGCCCAGCGCAGTTCGGCCAAGCCCAGCCGTGGCCGTGCCACTGCCGCCGCCAGTAGCGACCGCACGGCGCGCCACGGTGTGCCCCGGTCAATCACCAGATCGGCGGTTTCACGCATGAAGCGGCGCACCAACTGGCGGTTGGCAAAGGCGTCATGGGCACGGCCGTTGACCACCAGCAGCACGGCGCTGCGGTTGCAATCGTGGTGGCCGGCGGCCAGCACGTTGAAGCCCAGGTCGGCCACACCGCTGCCTTGCTGCAGGCGTTGCGCCACGCTGTCATTGCCGATCACATCCACGCGCGCCCCCAGCACCCCCCGTCCAGTCCCGGCCTGCAGCTGGAACGAGGCAAAACGCACCACATCGGCCTGCGCCAAAAAAAAAGGCACTGAGCATCGGCACTGCATCAAAGTTGCCCGCATGCCCCGTGGTGTTGAAAAACACGCTGATGGGCAGGCCACGGGCGCGCTCGATGTACGTGCGGCGCAAGGCGTTCAAATCCTGCTCGCTGCTGTAGCCGGCACGCTGCTGGGTGGTATCAACATGGAAGGCCACATCGGTCAGGCCGGCCGCGCTGAGGTCAACCAGCACGGCGTGGCTGGCCTTGACGCCGTTGGTGAACAGGGATGCACGCAAGCCCAGGCTGGCAATGCGCCGCACGATGGCCACCAGCTCATCGTGCCGGCGCAGCGTGGGCTCACCCCCCGACACCTGCACATCGGTGCCGGGGCCGTAGTGCAGCAAGATCAGGTCAATGCGGCGAAACACCTCCGCCAACGGCAGGTCACGCACCGCCTCGCTGCTGTCGCTCAGGTAGCACAGCGTGCAGTCCAGGTTGCAGCGCTGGGTGATCTCCCGCGACACACAGGCCACCGGCCAGCGCCGGCCGGCGGTCTGGTGGCCATGCCACTGGCCGGTGCGCTGCATGCGCCAGCGCATGTCGCCCACCAGGTGGGCCAGTGTCCAGGTGGTGGCTGAACACACCACATTTGGCGTTGTGGTCGCCGGCCTCCGGGTGGGGTGCGCAACTGGTGAAGGCCAGGCCACGGCCATCCGGCGCTATTCGCGCGTTGCCCCGGGCGCGGCCTTGTTCGGTGGTGAAGCGCACTTGCGCGTCCAGGTTGATCCACTGGCTGGTGCCCAGGTCGCGCAGCAGCAGGTGTGCCGGCCCCAGAGCGGTGGTGTCGTCGCCGCTGCTAGTGCTGGTGGGTTGGGCGATCAAGGCCAGCCGCAGGCCGTCATCCGAGATGCCGGCAAATTGGTAGCCGGCCACATTGAGCAGGCTGCCCGGCGCCGGGGTGACCCGGCTCACGCTGCCGGTGAGCAGGTTCTTGATGAAGATGGGCGGCAGGATGCTGGGGCTGCTGTGGGTGTAGACCACGGTCTGGGCGTTGGGCGTCATGCCCAGGCAAAACACCTGGCCCAACACCGCCGCCGCCACCAGGCGCTGCACACCGTTGCCGTTCAGGTCTTTGAGAAACAGGTCCACCGCGCCGTTGTTGTCGCCGCTGACCAGGGCATCCGACTGGGCGGTGAACAACACCTTGCTGCCGTCGCCCGACACGGCGCAACGGATGCCATCGGCTGCAACACCGCTGGCACTGGCCGATGCCAGCCCCGCTTGCAGCGGCACCTGGCGGTGCTGTCCTCACGCGCCCGTGATCATTGCCGCGCCGTGCCCTGGCGCGATCACCCCAACATCAGCCCAACATCAAGCCGTCCCGAAAGATGCGCGCATCCATCAACTGCAAATCAGCCGCCACCAGCACCGGCGCGCCCAGCGCGTCCAGCACGTCGCGTTGCAGGTCCAGGCCGGGGGCGATTTCGGTCAGCGTGAGTTGGTCATCGATCAGGCGGAAGACCGCGCGCTCGGTCAAATACAGGAGCTCGCGGCCCAGCCCGGCCACGTAAGCGCCGCAAAAGCTGAGGTGGCCCACCTTGGGCACCAGCTTTTTGGTGCGGCCCTCCTGCACGATGCGCAGCTGGCCGGCACGGCTGGCCACCTGCAGGCCGTCATTCGTCAGCGTGCCCATAAAAACCACCCGCCTGGCCGTCTGGCTGATGTTGATGAAGCCACCCACACCCGAGACCTTGCTGCCAAAGCGGCTGACGTTGACATCGCCCTGCGGGTCAAACTCGGCCAGGCCCAGAAACGCGATGTCCAGGCCACCGCCGTCATAAAAATCAAACATCGCGGCATGGTCGATCACCGCCTCTGGCCAGGCAGCGGCGCCAAAACACGGCCCGTCAGCCGGTGTGCCGCCGATCGGGCCCGACTCCACCGTCAGCACAAAGCCGCCAATGCCCTCTTGCTGCGCCACCGCACCCAGGCCGGCCGGCATGCCCACCCCCAGGTTCACCACCGGGCGGCGCAGGCCTGCGGTGGCCGCAGCCGCAGTCAACTTGTGCAGCTCCAGTGCGGCACGGCGCAGGATGATGCTGCGGGCGTCCAGCGGTGGGGTGGTTGCGGCCACCACCGCCACCGCCGCCTCACCCACCACCGGCCGGCTGGCCGGTGCGCTGGTGAAGCGCGGGTCGAAATCAGCGCCAAACGTCATCCAGTGGTCTTGCGGGTCGTCGGCCATCACCAGGTGGTCCACCAGGATGCCCGGCACCCGCACCCGGTTCGGGTCCAGCGTGCCGGCCGGCACGATGCGTTTGATCTGGGCAATCACCATCCCGCCGCTGTTGTGCGCTGCCTGGGCGATGGCCAGCAAGTCATGGTGGAAGGGCTCTTCTTCGGTGCTCAGGTTGCCCAGCGTATCGGCGCTGGTGGCGCGCAGCAGTGCCACGTGGATCGGCAGTGACGGGTAGAACAGTTGCAGCTCACCGCCCAGCGTGACGCGCTGCACCCGTGGCTCAATGGCCGAGCGGGCGGTGCGTGGGGTCAGCCGGCCGCCGTCGTGCAGCGGGTCCACAAACGTGTGCAGGCCGATCTTGGTGACAACACCCGGCTTGCCTCCGGCAATCGCCCGGTACAGGTGGGCGATCACCCCCTGCGGCAGGTTCCAGGCTTCAATTGCGTCCTGCAGCACCAACTGCCCTAGCCGGGGGGCGGAGATCCAGTGGCCACCGATCACCCGCTGCAGCAGGCCGGCGTGGCCAAAGTGGTTGACCCCACGCAAGGCCCGGTCGCCCTGGCCGGCGGCGTAAAGCAGGGTCAGGTTGCGCGGCTGGCCGGTGGCCAGAAAGCGTGCTTCGATGGCCCGCGTCACTGCTTCGGCATGGCCCATGCCCACAAAACCGGCGCTGGCCACGGTGGCGCCGTCGGGGATCAGCGCGGCGGCCTGGCGCGGTGTCAGCGCGGGTATCAGCGCGGGTATCAGCGCGGGTATCAGCGGCGCCGTCAGGGCCGGGGTCAAAGCGTGCAGGTCCGGTATGGCAGGCATGGGTTGGGTCTCCTGCAAGCCATCGTAACCACGCCCCAGCGCTGGCTGCGCTGCGGCGTAGGATGCGCGACCCCAGTGCAGGACGCCCGCATGAGCTTTTTTGCAATCGACATCGGCAACACCCGTTTGAAGTGGGCGGTGTATGCCTCACCCCAGCCCGGGGCCGTGCTGCTGGCACAAGGTGCGGTGTTTCTTGAAAACATCGACGGCCTGGCCGACACCGAGTGGAAACACCTGGCCGCGCCCAGCTCCATCCTGGGCTGCAACGTGGCCGGTGACGCGGTGCGGCGCCGGGTGGAGGAGCAACTGGAGCTGTGGGATTTGACGCCCCGTTGGGCCGTCAGCACCGCCCACATGGCCGGTGTGCACAACGGTTACGACCACCCCGGCCGGCTGGGCGCCGACCGCTTTGTGGCCCACATCGGCGGGCGCCACCGTGTGCTGGCGCGTGGCCCGGCCCGGCCGGTGCTGGTGGTGATGGTGGGCACGGCGGTGACAGTGGACGCGCTGGACGCCGAAGGCCATTTTCTGGGCGGCCTGATCCTGCCCGGCCACGGCATCATGCTGCGCGCGCTGGAGGGCGGCACTGCCGGCCTGCGCGTGCCCACCGGCGAGGTGCGTGATTTCCCCACCAATACCAGCGACGGCCTGACCAGCGGTGGCACCTACGCCATCACCGGCGCCATCGAGCGCATGCACCGCCATTTGCAGCAGCGCAGCGGCCAGGTGCCGGTCACGCTGATGACCGGTGGTGCCGGCTGGAAGGTGGCGCCCTGGCTGGCCATCGAGCACGAGCTGGTGGACTCACTCATCTTTGACGGCCTGCTGGCGATGCAGTCGCACCGGCTGGCGCTGTAGCGCCAGGCTGTAGCGCCAGGCTGCGGCCGCCGCACGGCCGCCAGCTTTTGCCGCAGGGCGCTGATATGGCCAGCACCAGCCGGGTGGGCCGGCGCCAGTGTTGCTCTACCCGCCGGGCCTGTGCCGGTTCACCCGGCGCCCGGCGCAAGCCCCACAGTGGCCCGTTTTGGACGCGGCGCGACAGGTCGGACGTCATCGGCGCATCACAGGATGAAGCGTGACAAATCCTCGTTGCGCGACAACTCACCCAGTT
>JANPOW010000464.1:0-19233 GCA_031428185.1 Betaproteobacteria bacterium | reverse complement strand
GACCGGGTTGATCTGGCCGGAATCCACATATTGGATGCCCGTGACCTTGTCTTTGAAGTCAGATCCGAAAATCTGAACCGGCACGGTGGTGCCGGAACCCGCCTTGTTGCCAGTAGCTGACGAGAGCGCAAACAAGCCGATGTCGCGCTTGTCCTGCCGCAGCGCATCGGTCTTGGTGAAACCAAAGCTCAAAGCCACGTTGCCACGGCCGTTTTCCAGACCCGCACCCATCGTGAAATCGGCGCGCCGCTTGGCCGCGTCGCCGCGCTCGGACATGCCGTAGCTGGTATCCACTGCAAATCCGCGGAAATCCTTCTTCAGCACAAAGTTGGCCACACCGGCCACGGCGTCGGCGCCGTACACCGCCGACGCGCCACCGGTGACCAAGTCCACCCGCTGCAACAGGGCAATCGGGATGGCGTTGGTATCGACCGCGCCATAGAGATCAAACGGCACCACACGGCGGCCGTTGATCAGCACCAAGCTGCGGTTGGCACCCAGGCCACGCAGGTCAATGGTGGCACCGCCGCCAGAGCCGTTGTTGGTGCCAGAGCCGATACCAGGAAGCGCTACCGATAGGTTCTTGACGAACTCCTCAACTGCCACAGGCTGCGAGGCGCGAATTTCTTCGGCCGTGACCGACGTGATGGGGCTCGATGAAATCGCGCCCGGTGAATTGATGCGGGTACCTGTGACCTCAACACGCTGCGTGTCCTGGGCCAAGGTGGGCAGCGCAACAAGCGCGCCCATCGCAAGCAATGCACCAACGCTGAGTTTGGTTCGTTTGAACATGAAAGCTCCTCTGACGGAAGTAGGTTGACGGATGAAACCAATCACCCGCCGATCGGCAAAAAGCGGCTTTGTAAACCGCATGCTGCCGAATCGTGACGGTAGAAAAATCATTGTGAAGGAACGGGCCAGCGCCGATGTTCTATGGAAACCCTCGCCGGTGCGGGCGCTGCCAGACGGCTGCCGCAGATTGGTGCCAAGCCGCACCAGAACTTGCCAGAAAAGTGTTGTCAGTCAAGCACTTGCAGCTTGTTTCGGGCACATTCCACGCGTCACCGCAAGCGCCGGCTAGGCGCTGCTGTCTAAATTTCAGACCCTGCCCCGTTGGTTGCGAACAACAGCTCGGGATGTTGCGGCCGGCACCACAGTGATCGGATTCATGCGCTGCAATTGCCTGGCAAGAAGGAATCAAGGACGCAAACGTTTGCACCGGAGGTTCCACCTAGCCTGCAACGCTGAGCCAAACCGTAGATTGGTGAACATGAGACTGTCCAAGGACGAGCAGACCGCGATTGCAAAGGCCGCTGGCGCCGCGCTGCCGTCTGGCAGCCGCGTATTGCTGTTCGGGTCCAGAACCGACGATACGCGGCGCGGTGGCGATATCGACCTGTTGGTTGAACCCCCTGGCCCGGTGGATGCCGACCAGGTGGTTGCCATGCGCACACGGTTGGCTGCTGGCCTGTACCGGTTGATGGGCAAGCGGCGTATCGACATCTTGGTGGCAAGCGCGTGCGAGTCTGACAGCCGGCTGATCGTTGCCCAGGCCAGACAACATGGGATCGAATTGGTGCGCACATGACCAATGCGGTGCTGGACGCACGCCTGACGGCGGCAATTTGGGAATGCAACCGGCACACCGCCGCATTGACTGCCGCCCTGCTGGACTGGCAAGCCGGCGACACGCCCAGCATTGAAGCGCTGGATCAAGATGCAGCCGTACGCCGATTGACGGACCATATCCTGTACCGCTTTACCAAATTGCAAGACGCAATGGGTGAACGGCTGGTGCCCACCACGCTGGCTTGGTTGCAGGAGCCGCAAGAATCTTGGCCCATGCGCGACGAGCTGGACCGCCTGGAAAAACTGGGCTATCTGGACGTTGAGGCCTGGCTGCAATGGCGGGATGTGCGCAACCGCCTGGCCCACGAATACCCAGGAACGGCAGACTTGCGACACGCGGCAGTGCTGCCCGCCGTGGCCACTGCGCAGTTGATGGTGCAAGCGTTCGGGTTATGGCAAGTGCGCTTGCCGCTGCCCGGGGCCAACCCGGTTTGAGCCATTGGCAGTGCGACACCAACAACGCATCCGCCAGGCTGCCGAGTGGTGGATTCAGCCCCAGGGGTTGACGACAGGCACGCTCAAGCCTTCAAAGTGATTGAGATTGCGGGTGGCCACTGTGGCACGGCGGGATTGGGCAATGCCGGCGATCTGGGTGTCTCTGATGTCCACCGGGCGACCAGCCAATTGACGTTGCGCGGCCAGCGCTGCTGCGTGTGCCGCAGCCTCGGTGTCAAAAGCCAGCACCCGCTTGTCCAGGTCTTCTGCCAGCAGCGCAGCAAATGACGTTTCCAGCGCCTGGCGGCGGCGCCCGGGAGGCATCAAGGCCAAGCCAAATTGGCACTCAAACAGGGTGATGCTGGTGATCCAGATAGACAGCGGTGGCTGCCGGTCAAGCCAGGCCAGCACAGCAGAATCTGGCGCACGGCGCATCAACTCGGACAACACGTTGGTGTCGAGAATGATCATGACGCATCAAACGCAGCGGGCTTTGCTGCCTGGCCCCGCAACTCGGGCAAGGGCTCGGTCAAGCCAACCTTTGCAAACCGGGCGGCAATACGGCTGCCCAGGCCTTGGCTTGGTGCTTGGGCGTCGGCTTTGACGGCATTGCGCAGGATCTCGCGCACCTCCGCTTCCAGACTGGTGCCGTGGCGCACTGCACGCAGCTTGAGCTGGTCTCTAACTTGGTCTTCAAGATTGCGAACGGTGAATTGAGCCATGATGCCTCCATATAAAGATATCATGATATCAATCATTTGGGCTTGCTGCCAATCAACACCCACTGGCTCAACGGGCGCCGGTTGAGGCCACCCAACCCGCTCACATCCGCGGCACCGCCGCCAACAAGCTGCGGGTGTAATCGTCAACAGGCCGGTTCAGTACATCGTCGCAGCTGCCCTGCTCGACGATGCGGCCGGCGCGCATCACCGCCACATGGTCGGCGATGTATTCGACCACCGCAATGTTGTGGGTGATGAACAGGAAGCTGACACCCAGCTCTCGCTGCAGCTCTCGCAGCAGGTTGAGGATCTGGGCCTGCACCGATACGTCCAGCGCTGACGTGGGCTCGTCGCAGACGATCATCTGAGGCTGTACGGCCAATGCCCTGGCAATGGCAATGCGCTGGCGTTGGCCACCCGAGAACTCATGCGGCCAGCGCTGCAGCGCCTCGGGGCGCAGACCCACTTGCTCGGTGATGGCCAGAATGCGGCTGCGGCGCGCGTCGGCGGGGATGTCGGGCTGCAGCGCCAGCAGGCCTTCGTCCAGGATGTCGGCCACCCGCATGCGGGGGTTGAGGGACGCAAACGGGTCTTGAAAGATGATCTGCACCGCCCGCCTGGCGTGGCGCAGCGCCGCGCCGTTCAGGTCGAACAGGTTGCTGCCGCCCAACACCGCCTGGCCGGTGATGTTGGCCTGGTTGCGCAGCAATTGCACGATGGCCTTGCCGGTGGTGGTTTTGCCGCAACCCGATTCACCCACCAGCGCCAGCGTCTGCCCGGTGTCCACGTTGAAGGACACGTTCTTGACCGCGTCAAACCGGGCGGTCTGGCGTTGCAGCAGGCCTTTGCGCAGCACAAAGCTGACGCTCAGGTCACGCACCTGCAGCAACGGTGTTGCGCCTGTGGCGGTTGTGGGTTGGGCTGCTGGTGCCGATGCCAACGCTGCGACACTTGTGATGGGTGCCGCCGGGCGCCGCTGCTCGGCCGCTGCGGCCGGCGTGCTGATCGGCCCCAGGCCAGGCCCACCCGGCGCCAACAGCAGGCAACGCACTTGCTGCCCAGCCGGGCCAGTCAACACCGGCACGGTGGTGTGGCAGGCGGGCTGGGCGTAGCCGCAGCGGGGTGCAAAGCGGCAGCCGACAAAGGCCTGGGTGAGCGGTGGCACGGTGCCGGCAATGGCCGCCAGCGGCTGGCCGCGCCGGCTGGCATCCGGCAGGGCCAACATCAGCGCACGGGCGTACGGGTGCTGGGGATTGGCAAAGAAGTCGGCCGCTGGCGCCACCTCGATGATCTGACCGGCATACATCAACGCCACCTGCTGCGCCATGCCGGCCACCACGGCCAGGTCATGGGTGATCAGCAGCAGGCCCATGCCGTGTTCACGCTGCAGGTCTTTGAGCAGGTCGAGGATCTGCGCCTGGATCGTGACGTCCAGCGCGGTGGTGGGTTCATCGGCCACCAGGTAGTCGGGCTCACCGGCCAGCGTCATGGCGATCATCACGCGCTGTTTCTGGCCACCGCTCATGCGGAACGGGTAGTCATCAAAGCGCCGTTCGGGCTCAGGGATGCCGACCCGTTTCAGCCAGTCAATGGCCTTGTTGCGGGCTGCCGCACCACGCAGTGCAGTGTGGGCCTCGATGGCCTCCACCATCTGCCGGCCCACGGTGCGCACCGGGTTCAGGCTGGTGCCGGGCTCTTGAAAAATCATGCCGATGCGGCCGCCGCGCACCGCGCGCATTTGGGATTCGGGCAGGCCAAGCAGGTCGGTGCTGTCCAGCGTGATGTCGCCGGCCACCACGCTGCCGCTGTCGGGCAGCAGGCGCATCAGGGCCAGCGCGGTCATGCTTTTGCCGCAACCCGATTCACCCACCAGGGCAAAGGTCTCGCCACGGCGGATGGCCAGGCTCAGGCCATCAATGGCGCGCACCAGGCCGGCGTCGGCGTCCAGTTCAACTTGCAGGTCATTGGTGCTCAGCATGGGTGGGTGCTCGTCATGCTGGGGTTAGGCGGTCGTTTTGGCCGGTGTTTCGGCCGGTGATGTGGCCGGTGTTGTGGCGTTACGGCGCAACAGCTTGGCCAGGCGCGGCCGCATGGCGCGGGCGCGAGGGTCAACTGCATCACGCACACCATCGGCAAACAGGTTGGCGGCCAGCACCAGGGTGACCATGAAGCCGAAGGCAGCGGCAAACGACCACCACACCACTGGGTCGCGGCTCATCTCGTCGCGCGCCAGATTGATCATGCCGCCAAAGCTGCTGGTGCTGGCGTCCACACCCACGCCAACGTAGGTGAGCACGGCCTCGTAGAGGATCAGTTCAGAGAAGCTCAGCACGGTGGTGATCAGCACCAGGTGCATGACGTTGGGCAGGATGTGGCGCGCCATGATGCGGGCCGGTGGCACACCAAAGGCGGTGGCGGCCTGCACAAATTCAAGCTCACGCAGCTTCAGCGTCTCGGCCCGCACCAGCCGGCACAGGGTGGACCAGCCGGTGACGCCCAGGATGAAACACAGCAGAAACACTTTGATGTCAGACCGCTCGGCGCCGGTATCAAACCACTCGGGGTGTTTGTCCAGCGCCACCTGCACCATCAGCACGCAGGCGGCGATCAGCAGCACGTTGGGCACCGACGACAAGGTGGTGTAGCAGTACTGCACCACCTCGTCCACCCAGCCGCGAAACCAACCCGCCAGGATGCCCAGCACCACGGCAATCGGCAGTGTGGCCAGGGTGCTGAGCATGCCGATGACAAAGGCGGTGCGGATGCTTTTTAGCGTCTGCACCAGCACGTCGTTGCCGGTGCGGTCAGTGCCAAACACGTGGTAGCTGCCCATCAGCGCCAGCACCGGGCCGGCCGCCAGGCAGACCACCGTGAGGGTGATGAGCAGCGCCCGCAGCGGGTAGTGGGTGCGGTCGGCCAGCAGGTCACGCAGTGCTGAGCCCAAGCCCCCGTGGCGCTGGCGCAAGGCCAGCGCCATCAGCAAGCCGCCCAGCAGAGCCACCACCAGGCCGCCGGCCACACCAAGCAACACGCGCTGTTGCAGGTCAGGCTGCCAATCGGCAGCAGGGTTGCGCAGGTGGGCACCGCCGTGCAGCAGGCGTGGCAGCTCGCGCACGGTTTGGCCATCGCGGGTGACCGCTTGCTTGGTGATGGCCAGATAACCCAGCGGGGCTGAATAAGTGGTCTCGCGCATGCTGATCTGGCGCGCCAAGGCCAGGTCCAGCAGGGATTCAGTGCGGGTGTCGTAAAACACTTTGCGGGCAGCTTGGCCGTTGGATTGACCTGCTTGCGGGCCAGCGGATTGACCGGCTTGCGGGCCAGCGGATTGACCAGCCGACGGCGCCAGCGCACGGCGGAAATGCACACTGTCCAGCGCGGTGACCAGCACAAACAGCAGCAGCACCAGGGTGGAGCACAGCGCCGGTGCATCTCGCAACACACGGCCCCAGGTGGCGCGCAGGGTGGAATGGCGGGCCACCCGGATGCCATAAACCAGCATGGTGGCAAACAAGGCCCACAGCGCCACGTCGGTCCAGAGAATGACGAATTTGAATCCCATGATCTTGTGAGTTATGCCGAGGTCAATACGTCAGGACAGCCGCACCCGTGGGTCAACCCAGGTGTAGGCGATGTCGATCAGCACGTTGCTGGCGATGTACAGCGCCGCGCCCAAAAACACCATGCTGCGCACGATGGCGAAGTCCTGGCCCGAGATGGCCTCAATCACAAATGCGCCCAGGCCGGGGATGCCAAAGAAACTCTCAAACACCAGGCTGCCCATGAATACATACGGCAGATACGCACCCGCACTGGTGATGATGGGGATGAGCGCGTTTTTCAGCACATGGCGGAACAGCACCACCGTCTCGCTTAAACCTTTTGCGCGGGCAGTGCGCACATAGTCGCGGCCGATTTCTTCCAGGAACATCGCCCGGTACAGCCGCGCCTCACCGCCCAGCCGCGCCAGCAGCGACAGCATGATGGGCAGCGCCAAAAAACGCACCGCATCCAGCCCCGGCGCAAAGCCCGAGATGGGCACCAGGCGCAGCACCCGCGAGAAAAAGAACTGGCCGACGATGATATAAAACAGGCTGCTGATCGACAGCATCAGCACACACAACACCACACCCCAAAAATCAATCGCCGAATTGCGGAAGTACACCAGCAGCAGCGAGAAACTGATGCTCACAATCAACTGCAGCAAAAACAGCGGCAGTGCCAATTGCAGGCTGACCCCCATGCGGCTGGCCACCTCATGGCCGATGTCGGTGGACCGGGCAGAGTCACTGCGGCCAAAGTCCAGCGCCAGCAGCGAGACCGAGCGCTCCCACAACACCGTGCGCTTGATTTTGTCGGCACCGGCTGCGGCGTCATTCCAGTACAGCGGCCGGTCGTAACCACGCTCACCTTTCCATTTGTCGATCTGCTCTTGGGTTACCCGCTTGCCGCCGATGTTGAGCCGCGCCATGTCGTCTGGCGTATTGACGGTGAAGAACAAAAAGAAGGTCAGCAGGTTGACGCCAATCAGGATCAGCAGGCCGTAGCCCAGGCGGCGGAGCATGTAGCCGATCATGTGGTGGCACCCTTTTTGACGGTTGCGGGTGTGCGCCGTGCGGTGGCGGTCTCACGGGCGCGGAAACTGCGCACCGCCACCCAGACCACGCCGACCAAGCCAGCCAGCAGCAAGACCAGCGGCCACAGGATGGGGCCATTCCACTCCTTGAGTTTTTGGGTGCGCAAGGCTGCGTCCACCCGGTAGTACTTGGCCATGTCGCGGATCAGGATGCTGGGCTTGCCGTTGGTAACCCACTGCTGAAACGCCAGCCCGCCAAACGGAAAGTAGCCAAACAACCAGGGCGAGTCTTGCTGCACGATGGCCACCATGCGGTCGATCGCCGCCTGTTTGCCCGGCCCGTCATCCAGCAACTGCAGCTTGCGGTAGAGCGCATCGAACTCCGGGTTGGCGTAGTTAGCAATGTTCTCGCCGTTGGACTTGCTTTTGCTGTTGGGGCCATACAGCAGAAACAAGAAATTCTCGGCGTCCGGGTAATCAGCCAGCCAGCCGGCCCAAAATATCTGGTGTTTGCCTTTGAGGGTTTTGTCCTGGAACTGGTTGAAGTCGGTGGCCCGCACCTCCAGTTGCACGCCCAACTTGGCAAACTGCTTGACCATCCAGTCGTTCTGGGCTTTTTGGTCGGGTGTGACGGTGCGCTGGAAGTCGTAATTCAGCACCAGCGGTTTGCCCGATACCGCATCACGCCCATCGGGATAACCCGCCTCGGCCAACAGTTGTTTGGCCTCGGTCACGGTGCGGCGCACCGTGCGCCCACCGCCTTTGCCATCCGCCTCCCAGCGGTGGGTAACCGGGTTGTGGAAGTCGCCCGCGCCTTCACGCGAGCCAAACAGGCCAGGCGCCAGCGGGCTGTGCGCGGCCACACCACCTTTGTATTTGAAGATGCGGCCGTAGCCTTCTTCGTAATCCACCACGATGGCGATAGCCTGGCGCAGTTTGCGGTGCTTCAAGTCGTCCTCGGGTGTGGTGCCCTTGCCCACCACCGGGTCCAGCATGTTGAAGCCGAAGTACCAGTTGCTGATGTCGGTCATCAGCGGGAACTTGTAGCCACGTGCATCAAACATGGCCTTGACCTTGTCCGAATCATCGGCGTCGTTGCGGAAGTCAACACCCCATTCGGGCCGCTCGATCTCGGGCACGTCCAGGTAGCCCTGGCGGAATTTTTCCTTGCGTGAAACCTTCTCTTTTTCGATCGTGACGTACAGCGTGTCAATAAAGGGCATGGGTTTGCCGCAATCGGCCAACAAGCCTTCTTCTTTGTCGCCGGGCATGCCCTCACACGGATACGGGTCAGCGCGGTAGTTGGGGTTGCGCTTCATCACGTGGCGCCGGTCACGCACAAAGTCAACCATCATGTAGGGGCCCGTGCCCACCGGCCACTGGTTGAGCGACAGCCCGTTTTCGTTCATGCCGGGTTGGGCATAAAACGCATCGGCCTCCCACGGGATAGGTGCCGTAAACGGCATGGCCATCCAGAAACTCCACTGCGGGTATTTGCCTTTAAGCCTGATGCGGTAGGTGTATTTGTCCAGCACCGTGGCGCCGGCCAGCGGGTAGTTGCGGAAGTCGAGAAAGGGCTTGTCTCGGATGTCTGGGGGCAGGCCGGCCAGCTTCGCCTTGTCGGCTTTTTTCAGGGTCTCGCCATACTCGCGCAGGCCGATGACGTAGTCAGCAAACACCGCAAACACCGGCGCCTCGATGCGGGGTGTGGCGTGGCGCTTGAGGGCGTAGACAAAGTCGTCGGCCACCACCTCACGGCTGCCTTGCTGGGCAAATTGCCAGGGTGAGCGTTTGTCGCCCAACTGGGCCAGTGTCAAGTGGTGGTACAGGTAGGCGCCTTGCGCGTCCACTGCAAACGCCGGGTGCGGCTGGTAGCGCAGGCCGGGCTTGATCTTGATGTCGTAGACGCTCTCGGCAATCTGCTCGGCGGCCACGTCGTCGGGCAGCGGCTGGCCGTCTTTGCCCAGGTAATGCGGCTTGGCCACCTCGGCCGCTGATTTGGGCACCAGCGTGTAGGGGCGCTTCAGGTAGTGGTAGCCGTAGGGCGGGTCGTAAATCTGGAAGGTGTAGGCCGTCTCGTTGTTGGCGTAAGACGCCGTCGGGTCCAGGTAGCGCGGGGAGCGCTCGTCAAACGAGTAGAACAGGGTGTTCTCACGTTCGGCACCGGCTGGGTAGGGGCTGTTGTTGCAGCCGCTGAGTGCGGCCGATGCTGACAACATGGCCAGCCAAGTGGCCAGCCCTAAACGTGCAGAAAGGAATTTGGTGATGCCGCCCATGCGGACACTCCTGGTATCGGACGGCTGGGCCGGCCGGATGGACCCACCACAGACTGCCATGAACGACAACGCCTCAGCAGGGCCAGTTTGTGGCCGACCCTTGCGAGGCATTCATTTCATTCTAGGCGGCAGGGCGGCCTGCAGCGTTTGGGGTTTCAACCCATTCGAGGGTTCGACCCATTCAGCGGCGCTGGCAATCACCAGCCCACCAGCACGTCCCTGCCCTGCACCAGCAACTGCACCTTGCGCCCCACCGGCAACATCACTTTGGTGGGCACATGGCCAAACGGCAGGCCGGTGAGGATGGGCGTGGGGCAAACGCTGCGCAGATGCGCCACAGCGGTTTTCAAGCTGTAGCCACGGTCCATCGGGCTTTTGCGCCAGTCGCTGAAGGCGCCCAGCAACACCGCATTCTGGCGCTGCAGAACGCCGGCCTGGTGCAACTGCAGCAAGGCCCGCTCCACCTGGTACGGGTGCTCGTTGACATCCTCCAAAAATAGAATGCCGCCTTTGACTTTGGGCAGGTGTGGTGTGCCCAGCATGGACTGCACCATGGCCAGGTTGCCGCCCCACAGTTTGCCGCTGGCCTCCAAGCCGTCAAATCCGGCCTCGGTGCGGAAGCCCACCGCCTCCAGTGCGCCCGACATGGCCTCGGTAAAACAATCCTGCGTCACCTCGTCCACACCACCCGCGTCATCGCTGCGGCCAAAGTCATCACAGGCCATCGCCCCATGCCAGCTGTTGGCGCCGGTGTGGGCCAGCAAGCCCAGTTGCAAGGCGGTGAGATCACTGTAGCCCACCCACTGCGTGCCTTGCGCCACGCTGCGTGCCAGGCGTGGCCAATCGATGCGGTCCAGCAGCCGGGTCAAGCCATAACCACCACGGCAGGCCATGGCAATGGTGGGTGCGGCATCGGCCACCCGGTACAGGGTGGCCAGGCGGGTTTCGTCATCACCGGCAAAGCGCTGGTGGCGGGCTTTGACACTCGGGTCCAGCGTGACCACAAAGCCCAGTGCGCCCAGGCGCTGGCGCGCCAGCTTGAGCGCAGCGGTGCGCAGTTCAACCCCGGACGGGGCGTAGACAAGCAAGGAGCTCATGCGGTGGGTGCAGTGGGTGGAATGGGTGGGCTCAGCAGGCCGGGATGGCCATGCAGTTCGGTGGCATCCCCGGTGGGGATGGGCGCGGCATCGGTGGCCACGGCTTGCGCCTGCGGCGGCAGTGACTGGCCCAGCAATGCGGCGCGATCACCACGTTGCTGCGTGCGCCGCTCAGCAAAAAACTGGCGCAGCAGGGCCGATGCCGGCTGGGCCAGCACACCCGCGCACAGCGTGGTGTGGTGGTTCAGGCGGGGGTCGGAAAACAGGTTGGCCACGGACCCGGCGGCGCCAGTTTTGGGGTCAGTCGCGGCAAACACCACGCGCTTGAAGCGGGCATGCAGCAGGGCCATCGCGCACATGGCGCAGGGCTCCAGCGTGACGTAAAGCGTGCAACCCGGCAGGCGGTAGTTCTGCACCAGCTGGGCGGCATGGCGCAGGGCCACGATCTCGGCATGGGCGGTTGGGTCATGCGTGGTGATGGGCCGGTTGTAGCCGGTGGCAATCATCTGGCCGCCCTGCACGATCACCGCACCCACCGGCACTTCGCCAGACAGTTTGGCGTTCAGCGCCTGGTCAAGCGCCTGGCGCATGAAGTATTCATCGGCAACGTCGGGGGTCATGAATTGCGAGCAGCAACTGGTGGTTTTGCTGGTTGTCGATTATGGGTGGCCGGCGTGTGTGCAGCAGCGTGGGCGGGGTGCGGGCACGGGTGAACCTTGCTTGGCGCAATTGGGGCAAACTGCCGCGCCAGCGCAGCAGCGCAACAGCGCCGCCCGGTCACTGCGCCGTCCACACCCAAGCCCGTTCAGGAGAATCCATGCCCGCTGCCACCCACCCCCGCCAGTCCATCACACTGGCCGCGCTCATCGCCCTGACGCCTGCTGCCGTGCTGGCCCAGGCGTTTGATGCCGTGCGCTTGTATGGCGCTGCACCCGGCCAGGATGGCGGGTTGGTGGGCGTGGCGTTTATCGCCACCAAGGCCTACCAAGGCTCGGCCAAGGACCGCAACCTGATCGTGCCGGTGCTGGACTACCAGTGGCGCAACGGCTGGTTTGCCGGTGTCAGCAACGGCATTGGCTACAACTTCTCAGGCAACCACGACCAGCAATACGGTTTGCGCTTGACGGCCGACCTGGGCCGCAGCAGCAACCGTTCGGTGGCCTTGCGTGGCCTGCCCGATATCGATGCCAAGGCCGAAGTTGGTGGTTTTTACAACCTGCACCTCTCTCATCAGATGTTCCTCACCTCATCGCTGCGCTACGGCGCCGGGGTGGACAGCAAAGGCGCCGTGCTGGACCTGGGCGCCGGCTACACCACCGACCTGATGCCGCAGTGGCGCCTGGGCCTGGGCGTGGCCACCAGCGTGGTGAATGCGGCGTATGCCCAGTCCTACTTCGGCATCACCAGCGGGCAAGCGGCCAGCAGCGGCTACCCGGTGTACAGCGCCGGTGCCGGGCTGCGGGATGCGCGCGCCAACGTCGCCTTGACCTACCACCTGGCACCCCGTGCGTCCATCACCGGCGTCTTGTCGGCCAACAGCCTGCTTGGCGACGCCAAGGACAGCCCGGTGACACGCAAAGCCACCACGGTCAACGGCGTGGTGGCGGTCAGCTACGCGTTCTGATCGGGCCAGCCTGTCCAACCACCCCAACAACCCCAACAACCCGTCCTGCAACACATCATGAACTTCAACTGGCACAACCCCTACCCGACGGTCCGCAGCCCGCTGATGGCGCGCAATGTGGTGGCCACCTCACAAGCCTTGGCCTCACAAGCCGGGTTGCGCATGCTGCTCAAAGGCGGCAACGCGGTGGACGCAGCCATCGCAGCGGCAGCAGCGCTGACGATCGTTGAGCCGGTGTCCAACGGCCTGGGCAGCGACAACTTCGCCATCCTGTGGGATGGCACGCAACTGCACGGCCTCAACTCATCCGGCGTGGCACCTGCGGCCTGGAACCCGGCGTATTTCAAGCAGAAACACGGCGATGTGTTCCCGATGCGCGGTTGGGACAGCGTCACCACACCCGGTGCGGTGGCCGGCTGGGTGGCCTTGTCCACCCGCTTCGGAAAACTGCCGTTTGCCGACCTGCTGGAGCCCGCCATCGAGCTGGCCGAGCGTGGCCACGGCGTGGGCGTGATCGTGGCCGACAAATGGGCGCGCCAGGTGCCAGGCCTGCAAGCCCTGCCCGGCTTTGCCGAGGCGTTTATGCCGCACGGCCGCGCGCCCACGCCGGGTGAGCGGTTTGTGTTCAGCGCCGCTGGTGCCACGCTGCGCCAGATTGCGCTGAGCCAGGGCGAGGCGTTTTACCGGGGCGAGATTGCTGAAAAATTGGTGGCCCATTCCAGCGCCAATGGCGGCAGCATGACGCTGGCTGACCTGGCCAATTACCGGCCCGAGTGGGTAACACCGATCCAGAAAAACTTTGCCGACCACACCGTGCATCAAATCCCGCCCAACGGCCAGGGCATTGCCGCGTTGATGGCGTTGGGCATGCTGGACCAGTTGGACATGGGCGATTTGCCGGTGGACAGTGCCGCCGCACAGCACCTGCAGATCGAGGCCATGAAACTGGCCTTTGCCGACACCTACCGCTGGGTGGCCGATGAGCGCCACATGGCCGAGGTGAGCACCGCCGACCTGCTGAGCGACGCCTACCTGGCCAGCCGCGCCAAGCTGATTGACCGCAGCCGCGCCACTGATTTCCAGCATGGCCACCCGCCCAAGGGCGGCACCATCTACCTCAGCGCCGCTGACGAAAGCGGGATGATGGTCAGCCTGATTCAGTCCAACTACATGGGCTTTGGCAGCGGCGTCGTGGTGCCGGGCACCGGGGTCAGCCTGCAAAACCGCGGCCACGGCTTCAGCCTGCAAGACGGCCACCCCAACCAGGTGGCGGGTGGCAAGCGGCCCTTCCACACCATCATCCCGGGCTTTTTGACCAAAGACGGCCAGCCGCAGATGAGCTTTGGCGTGATGGGCGGCAACATGCAGCCACAAGGCCACTTGCAGAGCCTGGTGCGTTTGCTCAAGCACGGCCAGCAACCCCAGGCCGCCTGTGACGCGCCGCGCTGGAAAGTGGCCACCGGCTTGTCTGTCGATCTGGAGCCCACGATGGCGCCACAACTGGTGGCCGACCTGAAAGCCATGGGCCACCGGGTGGAGGCCACGCCCGATGCGTACATGGACTACGGCAGCGGCCAGTTCATCTGGAAGCTCAGCGACGACCTGGCCGACGGCTACGTGGCCGCCAGTGACTCCCGCCGTGATGGGCAAGCGGTGGGCTACTGAGCGCACGCCAGCAGCGGCGCAGCGTGTGGCCCCGTGGCGCTTGCAGCGAACGGGGTTTTCGGCCAACGGGGTTTGCAGCAAATGGTGTTTGCAGCCAAACGGGGCTTGCCAAAAGCGAGGCCCAGAAAGCCGAATGGGCTAGCCCCTTGAGAGAGCTAACCCATTGATTCATATGGTCGGGACGGCGGGATTCGAACTCGCGACCCCTTGCACCCCATGCAAGTGCGCTACCAGGCTGCGCTACGCCCCGACTGAGCCTCGCAGTATAGGCGGTAAATCGGTGGTTTCAGACCGACAGCAGCTCGCGTATCGACAAAAGCTCAGCGCGCAGTTGTGGGCCTTGCAATTCAGCGGTGTCGGCAACGGGGATGGCCGCTGCGTCGGCAGGCGCAGCGCCATCCAACATCGGCAACTCTTGGGCAAGCACACTCGCCAGATCAGGGCCCAGCGCATCGTCTGCTGCGTCGCTACGCGCCGCGCCGACCAAGTCACCCAGCTGGTTGCGTGCACCGCTGATGGTGAAGCCCTGGTCATACAGCAGGTCACGGATGCGGCGGATCAGCAGCACCTCGTGGTGCTGGTAGTAGCGCCGGTTGCCGCGCCGTTTCATGGGCTTGAGTTGCGAGAACTCTTGCTCCCAATCGCGCAGCACAGAGGGTTTGACGCCGCACAGGTCACTCACCTCACCGATCGTGAAGTAACGCTTGGCCGGAATGGCGGGCAGCAGTTTCTCCATAAGAATCAATGATGTGTAAGTGGGAACTCAAACTTTACTCGAAGTCCTCACCAACCGGGGCATCCCCTTGCACGATGGTCTTGAGCTTGTGGCTGGCGTGGAAGGTGACCACGTTGCGCGCCTTGATCGGGATCGCCTCACCGGTGCGCGGGTTGCGCCCGGGGCGCGGTGCCTTGCGCCGGATGTTGAAGTTGCCAAAGCCTGAGAGCTTGACATCGTCGCCCTTGACCAGCGTCTTGTGCACCAGCTCAAAAAAAGCTTCAACCATGTCCTTGGACTCACGCTTGTTGAGTCCCAGACGCTCAAACAGCAGCTCGGCCAGATCGGCTTTGGTCAGCGTGGGCGTTTCCAGTGACGGCAAGATCACACGGCTGGGCGGGGTGTCCTCGATGGTCATCGTGTGTCCGTTGGATGCGGTGGTGGGGAGATGGGGAGATGGGGAACCGTCGGGTGTGCCATGTCAGCCACGCAGGTGGGCGCCGTGCGCGGCACTGGCGCGGGCCACGGCGGCAGCCACTGCCGCGTCGATACGGTCTTCGGTCAGCGTGGTGGCAGCGTCCAGCAATTCCAGCCGCACCGCCATGCTGCGTTCACCGGCACTGAAACCCGCCGTGCCAGCACCGGGACGGTAGACATCAAACAACCTGGCCGAGCGCACCAGGCCAGCCGGGTCGGCACGCAAGGCGCTGATCAAGCCGTCATGGGTGCATGACTCAGGCACCACCAGCGCCAGATCACGCCAGGCACTCTGGTGGCGCGGGATGGCTTGGGCGGTGGGCACGGGTTTTAGCTGCACTGCCGCCAGGTCCAGCTCCACCAGCACCGGCGCCTGCGGCAAGTCATACGCCTGGCGCCAGCGCGGGTGCAGCTCGCCAATGACACCAATCACTTGCCCGTCCAGCAGCACAGTGGCGCTGCGACCTGGGTGAAGCGCGGGGTGCTGCGCCGCCACAAACACCGGCTGGCGCGGTGCCAGCAAGGCCTCCACGTCGCCTTTGATGTCGAAAAAATCGACCATGCGCTCTTTGTCGCTCCACTGCGTGGCCACGGCCGGGCCGTAAGCCAGCGCGGCGATGCGCATGGGCTGGTGGATACCGGCAACCGTCAGTTCACCGGCCAGCACGCAGGCATCGCGCAGCGCCACCCGGCCCAGCTCAAACACCCGTACCCGGCCCGCTTTGCGCGCCAGGTTGTACTGCAGCACCTGCACCAGGCTGCCGATCAGGCTGGACCGCATCACCGCCAGCGGAGAGGCAATCGGGTTCAGCACCTTGATCGGGTCGACATTGCCGTGCAGCTCATGCTCCCAGCGCGCCTCGACAAAGCTGAAGTTGATGGTTTCCTGGTAGTCCAGCGCCGCCAGGGCACGGCGCACGGCAAAGCTGCTGCGCCGGGCTTCAGGCGGGATGCGCGGCGTGATGGGGGCGATGGGTGCGCTGTCGGGCAACTGCCCGTAGCCGATGACCCGTACCACCTCTTCGATCAGGTCTTCTTCGATGGTCAGATCGAAGCGCCAGCTGGGCGGGGTGACGGTCAACACACCGGGCGACTCGGTGAAGGCCAGGCCCAACCGGGCAAAAACCTGGGCGCATTGCGCCTGCGTGACCGGCATGCCGATGACCTTGGCCGCCCGGGCCACACGCATGGCCACGGATGCGCGCTGCGGCAAATTCACCGTCTGGTCATCCACCGGCCCGGCCTGGCCGCCGCAGATATCGATGATCAGCCGGGTGATGTGCTCGATGTGGTCCACCGTGCCGGCAGGGTCCACGCCCCGCTCAAAACGGTGGCCGGCATCGGTATTGAAGTTGAAACGGCGTGAGCGGCCGGCCACTGCTTCAGGCCACCAGAACGCCGCTTCGACGTAGACGTTTTGGGTGCTGTCGGACACCGCTGTGGCATCACCGCCCATGATGCCCGCGAGGGATTCAACACCCTGCGCGTCGGCAATCACACCCACTTGAACGCCCGATTGCGCGTCCAGCGCCACCGTGTTGCCGTTCAGCAATTTGAGCGTTTCACCAGCCTTTGCCCAACGCACCACCAGGCCGCCGTGGATCTTGTCCAGATCAAAGATGTGCGACGGCCGGCCGTACTCAAACATCACATAGTTGGAGATGTCCACCAGCGCGGTGACCGAGCGCTGACCGCAGCGCGCCAGCCGGTCCACCATCCAGCCTGGCGTCTTGGCGCGGGTGTTGACTCCGCGCACGGTGCGGCCCGAGAAACGGCCACACAGGTCGGGCGCTTCAATCGTCACCGGCAGGTGGTCGGTAGTGCAGGCCGGCACCGGCGGGAAATCTGGTGTGACCAGTGGTGCGCCGGTCAGTGCCGACACCTCACGCGCAATGCCGTAGACGCTGAGGGCGTGGCCCAGGTTGGGGGTGAGCTTGAGGGTGAACAGCGTGTCGTCCAGCGCCAGCACGCTGCGCACATCGGCACCCAGCGGGGCATCGGCCGCCAGCTCCAGCAGGCCGCCGTGGTCGTTGTTGAGCTTGAGCTCTTTGGCCGAGCACAACATGCCCTGGCTTTCCACACCGCGCAGCTTGCCCAGCTTGATGCTGAAGGGCTTGGCGTCGGCCACGCTGTCATCGGCCGGCGGCAGCTCAGCGCCGACCAGCGCCAGCGGCACACGCATGCCCACCCGGGCGTTGGGCGCGCCGCAGACGATTTGCAGCGGGCCGTCTTTGGAGTGCGGGCCGGCATCCACCCGGCACACCCGCAGGCGGTCGGCGTTGGGGTGCTGCTCGGCGTCCACAATCTCGCCCACCACCACGCCGGAAAACGGCGGCGCCACCGGCCTCAAGCTTTCCACCTCCAGGCCGGCCATGGTCAGCAGCTCAGCCAGCTCGGTGGTGGACAGCGGTGGGTTGCAAAATACGCGCAGCCAGGATTCAGGGAATTGCATGGTCTATGACGGTCAGGGTCGCAGGGATGGTGGGGACTGCAGGGCGGCTTAGCGGAATTGCTGCAGGAAACGCAGGTCGTTCTCGAAGAACAAGCGCAGGTCGTTGACACCGTAGCGCAGCATGGTCAGGCGGTCCATGCCCATGCCAAAGGCAAAGCCGATGTGGCGCTCCGGGTCCAGCCCGAAGTTGCGCACCACGGTTGGATGGACCTGGCCCGAGCCACCCACCTCCAGCCATTTGCCCTGCAGCGGGCCGCTGGCAAACGCGATGTCGATTTCCGCCGACGGCTCGGTGAACGGAAAAAACGACGGGCGGAACCGCAGTTGCAGGTCGTCACTCTCAAAAAACGCCCGGCAAAAGGCGGTGAACACCACCTTCAAATCCTTGAAGCTGACGTTCTCGCCAATCCACAGGCCTTCACACTGGTGAAACATCGGCGAGTGGGTGGCGTCGCTGTCCACCCGGTAGGTGCGGCCGGGCGCGATCACGCGTATTTCAGGAATGGGCGCTTGCCGGGCAATCGCGTCGGCATGGCGCGCGGCGTGGGCCTTGGCATAACGCACCTGCATCGGTGAGGTGTGCGGCCGCAGGTTCAACCAACGGCCGGCCTCGTCTTGCATGTCCACATAAAACGTGTCCTGCATTGAACGCGCCGGGTGGTTCTCGGGGTTGTTGAGCGCGGTGAAGCTCATCCAGTCGGTCTCGATCTCGGGGCCTTCGGCCACGTCAAACCCCATGGACCCAAAGATGGCCTCGATGCGCTCCATCGTGCGGGAGATCGGGTGCAGCCCGCCGGTGCCACGCTGGCGCCCGGGCAAGGTCACATCGAGCGCTTCGGCTTTTAGCTGCAGGGCCAGCTCGGCCTCGGCCAGCGCCTGGCGGCGAGTGATGAGTGCGGCCTCGATGCGCTGCTTGGTCTGGTTGATTTCGGCGCCACGGGTCTTTTTTTCGTCAGGCGTCAAGGCGCCCAGGCCTTTGAGCAATTCAGTCACCCGGCCGGCCTTGCCCAAAAAGCGCGCTTTGGCGTTTTCCAGTTCAGCGGGCGTGGGCGCGCCGTCAAATTCAGCCACGGCCGAAGCCACCAATGCGTCGAGATCGTTCATGAGCGTTTCAGAAACAAAAAAAGGTCGCCCACAGGTGACGACCTTCAATGCTTGGAAGCAAACCCGGCCAGCAAAGGCCGGGCTGCGGGACTCAAGCCAGCTGGGCCTTCACCTTGGCGACGATGCTGCCAAAAGCAGCCGGGTCGTTGACGGCGAGTTCAGCCAACATCTTGCGGTCGATGTCGATCGCAGCCTTTTTCATGCCAGCCATGAACTTGCTGTAGGTGATGCCCAAACCACGCGCAGCGGCGTTGATACGGGCAATCCACAAGGCGCGGAACACACGCTTGCGGGTACGGCGGTCACGGTAGGCATATTGGCCCGCCTTCATCACCGCCTGTTTGGCGATGCGGAAGACGTTTTTGCGGCGGCCGCGATAACCCTTGGCCAGGGCCAGGATCTTTTTGTGGCGGGCGCGTGCGGTTACACCACGTTTGACGCGAGGCATGGAGTGCTCCTTTGTC
>JANPOW010000463.1:0-7682 GCA_031428185.1 Betaproteobacteria bacterium | reverse complement strand
TGAACAACATGCGCTCGGCCGGGATGTGGATGAACTCACCGATCGTCTTGGGGTAGACCGCCCAGCACTCTTGCGCGCAACTGTCGTAACCCGCCTCGCGCAGCAGCAGCATCACCGATTGCAGAAACATGCCCAGGTCGCTCCACTGCGGTGGGCCCATGCGCCGGTCCACGCTGCAAAACAAGGCCATCGGCGCGCCAAAAAATTGGTAGTTGCGGGCAAACCAGCGCAGCCGGGCGGGCTTGTCCTCACGCGGGATGCCCAGCCGGGCATACATGTCCTCACCCACCTGGAAACGGTAGTCGCGGTGCGGCGACACCAGCTCCTTCGGGTAGATGTCGTACTCGGGCACCTCGCGCTTGTCACCGGCAGCCACCTCGGCCAGGCGGGTTTGCATGATGGCTTTGAGTGCATCCAGCGGCGCACCTGCCACCACGTCGATCACCCAGGGCTGCACATTGCCACCTGACGGTGCACGCGACGCGGTGGCCAGCACCTGGCGGATCAGATCGGCAGGCACGGGGGTGGGCAAAAAATCGCGCACCGACAGGCGGGTGTTGAGTGCGTCGGTGACGGTCTTGGATGCTGTGGTGGTTGTGGTGGTCATCGTGGTCATCCGGTTCAACGCAGGTCAGAGACCACTTTCCAGCGGCCGTCCTGGATCTGGCTCAGGCGTGACAAGGTGGACCCGAGCCGCTTGGTGGGCGTGAAGCTCAGCGGCGGCGAGCCAAACATGTCGGCCGGCACCTCGCCCATGGTTTCCATGGCTTTGACAAAGCTGTCGGTGGTCAGGTTGGGGCCGGCTTTGAGTGCGGCTTTCAAGAAGATGTCCATCACCGCGTAGGTGCCGGTGGCGTAAGTGCTGGGGTCGTCGTTGAACTTGGTTTTGTATTTGTTGGCCCAAAAACGCAGCGGCTGGTTGTCCAGGTCGAGGTAGGGGAAGAAGTTGGTGGACACCGCGTAATAACCGTCCATGCCCTTGCCACCCAGCTTGTGGATCAAGTCGGTGTAGCTGGCCTGCGAGCCGATGAACGTGGGGTTCCAGCCGGTCTTGCGGGCCTCGGCAATGGTGCCGATGGTCTCGCGCACGATGGTGCCCATCACCAGAAAATCACAGCCGCTGGCCTTGAGCCGCGCCACCTGGGATGAAAAATCCGTGGCGCCGCGTTTGTAGGTGGTTTTTTCACCCAGCGTCACGCCGATTTCCTTCAAGCCGGCCTCGGCGCCGCGCAGCACCTCCAGGCCGTAGTCGTCGTCCTGGTACAGCGCGCAAGCCTGCTTTGCTGATTTTTCCTTGAACAGCTTGGGCACGTTCATGCGCAGGGTCTCAAAGTACGAGGCCACGCTGGCAAATTTGAGCTTGTGCGGCGGCTCGAACATCTCGCGCCCGGCCGACAGCGGCATGAAGTTGATGACACCCTTCTCAAACATCAGCGGCATCACCGCGTTGTTCATCGGCGTGCCGATGTGCGATGCGATCAAGAACACCTTGTCCTGCGTCACCAGCTTTTGCGCCGCCAGCACGGCTTTTTTGGGGTCGTAGCCGTTGTCCTCCACCAGCAGTTTGATCTTGCGGCCGTGGATACCACCTTGCTCGTTGATCTCGTCCACCCGCAGTTGCAGGCCGTTGCGTGCGGCCTTGCCGTAGGCTGCCACCGGGCCGGACAAATCCTGGATGGTGGCGATCAGGATTTCGGTCTTGCTCACGCCCTGGGTCTCGGCGGCAGTGGCCGCTGTGGCCAACGCCGCCAAGGTGGCCAGCAGGGCGGCCAGGCGGATGGGGCGCTTGAGCGGGCGGTGGGTGCTGCGCAGGGTCATCACATCTCCTTGGGATACGGCAGTCTGCCGGCACCTGCCGGGGTCGGCCATCGTCGCTTCGGACGAAGACGCCCAGGCGCACGTCAGGATTTATCCGCAGCCCCAAGCCGGCCTGCCAAGCCACCAGCCAATTGGCGCAAGACCTTGCCGGGCGGGACAGCCAGAGTGCGGGCTGACAGCACAAGGCAGACCCGATGAGCTTGTTGGACGCCCCCGCCGCACCCCACTTTTTTACGCCTGAGCACCTGCAGTTCCGCGCCGCGCTGCGCACCTGGGTGGCGGCCGAGATCACGCCGCACGCCACCGCCTGGGACGAAGCGGGTGGCTTCCCACGCGAGCTGTACAAGAAGGCCGCCACCATCGGCCTGCTGGGCCTGGACTACCCCGAGCCTTTGGGCGGCACACCGGCCGATTTGTTCTACCACCTCATCCTGAGTGAAGAACTGGCCAGGCCCGGTGCGGGCGGGGTGGCCGCTTCTCTGATGTCGCACACCATCGGCCTGCCCCCGGTCAAGCACTTTGGCAGCGCAGCGCTGCAGGCCCGGGTCATCCCACCGGTGCTGGCGGGCGACAAGATTGCGGCGCTGGCCGTCACTGAGCCCTCGGGTGGATCGGACGTGGCCGCACTCAAGACCACCGCCATCCGCGGCGTGGATGCGGCCGGTGAGCACTACATCGTCAACGGCGAAAAAGTCTTCATCACCTCGGGCATGCGGGCGGATTTCATCACCGTGGCGGTGCGCACTGACCCGGCCAACACAGGCCCGGGCGGTATCTCGGCCTTGCTGATCGACGGCGACACCCCTGGCCTGAGCCGCAGCAAGCTGGACAAGATGGGTTGGTGGGCCAGTGATACCGCGCATTTGCGCTTTGAGAACTGCCGCGTGCCGGTGGCCAACCTGATTGGTGAGGAGGGCAAGGGCTTCAAAACCTTCATGACCAATTTCAACGGTGAACGGCTGGGCATGGCCGCTCAGGCAGTGGCTTATGCCGAGGTGTGTTTCGATGAGGCGCTGGACTGGGCGCGCCAGCGCACCACCTTTGGCGCGCGCTTAAGTGAGCGCCAGGTGATACGCCACAAGCTGATGGACATGCTGCGCAGCATCGACGTGGCGCGCTGCCATGTGTATGAGCTGGCGTGGCGCGTGCAGCACAGCCAAGCTGATGCAGCGCAGCTGGTGGCCCGCACGGCCATGGCCAAGGTGCAGGCCACCCAGTGCATGCAGTTTTGCGCCGACAGCGCGGTGCAGATTTTGGGTGGCATGGGCTTGATGCGCGGCACCCGCAGTGAGCGCATCTACCGCGAGGTCAAGGTCATGATGATCGGCGGTGGATCGGAAGAAATCATGAAAGACCTGGCCGCGCGCCAGCTCGGCATCTGACTGAACAGCGACCCATGGCCACCATCGAATCCACCGTTTCCCCCAACAGCGAGGCCTATGCCGCCAACCGCGCCAGCCTGCTGGCCTTGCTGGACCGGGTGCGCGCCGCCGAGCAGCGGGCCATCGACAGCAGCAATAAATCACGCGCACGCTTTGCTGCCCGTGGCCAGTTGCTGCCGCGTGAGCGCATCGCGTTGTTGCTGGACCCGGGCACGCCGTTTTTGGAGCTCTGCAGCCTGGCCGGCTACGGCCATGACACACCCGACCCCGACAAAACCGTGCCCGGTGGTGGGGTCATCGCCGGCATTGGCGTGGTGGCCGGCAAGCGCTGCATGGTCAGCGCCAGTGATTCCGGCATTGACGCCGGCGCCATGCAGGCCATGGGTCTGGACAAGGCGCTGCGCATCCAGGCGCTGACGCTGGAAAACAAGCTGCCCTACCTGCAACTGGTGGAAAGCGCCGGCGCCAACTTGCTCAAGTACCGGGTGGAGCAGTTTGTGCGGGGCGGTGCGCTGTTCCGCAACCTGGCGCGCATGTCGGCCGCCGGGCTGCCGGTGGTCACAGTCACGCATTGCTCGTCCACCGCAGGCGGGGCCTACCAAACCGGGCTGTCGGACTACATCATCATGGTGCGTGGCCGCTCGCGTGCGTTTCTGGCCGGCCCACCCTTGTTGATGGCCGCCACCGGCGAGGTGGCCACGGAAGAAGACCTGGGCGGCGCCGAGATGCACACCCAGGTGTCGGGCCTGGGTGACTACCTGGCCGAGGACGACCGCGACGCGCTGCGCCTGGCGCGTGAGGTGATGGGCCAGATCGACTGGCCTGAGCCTGCGGCAGCCAGCACCATGCCGGGCTTCAAACCACCCCGGTTGGACCCGGAAGAACTGCTGGGCCTGGTGCCGCATGACCACAAACGCCCGGTCGACATGTGCCAGGTGATTGGCCGCATCGTCGATGACTCCGACTTTCTGCTGTTTGGCGCGCACTACGGTGCGGCCACCGTGTGTGGCCACGCCCGCATCGAAGGCCATGCGGTGGGCTTCATCACCAACAACGGCCCCATCGACAACGCCGGCGCGGCCAAGGCAGTGCATTTCATCCAGTCCTGTTGCCAAAGCCGCACACCCATCGTCTACCTGCAGAACACCACCGGCTTCATGGTGGGCAAACAGTATGAGCAGGCCGGCATGATCAAGCAGGGCAGCCAGATGATCCAGGCCGTCAGCAATGCCACGGTGCCGCAGATCACGCTGTATTGCGGCGCCAGTTTTGGCGCCGGCAACTACGGCATGTGTGGCCGTGGTTTTGGCCCGCGTTTTGCCTTCAGCTGGCCCAATGCCAAGACGGCGGTGATGGGCGGCGAGCAAGCGGCCAAGACCATGGCCATCGTCACCGAGGCCGCGATGCAGCGCAAAAACGGCGTGGTGGACCAGGCCCAGCTGGACGCGCTGCAAGCCAGCATCGTGCAGCGGTTCGAATCGCAGATGAGTGTCTTCAGCACCAGCGCCATGCTGCTGGACGATGGCGTCATTGACCCGCGCCAGAGCCGCGCCGTGCTGGCCCTGACCCTGGCCATCTGCCGCGAGGGCGACGCCCGCCAACCGCAAGCCATGCAGTTCTCGGTGGCCAGGCCCTGAGCGCTGGTGGCGCGGTTGGCGCTGGCGCTTGGCTGCTGCCGACACCGGCGCTGGCAACTTACTTGCTGATGCCCAGCAACTCCACCTCGAACTGCAGCGTGGCATTGGGCGGGATCACCCCACCGGCGCCATTGGCACCGTAGGCAATCGCCGGTGGGCAGGTCAGCTTGGCCGAGCCACCCACTTGCAGGCGCTGCACCCCTTCGGTCCAGCACTTGATGACCCGGTTGAGCGGGAACTCGGCCGGCCCGCCGTTTTTGTACGAGCTGTCAAACTCTTTGCCGTCCATGAAGGTGCCACGGTAATGCACCTTGACCGTGTCGGTGGCCAGCGGGCTGGGGCCTGTGCCCTGCTTCATCAGCTTGAAGACGAGGCCGCTGCTGGTGGTGATGACGCTGCCGGCCGTGTTGGTGGCGTCCGGTGTGGGTGCGGCCTGCGGCCGTGGGCTGCCCACTGGCGCCGGCACGGCAACTGCGGCGGGCGCCTGGGCCCAGCTGAGGCTGGCGCTGGCAAGCAGCAGGGCGGCCAGGGGGAGTTGCAACGCGGGGCGGTGGGTCATGGCAGGGCGGGTATCACAGTGGATGGGGTGTGGATCATCCCATCCTGTCCGGTCTTGCTGCCCCACCCCCGCCGCCGCTGCCGTCAGAAGCGGTACGCCAGCCCGGCGGCAATGGTGACCGGCCGGAAGTCGATGGTGGTGCGCAAGACCGCCGCGCCCACCGCCACCAAGTCGCTCTTGACCTGCACCGCACCCACACTGGCAAACAAGCCCCACTGCGAGCCCAGCGCGTAGTCCACCCCGGCCTGTACCGCCAGGCCCCAACTGTCGGACAAGCTCACCTTCCAGCCATAGGGGGTCTTGGCATCGGTGAAGCGGGTGTAGTTGACGCCGGCGCCCACATAAGGCCGCAATGCACCACCGGGCTCACCAAAGTGGTAGTTGAGCAGCACGGTGGGCGCCACGTTGCGCGCGCTCAGCACCTCGCCCAAAAACGGCACGGTGCCAGCACCACGTGCGGTGATCTTGGGTGGCAAGCCCAGCACAAACTCCACCCCCAGGCGCGGCGCCAGTGCGCGCTCGTAGGTGAACAACAAGGTGGTGGCATTGCCCAGGCTGGCGTCGGCGCCGGGTGGCACGCCCAGGCCGGTGATGCCGGTGGTGCGGGCATGGGTTTGGTAGTCGATGGCGCCCAGCTTGACGGTGTTGAGCGGTTCAGCGCTTTGCGCCAGCGCGCCACTGCAGGCCAGTGCGGCGGCCAGCGGCAGGCTGCCGCGCAGCAGCAGGGGGGGTGTGGTGAAGGTGTGCATGGTGGTGTTCTCCGGTGCGCTGCGGGCTTCAGATCCAGCCAAAGGCTTTGAGCTGCGAGGTGACGTAGTCGCTGATGATCTTGTGGCCGCCGGGTGTGGGGTGCACAGCATCGGCAAACTGCCAGGTGTTGACATCAGCGCCAGTGCGCAGGCCGTTGTAGGGCATGCCGGGTGTGGTGTTGCAGAACAGCGATGAGCCATCGGTCACCGCGCCCCGGGTGATGGCCGATATCTTGGTGGCGTCGCAAGTCGGCACCGTGTTGTTGGCCAGCCCGTATTTGCCCGGGTTGGCGAACACATCCTTGCCCGGCGTGTTCTGGTCCACCCACTGCACCGGCAGGTCGGTCAGGCCATCACGCAGCCAGAGGTTGAAGGTGTCCACCAGGGTGGTCAGCACCGGTTTCACATTGGCCGGCAGGCTGTTGCCAAACGGCGTCAGGCTGGAGTCGGGCAGGTTGAACACCGCCACGTATTTGCCGCCCTTGGCCAGGATCTGGCTGCGCACCAGCGCGCTCAACTCCAGCGCGGCCTGCTTCATGCCGTTTTGCGCCGCTGTCTGCGCGTTGTAGAGCTGCCGGTTGGCCTCGTCGGCGCTGATCTTGCCCTGCGCGGCATTGGTCTGGATGGTGGTGGCGGCCACCGTGAAGGCGCCAAACTGGGCAAACACATCGTTGTTGCCGGCCCAGACCAGGATCAGGTCGCTGCTCTTGAAGCTGCTGAAGGCGGCCAGATGGTTGGCAATCTGCGTCACCACCGGCACGGTGAGTGCTGCCGCGCCGCCGCTGGCGGTGGTGTGGCCGATGCCGTTGGGGTCAGTCACCCGAGAGCCACCCTGGCCGTAGCCGGTGCAAGTGCCCGCCAACGCCGCATTCACCAGTTTGGCCGGGCATTTGACCGAGCTGCCGGCAAAGCCCACCTCGGCCGGTGTCACCACCAAGCCCATGGTGCTGGCCAGGTTCTCCACCCAGACTTTGCCCAGGTTGCCGTCGATGTTGGTGGTGAACTTGCCGCCAAAGTAGGGCGCCGCACCATTGCCGCTGAGCGAGGTGGCCGGGGCGTAACTGCCCAGGTCGCTCAGGCTGTCGCCAAAGGTCACCAAGGCAGTGAAGGTGCCTTTGGTTGTGGGCGCGCCGGCAGGTGCGCCAGAGCCAGGGATGGTGGGCTCGCCGCCGCCGCAAGCTGCCAGCAGGGCAGCGCCCAGCAGCGCAACTGCACTGAGTTTGAAATGGATCATGGGGGTCTCCGGGTGAGTGGATCAAAAACACGGTCGATTCCAAATAGCACGACCGTTCTTTTTTTGTGCCCGCCACTCTACCGGGCGGCCTTAGCGGGCGCTGCCAGGGTTATCCCGTTTGGCCCGAGGGTGAGCTCCTCAAATCCAGTGCCGCTGCAACCGGGTGCTAGGAGCCTGTCGGACTTGGGGCGTCGATAGCGAGAAACGGCCCCAGCGAGGACAGTTTTTGCCGGATTTGCAGGCCCATAGTTCAACTATGGGACAAAAAGCCGGTAAAAAATGGACCGCTGAGGCCGTTTCGCA
>JANPOW010000462.1:0-3488 GCA_031428185.1 Betaproteobacteria bacterium | reverse complement strand
AACGTCGGCTGCGAAACGGCCTCAGCGGTCCATTTTTTACCGGCTTTTTGTCCCATAGTTGAACTATGGGCCTGCAAATCCGGCAAAAACTGTCCTCGCTGGGGCCGTTTCTCGCTATCGACGCCCCAAGTCCGACAGGCTACTAGCCGCGTGAACGGCAGCCTGGTCAGTGGCGGGTTGCGTCAGGCCGGCAGATAGGGCCGTGTGCGTGCAAACGAGGGCCGCGTGTTCCAGGCCTCAGCCAGCGCGGCCAGGCGCGGTGTGGCGGGCAGCCAGGGCTGGCTACCGAAGCGCAGTTGCTGGTAGTCGTGCAGCGTGACGGCAGCGATGGCATCCAGCGTGGGCGTACCGGTGGCTGCAATCGCACCCGCCTGCGCGTCCAGCCGCTGCAGGCCGTCCACCATCGCCCGGCGTCGGCGCAGGCCAACCGGCGTCTCGTCGAACAGCACCGGCGCGGTGACCTTGCGGGTGATGATGGTGATGGTGGCTGCGTCAATGGCGCCGATGGCAACGCCGGTGCGGGACAAGATGCCGGCGCTTGCGGCGCCCTGGCCAGTCAGGCTGGGCCAGTCGGGCGGGGGGCGCGTGCACTCCAGCCACTGCACGATGAGCAGGCATTCGGTCAGCGGCGTACCGTCGTCCAGCACCAGCGTGGGCACGCGGGTGGCGGTGTTGGCGGCGCGCAGCCGCGCATCGTCGGCCCAGGGGTCAACCAGCGTGGGTTCGATGTCGATGCCCATCTCGATCATGGCCACGTGCGCGATGCGCACAAACGGCGAGGTGGTGTTGGCCAGCAATTGCATGGACGGCTCCTTCAGCCGGGGTCAGGCCGGGGTCATGCCGCGATCAGAGCGGGGTCAAGCCGGGGTCATGCCGCGATCAAGCCGGCAGAGCACCCAGCTGCTTGAGCATGCCCAGGTTGTCCAGCAAGGCCCAGTGTTCGACCAGCACACCGTCGCGGATTTGGAACAGGTCCAGCACGCCGATGTCGATGGTGCGCCCGGTGGCGGCCATGTCGCCAAACGCGCCGGTGTGCGTGCCTTTGACGCGCAGCCGCACCAGCACCTTTTCGCCTTCGGCGACAAAGTCTTCCAGCGGCAAGGTCATGTCGGGGAACGCGGGCAGCAGCGCATCGTGCAGCTGGACCACGCCCTGCGGGCCGCGCACCTCGAACGGCAGGCCAGGGTCATGGCGCACAAAATCGGCTGCGATGTGGCGGTCCATCCACGCCGTGTCGCGTGCCAGAAAGGCCCGGAAGTAATCGCGGCAGGTCTGCTTGTTGGCGTCTTGAATGTTCATTAAAAATGCTCCTGGGGTCAGGCCGCCAGCACGTCGAAGCCGACCCGCGGGAAGTGGATGTGCAAGTCGCCGGCCTGGGCGTCTTTGTGATGGATGACGATCTCTTGTGCGCCGGCTGCCACCAGCGTGCCGCTGACCGGCACGCGCGCGTTGTCGTCGGGTGTCACTGTCACCGGGCAGCCGGCCTGCAGGCCGCCGGGGTCGCCGTTCGGGTTGAGGTGGGCCACCGGCAGCGGGCTCGCGGCCCGCGCAACCGCGAATGCCTGCTCGGCCGTCATCGCCGTGGGTGTGCCATGGCCAAAGCCGGCGATGCGGTCGTACCAGGCCAGCAGCGGCGACGCGGGGGCCAGGCCCAGCAACGTGTCGACCTCGGGCGGGCAGTTTTTGCGCAGCAAAAACAGCGTCTGCCAGCACGCCAGATCGGCCGCGCTTGGCGCATCTCCGAAGAGGAACGGCCGGGCCGCCAGCGCCTGCGTCAGCCAGCCAAGCTGCCCGCGCACGAACTGCAGGTGCTGCTCGAACTGCGGCGCCATCGCGGCTTGGGAGATGTCGATCATCAGGTAGCCGTCCTTGCGGTCCTGGATGAATTCGGCCGGGATGTGCTCGCCGATGTAGTGCACCAACAGGCCGATGGTGGGCACCCACATCTGGCGCTCCCACGCAAAACCCAGGCCCTGCGCCACACCTGTGCTGCCGGCCGGGTACAGGCTGGGGCCAGCGGCCAGGCGGTCGAGTGCCGGCAGGATGACATTGGTGTCGCAGTAGATGTCGGCGCCCACCTGCAGCACCGGGGCGCGGCGGTAGCCGCCGGTGAGCGGGCTGAGCAGCGGCCGCGGCGGCAGGCCGGCGATCTCCACCGAGCGCCACGCCAGGCCTTTAAAACCGAGCGCGGTGCGCACTTTCTCGGAAAAGCTGGAGAACGGGTAGTGGTGCAGGATGAGATCGTGCATGGGTGCCCTCTGGGTCAATACATGATGTGGCCGCCATCGACGACGATGGTCTGGCCCGACACAAATGCCGACAGATCAGACAGCAGGTACAGCGCTGTGCCCACCAGGTCGTCGGGCCGCTGCTCGCGCGCGATGGCGCGGGCCTTCAGAAAGCTTTGCTGCCACTCAAGTGGGCGGTTCTTGGTGGCGTCGGTGATCACAAAGCCCGGCGCGATGACGTTGACGCGCACGCCGAGCGGGCCACATTCCTTGGCCAGGCCCTTGGTCATGGCCAGCACCGCGCCCTTGGTGGCCACGTAGTGCAGGTAGCCCGGCTGCCCGGCCACCGCCACCACCGAGGCGATGTTGACGATTGCCCCCCACTGTTGCGCCCGCATGGCCGGCATCACCGCCTTGCAGCATTGCCACACACCTTTGACGTTGACGGCAAAGATGCGCTCCCACTGCGCCGGGTCAAGCTCTTCAAACGGTGTGAGCGTGACCTCGCGAAAGTAGGCCGCGTTGTTGACCAGCCCGTCGATGCGGCCGAAGCGCTGCAGCGCCGCAGCGGCCATCGCCTGCACCGACGCGTTGTCGGCCACGTCCACCCGCACGGCCAGCGCCTGGCCGCCAGCGGCGGTGATCGCGGCCACGGTCTCGTCGGCGGCGTTCATGTCGGCGACAACGACGTTGGCGCCCTGCGTGGCGGCGCCGATGGCAAAGGCCTGGCCGATGCCGGTGGCCGCACCGGTGACGATGACCGTGCGGCCGGCAAGCAGATCATGGGCGGGCATGGCAGCCACTTTCAAAAATTGCGGGTGATCCTGAGCCGGCCGCAGCCCGCCTGCGGCTGCGGCGCGGCAATGCTCACTGGGTTTGCAGATAGACCACTTGGGTCTCGGTGTACGCGTACAGGCCATGTTTGCCGTCAGCGCCGCCGATACCGCTCTTGCGGCGGCCGGCGTGGAAGCCCTGCATCGCCTCGAAGTGCTCGCGGTTGATGTAGGTCTCGCCAAAGCGCAACTCGCGCACTGCCTGCATCGCCGCGTTCAGGTTCTGGGTGAACACCGAGGACGTGAGGCCGTAGTCGGAGTTGTTGGCCAGCGCCAGCGCCTCATCGAGCGTGTCGACCACGCGGATGGGCAGCACCGGGCCGAAGATCTCTTTGGTCATGACGTCCATCGCATCGGTGCAGCCCACCAGCACCGTGGGCTCGTAGTGGAAGCCTGGACGGTCTGCCACACGCCCACCGGTGCGCAC